>JAYSYH010000112.1:0-6148 GCA_043716645.1 Betaproteobacteria bacterium | reverse complement strand
GACGCCGCGCTGTATTTTTACCGGCAGGCCTTGCTGCACGAAGACCGCCTGGGCGAGGCGCTGGCCGAACGCCTGCACGCCGGTGCGCCGCCGGCCCGCGCCGAACGCCCGCCGCTGTGGTTGCCGGCGCAGTGCTGGACGCTGGGCAGCGTGGACGTGCGCCGCGGGGACGGTGCGGACGGTGCGGGCGGTGCGGGCGGTGCCCCCGGCAACGGCTTGGTGCCGCACAACCAGCGCTGGGCGCACGCGGTGGCGGTGCCGGAATTCGAGATCGACGCGCAGGTGGTGAACTGGGCGCGCTATGTGGAATTCGCCGAGGACGGCGGCTACGACCGAAGCGAACTCTGGAGCGACGCCGGCTGGGCCTGGGTGCAGGCGCAAGGCCGACGGGCGCCAGGCCAGGTCGAGCAGTTCCACGGAGCGGTACTGGTGCAGCGCGGCCACGGTGCCAGCGCCATGCTGGCCCGCGCCGCCGCCAGCCAGCCGGCGATGCACGTCAGCCGCTTTGAAGCCCAAGCCTGGTGCCGCTGGGCCGGCCGCCGGCTGCCCACCGAACCGGAATGGGAAGGGGCCGCCATGGCCGGCGCGCGGCGTGGTTTCTTGTGGGGCGACGTTTTCGAATGGGTGGCCGGCAGCGCACGCGCCTGGCCCGGCGCCGGCGCGGTGCCGCCCGGCTGCCTGGACGCGCCGCCCGCCGAAGGCGCCGCTGTCGGCGTGCTGCGCGGTGCTTCGTTTGCCACCCGCCAGCGCCGGGCTTATCCGCAGGCGCGGCGCTACGCGCCACCGGCTCAAGATACTATGTTTTGTGGCTTCAGAAGCTGCGCCCTTTGATGGAGGTTCCAGACCCATGTCCCGACTTGATTTCATGCTGAACGGCCGCGCCACCGCGACCGCTGCCGAACCCGCCATGCTGCTCGTCGACTTGCTGCGCGACACGTTGGGCCTGACCGGCACCCACCAGGGCTGCGACACCGCGCAGTGCGGCGCCTGCACCGTGCTGCTGGACGGTCTGGCCGTGAAGAGTTGCAGCCTGCTGGCGTTGCAGGCTCAGGGCCGCAGCGTGACCACTGTGGAAGGGCTGGCGAAGGCTGACGGCACGCTGCACCCAGTGCAAGAAGCCTTCATCGCCTGCCACGGTCTGCAGTGCGGCTTCTGCACGCCAGGGATGATCATGGCGGCCACCGGCCTGCTGCAGCACAACCCCCACCCGACCGAGGCCGAAGTGGTCGATGCGCTGGAAGGCAACCTGTGCCGTTGCACCGGCTACGTCAACATCGTTGCGGCCGTGCAGCAAGCCGCCACTGTGATGGCCAAGGAGACTGCATGAACGCGCCCGCCGAACTGTTGAAGCTGACCGAACTGGGCATCGCCGCGCGTTTCGGCAGCGGCCAAGCGGTGCGCCGCATCGAAGACCCGGCCCTGGTGCAGGGCCAGGGCCGCTACACCGACGACGTCACGCCGGCCGGTGCGGTGTTCATGCGCTTCGTGCGTTCGACCAGCGCGCACGGTCGCATCGTCAGCATCGACACCGCCGCCGCCGCCGCCATACCCGGCGTGCTGGGCGTTTACACCGGTGCCGATCTGGAAGCGGCGGGCGTCAAGCCGCTGCCGGCCGCTGCCGGATTCAAGCGCGCCGACGGACAGCCGATGCGCCCGCCGGCCAAGCGCGCGCTGGCGGTGGACGTCGTTCGCCATGTCGGTGAGGCCATCGTCGCGGTGGTGGCCACCACGCGCGACGGCGCGCGGGCCGCGGCCGACGCCGTGGTCGTTGAGATCGACGTGTTGCCGGCCGTCAGCAATGCCACCGATGCCGTCGCGCCAGGCGCGCCGCAGGTCAGTCCCGAAGCCCCGGGCAACGTGCTGGCCGAAATGCGCCACGGCAAGCCTGACGACGTCGCGGCCGCCTTCGCGCGGGCCGCGCACACCGTCACGCTGGACCTGGTCAACCAGCGCCTGGCGCCCAGCACCATCGAGCCGCGCTCGGTGCTGGCCTACCTGGAAGGTGACCGGCTGACGATGCGCCTGTCGACGCAGATGCCCACCGGCGAACGCGCCGTGCTGGCTGCCTGCCTGCCCGGCCTGAGCCCGGAGCAGGTGCGCGTGGTGGTGGGCGATGTTGGCGGCGGCTTCGGCATGAAGACCGGCGCCTACCCGGAAGACATCGCGGTGGCCTTTGCCGCGCAGCAGTTGCTGCGGCCGGTGAAGTGGCAGGCCGACCGGCTGGAAGATTTCCTGACCGCCGTGCACGGCCGCGACCTGCTCAGCCACGCCGAGATGGCGCTGGACGCCGACGGCCGGGTGCTGGGCTTGCGCGTGCGTTCGCTGGCCAACGTGGGCTGCTACGTCACCGGCGCGGGCGTGGCCATCCAGCTGATGATCGGCCCGTGGGTGCAGACCAGCATCTACGACATCCCGGCCATCGACCTGCACATCAGCGCGGTGCTGACGAACACGGCGGCGACGGGCGCGTACCGGGGTGCGGGCCGGCCCGAGGCCATCTACGTCATCGAACGATTGTTCGACGCCGCCGCGCGTGAAATGCACATCGACCCCGCCGAACTGCGCCGACGCAACATGATCCGCCCCGAGCAGATGCCCTACCGCAACGCGATGGGCCAGACCTACGACTGCGGGCAGTTCGCCGGCCTGCTGGCGCAATGCCAGGAGCTTGCCGACTACGCCGGTTTCGAAGCCCGCCGCGCTGAATCGAAAGCCCGCGGCAAGCTGCGTGGGCGCGGCCTTGCCACCTTCCTGGAGTGGACCGGCGGCAACGCCCTGGAAGAGCAGGTGCAGGTGCGGGTCACGGCCGACGGCTACATTGAACTGACGTCGGCCACGATGGCCATGGGCCAGGGCATCGCCACCAGTTACGCGCAGCTGGCGGTGGACGTTTTCGGCGTGCCGCTGGAACGCATCCGTGTGCTGCAGGGCGACACCGACCGTGCCAATGGCTTCGGCAGCGCCGGCAGCCGTTCGCTCTTCACCGGCGGTGCGGCGGTGGCAACCGCTGCCACCAACACCATCGCCAAGGCGCAGGACCTGGCAGCCGTTGCACTCGAAGCACCAGCCGCCGACATCGAATACGCCGAGGGCCGCTACACCGTGGCTGGCACCGACCTGGGCATCGGCTTGTTCGAACTGGCGCAGCGCCAGGCCGATGCGGTCATCACCGCCGATGGCGGCGCGAAAGCAACCGCGCCCAGCTGGCCCAATGCGGCGCACTGCTGCGAGGTCGAAGTCGATCCAGCGACGGGCGCGGTAGAAATCGTGGCCTACGCCAGCGTCAGCGACATCGGCCGCGTCGTCAGCCCGGTCATCGTGAAGGGCCAGGTCGAAGGCGGTGCGGTGCAGGGCATCGGACAGGCGCTGAGCGAGCGCATCGTCTATGACGGACAAGGTCAGTTGCTGAGCGCCAGCTACATGGACTACGCGCTGCCGCGCGCCGACGGCTTCCTGGGCTTCAAGACGGTTTTCGACACCAGCATCCCGTGCCTGACCAACAGCCTGGGTGTGAAGGGCGTGGGCGAACTGGGCACCATCGGCGCGACACCGGCGACGGTGAACGCGGTGGTCGATGCGCTGGCCCACGGTTTGGACGGTACCGGCCTGGGGCGTGATGCCGAGAAGATTCAGATGCCGCTGACCGCTGAAGCGGTCTGGCGGGCGCTCAACCGGATGCCGGCAGCCTAACGGCCAAAATCGCAGGCACTCGATGGGCAAGACCCTGGAATTCTTCTTCGACTTCGGCAGCCCGGCCAGCTTCCTTGCCTACACGCAGCTGCCCAAGATCGTGGCCGAAACCGGCGCGACGCTGGTGCTGCGGCCGATGCTGCTGGGGGGCGTTTTCAAAGCAACCGGCAACAGCGCGCCCATCACCGTGCCCGCCAAGGGCCGCTGGCTGATGGGCGACCTGCAGCGCTGGGCGCAGCGCTACGGTGTGGTCTTCAAGATGAACCCCGCGTTCCCGATCAACACGCTGACGCTGATGCGGCTGGCCGCCGGGCTGCAGCAGCGCCAGCCGGCTCAGCTGATGGCGTTCTGCGATGCTGTCTTTGCGGCGTTGTGGCAGCAGCAGCAGAACCTGGGCGACACGGCTGTTTTGGCCACGACCCTGACCGCAGCCGGCCTGGACGCCGAGACCTGCATGGCGCTGGCGGCCGAGCCCGAAGTCAAGGCCGCACTGGTGGCCGTCACCGAAGAAGCGGTGGCACGCGGCGTGTTCGGCGCGCCCACCTGCTTCGTCGGCGAGGCGATGTTCTTCGGCCAGGACCGACTGGATTTCGTGCGTGAGGCGCTGGCATGAGTCTGCATGGAGCAGGGCCAGAAAACAAGCACCGTGCGCCAGCTGTCGCTGATGGTGAATGCGCCAGGCGAAGACGTGGCCGAGATAGCCGGCTACTACTACTACCACTACTACTACGACTACTACTACGACTACTACCCGCTGCTGGCCGTGGGCGACGCGAAAGAGCATCCGGGTGCCGAACTGAACGCCGCCTAGTACCTGCGCAACGCCAAGATTTTCAGCAAGCTGCAAACCATCGCCCAGCCCGGCTACCGCATCCTGGTGACCACGGTGTTGAATTAGCGCTGCAAATTCAGCGGCGCGTGGGGGCTTGAGCGCCGCCACCCAGCACCCGCGCCAGCGCTTCCAGGCTGTGCAGGTTGTGCGCCGGCAGGAAGAGGTCGGTGCTGGGCAGCATGGCCTTGATACCCGCCGCGCGGGGCTGGAACTGGTCGAAGCGCAAGAGTGGGTTTAGCCAGATGAGCTTGCGGCAGCTTTTGTGCAGCCGCTCCATCTCGAAGGCCAGGCCCTCGCAGCGCGGGTCTTCGGGGGTGCCATGTTCCAGGCCGTCGCTGATCAGCAGCACGGTGGCCCGGCCGGTCAGCACGCGGCGCGCCCAGTGCCGGTTGAAGTCGCGCAGGCAGGCGGTGATGCGTGTGCCGCCTGACCAGTCGGCCACGTCGCGCAGCACCTGGGCGATGGCGGTGTCGGGATCGCGCTGCTTCAGTGCCCGCGTGGTGCGTGTCAGCCGCGTGCCGAAGACGAAGCTTTCCACGGCGGCAGCGGCGCCGCGGCCTACCGCCAGCGCGTGTGTGAAGTGCAGCAGCATGCGGCTGTAGCGGCTCATCGAACCGGAGATGTCGGCCAGCACCACCAGCGGCGCGGGCCGGCTGCGCTGGCGCTGCCAGCGCATCTGCCAGACGTCGCCACCGCTGCGCGCCAGCGCCTGCAACGTAGCGCGGCCGTCAGATCGGCCGGGGCGGGCGGCGCGTTCGCTGCGCCGCGTGCGGATCGGATCGAACAACGGTGCCATGCGGCGCAGCAGCGCTTGGGCCGCGCGCCATTCGTCGGCCGTCATGCCGTCGAAGTCGGCCTGGCGCAGCCGTTCGCGGTCGTTCCAGGTCAGCGCGGTTTCGAGCGCGGTCGATTGCTGGTCCGGCCGCGGGTCCGGCTGCGGGTCCGGCTGCGGCTGCGGGTTCAGCGCCTCGGCCAGCCGCCGGTTGGCGGGCGCGGGCGGCGACTCTGTGGGCTCGATCTGCGGTTGGGCAGGTCGTGCCGCGGCCGTCAGCGGCAGGGTCATCGTGCGGTCGGCGGGGTCGGGGTCGCGCCAGAAGAGCGCGAACGCCTGATCGAACAGTTCGCGGTGTTCCACGCGGTCCAGCAGGCAGGCGGCAAGCGTGGCGTGGAAGTCCGCCTTCGATGCCAGGCCGGCGATCGGCAGGGCTGCCAGCGCCAGCTGGATGCGTTCGGTGGGCAGCGGCAGGCCGGCGCGGCGCAGCAGGCGGCCGAAATGCATCACGTTGTCGGCGAGGTGACCCGCCAGTGCCGGGTGGAGGGGCGCGATGGACTCGATCGGCGCGATCGGCGCGATCGGCGAGATCGGCGGCGCTGGCGGCTCGCGGGTCATCGCGGCCCGGTTGCCGTGCTTTGCGCGCCGGCCAGCAGGCGTTCGACCTCAGTGCCCTGCATGCGGGCGATGTCGTCTTGGTACTTCAGCAGCACGCCCAGCGTGTCGCGGACGAGTTGCGGCTGCAGCGCCCGCGCGTCCAGCGCCATCAGCGCGCGCGTCCACTCGATGGTTTCGGCGATGCCGGGCCGCTTGTACAACTCCAGCGCCCGCAGCCGCTGCACGAAGGCCACGAT
>JAYSYH010000111.1:0-1957 GCA_043716645.1 Betaproteobacteria bacterium | reverse complement strand
CCTCAGGCGGCTGCGAAACCGATAACGCTGTCGATTCTTGCCTTCCCGTTTGACAAAAACTGGCGATCAGTAAGTTTCAAGATGCAGCCGCCCCTCTTTTTTGAGTACCCCGCCCAAGCTCTCCCACTGATGCCCGGCATGCTGGCTGATATCGCGCAAGGCCAGCATCACGCCTTCCTCCATGCTTTTCAATCCACATACATAGACAAACGTGTTCGGCTCTGCCAGCAACGGCGCCAGATCTGCCGCCCGCTCGCGCAGCGCATCCTGCACATAACGCCGGGGTTGCCCCGGCGAGCGTGAAAACGCGAAATTGATGTCGATGAAGTCCTTGGGCAAGTTCATGAGCGGGCCGAAGTAGGGCAGTTCTTCCCGGGTACGGGCGCCGAAGAACAGCATCAGTTTGCCGCCCTCGAACCTGCCGCTGGCGCGCAGGCGGCGGCGCCACTCGGTCATGGCGCGCATCGGGGCGCTGCCGGTACCGGTGCAGATCATCACGATGTTGGAGCGCGGGTGGTTGGGCATCAGGAACGAGGTGCCGAACGGGCCGATGACGCTGACCCTATCGCCGACCATCAGGTCACACAGATAGTTGGAACAGACGCCGCGCACCGGTTGGCCTTGGTGATCAGACGTGACGCGTTTGATCGTCAGTGACAGGTTGTTGTAGCCAGGGCGCTCGCCGTTGCGCGGGCTGGCCAGCGAATACTGGCGTGCGTGGGGTGCCTTGCCGAGCGCATCCAGGCCCGGTGCCATGATCCCGATCGACTGGCCCTCCAGCAGCGGGAACGGCATGCTGCCCATGTCCAGCACGATATGGTGCGTCATGTTGTCGGTGCCAGCCTCATTCAGCTGAAAGTTGCCAACCACGATGGCGGTGATCGGGTTCTTGGGCCCGTACAAATTAGCGTACGGGTGCGCTGCGGACCACGGAGGTACGGTGGCACCGTAGGCCGAAGAGCTGAAAGGCGACTCGAGTGTGATAACGGCTTGCGCAGCCGACTGCGACACCTCGGCAGGCAAGTGGTCCACGGTGCTGCCTGGTACGCCGGCTGCCGCCAATTGATCGTCGGTCAGCTCGGCTGGCAATTCATTCCAGGTCAGCTGCTCTGCCGTGGAATACGCTGCGCTGCGCGGCACGGTCCGCCAGTTGTCAATCGACCCGGTGGGGCAGGGCGAGATACACGCCATACACGCGTTGCAGATATCCGCATTGACGACGTAGTTCAAGTCGTCGTGGGTAATAGCGTGGACCGGGCAGGTAGCCTCGCAGGTATTGCAGCGGATACAAATCTCGGGATCGATCAGATGCTGCTTCAGGGCGGACGTGCCCACAGGCGTTCCAAGCACGGCATTCATGGTAGTTTTCCTGGAGCGACCTGATCGACTTCAGCCAAAACGCACATATTCAAAATCCTGCGGCTGCTTGTTGATGCCGGTCGGCGGCGGCGCAATCCATCCGGCAAATTTACCTGGCTCGGTGACCGAACCCATCAGCGATGCGACGAATGCGCGATCCTCCGCCGATGGCAGCCACTGGCGTTCGTGCTCGGCCCATTGCGTGTCGCTGACCACCTGACCTTCCGGGCTCACACGCACCGAAGCCAGCCCGCCGATCCGGCGGTTAAAAGCCTTATGCGGCGCGGTCAGCCGCATTGGCAGGCCAGCCTTTTCTATCACCCGGTTCCAGCGGCCGATCCCGGCGATCGAGTCCTTGATGAAGTCGTCGCGCAGCACCTCGTTGAGCGCGTTGAGCATGGGCACTTCCTTCTCCGCCAGCTGTCCGTCCTGCACCGTCAACACCTTGTAGGTGCGGCCTTGCAAGCGGTGATCGTCGTCACGTTTGGTTTCGTCGTATCGGCCCTTGATGCCGGAGTTGTAGAAAATGGCGGCATTGCTCGACTCGTCGGCGCCGAACAGGTCGATCGTCACGCTGTAGTGGAAGTTGACGTAACGC
>JAYSYH010000012.1:0-2592 GCA_043716645.1 Betaproteobacteria bacterium | reverse complement strand
CCGGCCAGGTCGCCCATGCGGAACGGGCCCATCGCCATGCCGTACTGCTGCAGCGCGCCGTCGATCTGCTGCGGCAGTGCGCCGGCGTTGAGCAGGCCTTGCGCCGCCGCGCCGTAACGCGCCAGCATGCGGTTGCCGATGAAGCCGTCGCAGACCCCCGAGACCACCGCGACCTTCTTGATCTTCTTGGCGATGGCCATGCTGGTGGCCAGCACGTCGGGCGCGGTCTTGGCGCCACGCACCACCTCCAACAGGCGCATCACGTTGGCCGGGCTGAAGAAGTGCAGGCCGACCACGTCGGCCGGGCGCTTGGTGAAGCCGGCAATGGTGTCGATGTTGAGGTAGCTGGTGTTGGAGGCCAGGATCGCGCCCGGCTTGCAGACCTTGTCCAGCGTCTCGAACACCGTCTGCTTGACGTCCATGTTCTCGAACACCGCTTCGATCACCAGATCGACGTCGCTGAAGGCGTCATAGCTCAGCGTGCCGGTGACCATGGCCATGCGCTGCTCGACCTGCTCGGGCTTCAACTTGCCCTTCTTCATCGAGTTGTCGTAGTTGCGGCGGATGATGGCCAGGCCCTTGTCCAGTGCCTCTTGGCGCATCTCCAGCAGCACCACCGGGATGCCGGCGTTCAAGAAGTTCATCGTGATGCCGCCGCCCATCGTGCCGGCACCGATCACGCCGACGCTGTTGATCTCGCGCAGTGCGGTGTCGGCAGGCAGGTTGGGGATCTTGGCGGCGGCGCGCTCGGCGATGAAGGCATGGCGCAACGCCTTCGACTCGGGGCTGGCCATCAGCGATAAAAAGCCTTCACGCTCTGCAGCCACGCCTTGTTCGAAGGTTTTGCCGTAGGACGCCGCCACCGCTTCCAGGCACTTCATCGGCGCCGGGAAGTGTTTGCTCATCGCGCCGACCGTGTTGCGAGCGAACTGCAGGAAGGCCTCGCCCTGCGGGTCTTTGACCTTCAGGTCGCGGGCCCGGCGCAGCGGCAGCTTCTGCGCGATCACGTGTTCGGCAAAGCTGATTGCGCCGGCGACCAGCTCGCCTTCGATGATCTTGTCGACCAGCGGCGAACCGGCAAACTGGGCGGCGGCCACCGGCGCGCCGCTGACGATCATGTTCAGCGCGGCTTCCAGGCCGATCAGCCGCGGCAGGCGCTGTGTGCCACCGGCGCCGGGCAGCAGGCCGATCTTGACCTCGGGCAGGCCCAGCTGCGCGTCGGCCAGCGCGACGCGGAAGTGGCAACCCATCGCCAGTTCCAGGCCACCGCCCAGGCACTGGCCGGAGAGGGCGCCGATCACCGGCTTGGGGCTGTTTTCCAGCATCTCGATGACCACCCGCAGGTTCGGCTCCTTCGCGCCCTTGGGCGTGCCGAACTCGGTGACGTCGGCGCCGGCTGAAAACGCGCGGGCGGTGCCGATCAGCACGATCGCCTGCACCGCCGGGTTGGCGTTGGCGGCGTCCAGCGCATCGGCGATGCCGGCGCGCAAGTCGTAGCCCAGGCTGTTGACCGGCGGGCGGTCCATGGCCAGCACGGCCACGGAGCCTTGCACACGGATGCTGACGGGATTGCTCATTGGGAATCTTTCAGTTGAAGGTCAAACAGAAACAACAGTCGGCACTGACGTAACCCAGTAGGCGCCGTGGGACCGGCTCTGCCGGACCACTGGCGACGCCCCCTTGAGGGGGAGCGCCGAAGGCGCTACGGGGGTGGGCTAGTACCCGCGGCGCCGGGCCAGGGCGTCGAGGTGGAAGTTGGTGTCGCCCCACAGCTCTTGCAACACGCGGGCGCGCTTCATGAAAAAGCCGATCTCGAACGCGTCGGTCATGCCCATGCCGCCGTGCATCTGCACACCCTCTTGCACCGCGGTGGTGGCGGTGCGGCCGGCTCGGGCCTTGGCCACGGCCACCGCATTGGCGGCGGTGGCCGGGTCGGCATCCAGCGCCTGCTGGGCCTTGATGACCGCGGCGCGGGTGATCTCCAGGTCGCAGTACAGCGTGGCGGCGCGGTGCTGCAGGCCCTGGAACTCGCCGATCAGCTTGCCGAACTGGCGCCGCTCCTTCAGGTAGCTGAGCGTGCGCTCGAAGACCTCGTCGGCCAGGCCCAGCAATTCGGCGGCGGCGGCGCAGCGGCCCGCGTTGAGGGCCGCGTCCAGCGCGGCGGCGGCGGTCTGGCCACTCTCGCCGCTCGCGCCCAGCCGGGCCTCGGCGCCCAGCTTGACACCCTGCAGTTGCACGCGCGCGGCGTTGTGGGCGTCGACCATCACGGTGCGCTCGACGGTCACCCCGGCGGCCTGGGGATCGACCAGGAACAGGCCGATGCCGCCGTCAGCCAATTGCGCGGCGACGACCAGCACGTCGGCCACATGGCCATCGAGCACCAACTGCTTGTGGCCGTCGAGCAGCCAGCCCGCGCCGTCGGCCCGTGCCTGGGTGGCCAGCCCGCCGCTGCGGTGCTTGGCCGATTCATCGACCGCCAGTGTGGCGATGGACTCGCCGCGGGCGATCCTGGGCAACCAGGCCGCTTGCTGCGCGGCAGTGCCGGCGTGCCGGATCGCGCTGGCCGCGACGATGCCCGAGGCCAGCAGCGGC
>JAYSYH010000110.1:0-1957 GCA_043716645.1 Betaproteobacteria bacterium | reverse complement strand
TCGACAGACCGGTGTCGGGGCATGCATTCAACACCTCGATGGCTGCGCTGCCGCCACTGGCCGCCGCCGGGTCGAAACCGGTGGTGCGCACGGTGATGACCTTGGTCGCCTCGGTGCTGTGCACGGTGGCGATGGCATTGCCAGCGTAGATGGGGCGATCAAAGGTGTCGGCGCTTTCGACGCGAATAATGTCGGAGATTTGCGCCACGTCGAGCTTGGCGGCCACGCGCGGCGCGATGTTCTTGCCCGACGCCGTGGCGGCAAACAGGATGTGGCTGTAACCGCTGGCCAGCGCCAGAATCTGAGCCGCCATGTTCTCGGCCAGGCCATGCGCAAACGCTTCGGAGTCCGCGTGACGCACCTTGTCGACGCCCGCGATCTGCGCTGCCGCAGCGGCGGCGGGCGCGGCGTTCAAGCCGGCCACCAGCAGGTGCACGTCACCGCCGCAAGCCAACGCGGCGGTCACGGTGTTGAAAGTGGCGCCCCTGACGGACGCGTTGTCGTGTTCAGCAATCACCAGGGTCGTCATATCAGATCACCTTCGCTTCGTTCTTGAGTTTGCTCACCAGCATAGTCACATCGGCCACCTTGATGCCGGCACTGCGCTTGGGCGGCTCGCTGACTTTCAGCGTCCTGATTCGCGGCGTCACGTCAACGCCCAGATCGGCCGGCTTGAACACGTCGAGCGTCTTCTTCTTCGCCTTCATGATGTTGGGCAGCGTCACGTAGCGCGGCTCGTTCAGGCGCAGGTCGGTGGTGATGATCGCGGGCAGCTTGATCTTCAGAGTTTCCAGGCCACCGTCAACCTCGCGGGTTACGCTGGCAAACCCGTCCGTGACCTCGACCTTGCTGGCGAACGTGGCTTGCGGCAGGTCCGCCAATGCCGCGAGCATCTGGCCAGTCTGGTTGCAATCGTCGTCGATGGCCTGCTTGCCGAGGATCACCAGGACCGGCTGCTCCTTGTCCATCAAGGCCTTCAGCAGCTTCGCGACTGCAAGCGGCTGCAACTCGACATCGGTCTCGACCAAGATTGCACGGTCGGCACCGATGGCCATCGCGGTGCGCAGGGTTTCCTGACATTGCGTGACGCCACACGACACGGCAATGACCTCGGTGACGACGCCTTTCTCGCGCAGCCTGACGGCCTCCTCGACTGCGATCTCGTCGAATGGGTTCATGCTCATCTTGACGTTGGCGATGTCGACGCCGCTACCGTCGGATCTGACGCGAACCTTGACGTTGTAGTCGACCACCCGTTTGACGGGAACCAGCACCTTCATAACGCGCACTCCTGCAGCATGACTGTTGAACTTTGACCGATTTTAGGGTGCGCATCGCAACCCTCCGACGACACGGGTCGCGCAAAATCGCACGATCGTTCTATTTTATAGGATTCGCCTTTGTCCACCGCGCCTCCCGCGCCTCCCGCGCTGCCCGCATCGCGCCTGATCGGCGCCTTCGTCTCGGGCGTCGGTGATTTGTCGGTGCTGCGCGCCCTGCACGCCGCAATGCCCAGAACACCGATTTGCTACATCGCCGACTCGGCATATGCGCCTTACGGTGAACGGCCGGTCGCCGAGGTGCTTGCCCGATCAAGCTGCATTACTCGGCATCTGTTGTCGCTGTGCTCCACAGGCATCGTTATCGCCTGCGATACGGCGACCGCCATCGCGATCGAGCACCTTCGCACGCTCTGGCCCAACCTGCCTATCGTCGGCATCGAGCCAGGCTTGAAGCGGACGATCGCGGCCACGCGCAACCGGCGTATCGGCGTCATGGCCACGCCCGCCACGCTGGCCAGTCCGCTGTTCGCGCGCCTAGCCGCGTCGCAGGCTGACACAACCCTCGTGATGCATCAGCTTGTCCAGGCCTTGCTCAACAGGTCGAGACGGGCGATCTGGAATCGCCTGAAATGATTGAACTGGTACGCCGCTTTTGCAAGCCACTCAGGCGGGCT
>JAYSYH010000109.1:0-123411 GCA_043716645.1 Betaproteobacteria bacterium | reverse complement strand
GGGCCGGTCTGGAATTCGCCACCAGCGGTCGCAAACGACGCAACGCTGGGACTGCTGGAACCCCACGTGTTTTGGCGGCGCATAAAGCCGTGACGATCCTCCCGCGCACCTGCAAATTGATTCACGCACTATCTCCAGCCTGCCGCGGGTTGACCCTCGGTGACCGGTTACCCTCAGACCCCTTGCGTTCTGCGCCACATCAAGCCCCCCATGAAGACTGCACTGATCACCGGCGTGACTGGCCAGGATGGCGCCTACCTGGCCGAACTGTTGTTGAACAAGGGCTACGAAGTGCACGGCATCAAGCGCCGCGCTAGCCTGTTCAACACCGACCGGATCGACCACCTGTACCAAGACCCGCATGTCGACAACCAGCGTTTCAAGCTGCACTACGGTGACTTGTCGGACAGCACCAACCTGATCCGCATCGTGCAGCAGGTGCAGCCCGACGAGATCTACAACCTGGGCGCGATGAGCCACGTGGCAGTCAGCTTCGAACAACCCGAATACACCGCCGACGCCGACGGCATCGGCACGCTGCGCCTGCTGGAAGCCATCCGCATCCTGGGGCTGGAAAAAAAGACCCGCTTCTACCAGGCCAGCACAAGTGAGTTGTACGGATTGGTGCAAGAGATTCCGCAGAAGGAGACCACGCCCTTCTACCCGCGCAGCCCTTACGCGGTGGCCAAGATGTACGCCTACTGGATCACCGTGAATTACCGCGAGGCTTACGGCCTCTACGCCTGCAACGGCATCCTGTTCAACCACGAAAGCCCGATCCGCGGCGAGACCTTCGTCACGCGCAAGATCACCCGCGCCATGGCACGCATCGCGCTGGGCCTGCAAACCACGCTGCACCTGGGCAACCTGAGCGCGCTGCGCGACTGGGGCCATGCGCGGGACTACGTGCAGATGCAGTGGCTGATGCTGCAACAGCAACAGGCTGAAGACTTCGTCATCGCCACCGGCGAACAGCACAGCGTGCGCGAATTCGTGCAGCTCTCAGCCGCCGAACTGGGCGTGACCATCACTTTCGAAGGTGAAGGCGAAAAGGAAATCGGCGTGGTCACGGCCGTGACCAAAACCCAGGGCGAGATGCGCGCCAAGTGCAAGGCGGGCGACGTCATCGTCAAGGTCGACCCGCGCTACTTCCGGCCCACCGAAGTGGAAACGCTGTTGGGCGACCCGACCAAGGCCAAGGAAAAACTGGGCTGGGTACCGACCACGCCTTTCAGCGAACTGGTGCGCGAGATGGTCGAAAGCGACTACACCGCCGCCAAGCGCGACAGCCTGGTCAAGCTGGCCGGTTTCCAGGCCTACGATCACCACGAATGAGCGGCTTGATGCAGACGGACGCACGCATCTACATCGCCGGCCACCGCGGCCTGGTCGGCAGTGCCATCGTGCGCTGCCTGCTGGCCAACGGCCACACCGATCTCATCACGCGCACCCACGCCGAGCTGGACCTGACGGACGCCCGCGCCACCGAAGCCTTCTTCGAAACCGAGAGGCCGCAATACGTCTTCCTGGCGGCCGCCAAAGTGGGCGGTATCGTGGCCAACAACCGCTTTCCGGCCGAGTTCATCCGCGACAACCTGGCCATCCAGACCAGCGTCATCCATGCCGCCTACAAGGCCGGCGTGCAGCGCCTGCTGTTCCTGGGCAGCAGCTGCATCTACCCCAAGCTGGCGCCGCAGCCGATGCGCGAACGCGACCTGCTGACCGGCCCGCTGGAACCCACCAACCGGCCCTATGCACTGGCCAAGATTGCCGGCATCGAGATGTGCTGGTCGTACAACCGGCAGTACGGCACGCAGTACCTGGCGGCCATGCCGACCAACCTGTACGGCCCCGGCGACAACTACCACCCGACCAACAGCCACGTCATCCCGGCGCTGCTGCGCAAGTTCCACGAAGCCAAGACCCGCAACGAGCCGACGGCGACCGTCTGGGGCACCGGCACCCCGCGCCGTGAATTTCTGTACAGCGACGACATGGCCGACGCCTGCGTGTTCCTGATGAACCTGCCGGCCGACCGTTACGCCGCACTGCTGGGCAGCGACGAAGTGGCCACCGGCCGCTTCGAGCCGCCGCTGGTGAACATCGGCGTGGGCAGCGACGTGACCATCACCGAGCTGGCCGCCGTGGTGGCGAAAGTGGTGGGCTACAACGGCAGCACCGTCTACGACACCAGCAAGCCCGACGGCACGCCGCGCAAGTTGATGGACGTGGGGCTGATCACCAGCGTGGGCTGGCAGGCCAAAACGGCGCTGGAAGACGGGTTGCGGGTGGCTTACGCAGAGTTCGCTGGCAGCCTGGCGGCCTGAGGTCGGTAGGCCGCCAACAGCCCCGCTGCACTCGAAATCGCAGCCAGCAACAGGGTGTAGCGCACAGGCGATCCACTAACGGGGCGCTGAAGTCAGCACCAGTTCTATCGCCTGCCTGCGGGCGGATGCCACAACCGCATCTGCCGAAGCGGCCGGACCTGAGCCTCCCATGACCACATCGATGCGTCTTTCGCCCAGCAAGCGGTACAGGCGCCCCCACAAAAGCCCGCCGCAGGGCGACCCACTCAACGGCGGCCAGGGGTTCTGGACTGTCCACCAACAAATATCCATGCGTTTCGAAGCCGCGCGCGCCCCCTGAACACGGGTGACCACGGTGAAGCGACATGCCGGCCGTTTATATTCACCGATGCGCTTGCAGCCCCCACCCCCAGCACCGCCCCGTACCTCTTCCCCGGCGTGAAAGCCCAACAAATCATCGGTGGACTTGGATGGACCACGCTGGCCACAGGCGTGAACGTGCTGTCGCAGTTCGGCTTCATGGCCGTGCTGGCACGCCACCTGGAGCCGTCGGCCTTCGGCTTGATGTTGATGGCCAATATCGCGCTGCGCTTCGTCAGTTATTTCGCGCAGATGGGCACCACGCAAACGCTGATCCAGCGCCAGCAGGTGGACGCGCATTTCGCCACGGCGGCGCTGCTGGCTTCGGTGGGTGTGGCCACACTGCTGTATGCCGCCGTCAGCGCAGCCGCACCGGCCTTCGCCTGGTATTTCAAGTCCGACCAGTTGTCGGCCGTGTTATGGATTTACGGTGCCTCGCTACCCATCGGCGCCCTGGGCGGGCCGCCAATGGCCCTGCTGCGCCGGGCCGGCAACTTCCGCATCGTCAGCGTCATCGAGGTCGCGTCCTACATCCTGGGTTACGGCGTCACCGGTGTCGCGTTTGCGCTGATGGACATGGGCGTGTGGAGCTTGGTGGCCGCCACGCTGATGCAACAGGCGCTGGCCGCCGCGCTGGCCTTCACCGTCACGAAGTACCCCCTGGCCTTCCCACTGCGCCGCAACGACCTGCGCGCGGTCTTTGGCTCGGGTTCGCGCTACTCGGTGATCGGCTTCCTTGAATTCGTGTGGGCCAACATCGAAAGCTTCTTTATCGGGCGCTGGCTGGGTGCCACGCCGCTGGGCCTGTTCAACCGTGCGCAGATGCTGGCCAACTTGCCCATCGAGCAGGCGGTGGGCAGCGTCAACAAGGTGCTGTTCCCGGCGCTCAGCGCGATGCAGCAAGACCGCGCGCGCATGGCCGACGGCTTCCTGGTGCTGTTGCTGGCCAGCGGGGCCATCAGCGTCTCGCTGGCGGCCGGCATCTCGGCCGCAGCGCCCGACGTGGTGGCGCTGCTGCTCGGCAGCCGCTGGAGCGAAGCGGTGCCCATCACAGCCATGCTGGCGCTGGGCGTTCCTTCGTCTTTCATCTACGCCGTCTGCGGCATCACGCTCGACAGCCTGGCCGTTCTGAACGCCAAGCTGAAGATGCAACTCATGCTCATCTTTGTCAAAGTGGCCCTGGTGGCTGCACTCTGGTCGCAAGGCCTGGTGGTAGTGGCGCTGGCCGTGGTGCTGGCCGACACCCTGCGATGCGCGATTGGCTTGTGGCTGATCACGCGGGTGCTGCCAGTGCGGGTCGCCGCGCTGCGGTTAGTACTCCTGGGCCTCGCGGGCGTGGGCCTGCTGGTTTACGGGCTGGTGTGCGGTGCCGCGTCCATCACCCAATGGCTGCAATGGCCGCTGGTCGGCAGATTGGCTGCTGACGCTGCAGCCGGGGCCATCGCTGTCGCTGCCGCTGCGGGCCTCGCAATCGGGCGCGGCGCCACCTTTCCACCCCTGGCCCGCTTCGACGCCCTGCGCCACTGGCATGCGCGAGCCCACCAATTTCTTTTTCGATCCGTTGCCACATGAGACCACTGCGCTTCTTTTACATCCCGAACGAGAACGTCGAAGGTGACCAGGTCGGGCCGCACAAGGCCTTCAGATTGCTGCACGAACAAGGGGTGTTCTCGGCGCTGGCCAGTTATTCCTATCTGGTCGAGCGCAAACGATTCAAGACACAGGCCGAGGCGCTGGAAGACCTTTACCAAGCAGCGGCCGCATTCGGGCCAGACGTAATCTTCTGGCAGCACCTGAACAGCACCTACCCGGTCGATCGGGAATTCTTACGGCGACTCAAGGCGCTGGCCACCCAACCCAAATTTGTCTGGCATGACCCTGACCCCTATGGCAAGTTAATCAAGCCGATTGATCCTGTCATGAAGGTAGCTATAGCGGAGGCCCACGCAGTGGTGGTAAAAGGCTTAGGCTACTTTTCCGAAGATTTGCGCCGTGTCGGCGCTAAAAAGATAATTTATGCGATCGAATCGTATGATGACGAGCGATTTGACAGTTCCTGGACGCCTACACTGACGCGCGAATTTGATGCAGTCATGATCGCAAATTTGCCCTGCCTCAAGCGGATCCCATTCCTCTTTTTGCCGGGAGGGAGAAATCGCAAGAGTTTGGCGCAGCGATTCTATGGGGCGTTTGGAAAAAGATTTGCTGTCTTTGGAGCAGGCCAAGGATGGTCGAAGGCTCCCTACTGTCACGGGCCGATCAAGTTTTCGGATCAAGAAAGAATACTTCGATCGGGGTGGCTGAGCATCAATTGGAGCCAGTTCGACACAATCCCCATGTATTTCTCGGACCGATTGCCTATCAGCCTAGCGACCGGCGTACCTCATATTACAAACTATCAGCGAGGATTTGAACACGTTCTACCCGGTATGAAAGGTATTTATCTAGTTCAAAGTCCTGCAGAGGCACTGGACGTGGCCGACATGCTGCTCAGTCTGCCCCGCGAAAAACTCAACGAAATCGGGCAAGAAGGAGTTGCCTACGCGCGCGAGAGACTTAATGCAGTGCGTGTTTATTCCGACATTATTACCGCCATTTGCGAGCAGGTATTAATTGCCGATCGAGAATAAAGATCGAATTTCGCGTTTGAACTACACTGCCGAGCTGCCTTCATATGCTCTGGGTGGGGGAGAGGGGTGGGGTTATGCAAACCATCGCGGCGCGCCTGGTCTCTTAAGTTGATTTCGGGCTCTAGGCCCTCACGCAGGTAACTTAACTTTAAGCATATTCCCCGGCGACCACCCCGCCCGAACGCTAAGCCTGCGGCAATGTTGGGACCGCACAGACTTGAGGCCATGCTTCCAGCGAAAAGTTGAACTCTTTTCTCATTTGATTTTTTCAGACTTGATATAGTTCTTCCTTGCGCGACAGACTCCATCTTTTATGCCAAGGATCCAGACACTAGCTGCGTTGGGTATTTTTGCCCTAATTCAGGAATTCCAGATCGATTGCTCTGCACTGGCAAGCGCGCACTGGAGGAAGTATCCACTTCGTACTTTTCGTGAAATTTCAAAGGCGTTTCGTCGGTAGGTCTGATACTGGCTTAAAGACAACTTCAGAAGCGAGATATCAAGCTCGCGCAATGAATCAACACAAATACCAACCTGATATTTGCTCACAAATGGAGCCATGCCGCCCTTTGACCAAACTATGATTGGAAGCCCCGCTGCTAGGTATAGCCCGCCCTTGTGCGTCGTCATCACTCGCGTATAGTTACCCAAGGCTCCTGTTTGATTTCCATCTATACTCTCTCCATCCCATACCAGCCCCCAGCTGTTTTGGGCCAGTTCATTCAGATCTTCTGGCGTCGCACCACGACCCATTGAAGCTACATTTCCATCCTTTGATTTATAGTCTACGGTCCAAAGGCTGAAGCGCGTTTCAAGTTCACCCAGAGAGGAAAGAAAAGTTGCTTTTCGCGGGTTACCTGCAAATACCACTTTACCATTCCCTTGCTGCGATGCAGCAATCCCCGGATGGATATAGTCCCAAACTTCTACTGGGATACATACAGAATTCAGCCCGAGCGGACGTAGAATCGACTCACTATTGGCGCTTGGCGTAAGTACGATGTCGCTCCTATTCATCATATCACGGTCTTGCATACTCAATGCCATCGGCGTTTGATAGCGAATTGATGGTATGTCGAAGCAATGAACTACGAGCTTTACCTTTCTGTAATTCGCGATGTAAAAGACCAGTTTCATCAGCCGATAGTTAGCCGGCAGATTGAAGACCAATATACTACCTTCTGGTATTCTAAAGGCAAGATTCGCAAGGAAACGTACGACCCCAACAATCTTGCGTAGAGAGCCCCGATCCGAAGAAAGGTTCAGGCTTTTATAGCCACATTGATCCAATATATGGAAGAGATCTATTCCAGGCTTTAGGACTGGATCTTTAGGATTATCGGTTCTATGACCTTGCCTGATATAATACTTTGATTTCAGATGACTGCTGCGTGATTTTTTCTTGATCCATGAAAATTTCATGTTGTATGCCTAATGATTTTGACGCAACACGGTGGTAGATGTCGCGAAAGAGATTTAGAAAGTATTCTGCCTGGATGATTTACGCTTGCAATACTTGTAAACTCTTTAAGCATAAACAATCATTGCGCAATCGCGGACCGTCAATAACAGCAATCAATCGATTGTATAGTCACAGCTTTGGACTGCCAACCATTGGCGGGGATAATTTAGACACGATTACCGAATCCGAAGGCAGCGTGACGCCGAGTCGCCGTACCCCAACTACCCTGGGCACACGGAACGCAACCGAAGCAAGATCAACGGACACAGCTGACACATTAGCTCATGAATGACACGACCATCTTAGTCAACACATCCGACAACTTCGACGATTGTTGGAATCCCTTCTTCACGCTGTTCGCCACGTACTGGCCGAATTGCAAGTGGCCGATCGTTTTGAACACTGAAGCCAAGACCTACCATCACGATGGCCTGAGCATCCGCAGCGCGCGCGTTGCCGCAGGACGGACCCGGCGCCTCACCTGGAGCGAGTGTTTGATGCGCTGCCTAGACAGCATCAGTACGACCTACGTGCTGTACCTGCAGGAGGACTACTTTCTAGAAGCACCGGTGCGCGAGGAGCTGCTGCTCGAGCTGCTGACCGAGATGCGCGCCGGCCGCGCCGATGTCATCCGGGTCATGGAGTGCGGCGGCGCCGGCCCTTGGCACGCTACGGACAATGATCTGCTGTGGCGGGTAGATCAGCGTTCGCGCAACCGCATTACCTTGCAGGCGGGGCTGTGGCCAACCAGCATGTTGCGCAAGCAGCTGCGCGCCCACGAAAGCCCTTGGCAATTGGAAGTCTTCGGTTCTGCCCGCGCGCGACGTCGGAGTGGCGAAAAAATGATGTGCGTCAATCGCGATCTTTACCATGGGCCGGGGAAAGAGATCTTTCCTTACACGCCGACGGGAGTGGTCAGCGGGCGCTGGGAAAAGCATGTGGTCGTTGATCTGTTCGCCCGGCATGGCATTGCGATGGATTTCACACGGCGCGGGTTCTACAACGCCGCCGCGGCCCAGAAGCCGCGCGCCCCCATCTTGCATCGGTTGACGGACCGTCTGCGGTCGCTTTGGTAGTCATGCATCAGTGTGTGCCATCCACCGACCGAATTCAGCAATTACATCAGGAAAGCCAGTACCAATGAACTCGACGGAACACATCACGGGAGAAAAGGCTGCGCCGATCGGTGACCTTCGGCAAGAGCAGGCATTGGCTGGCAAGGCGCTTTATGGCAATGACTTCACACCAGCAGAAATAGAAGACTGGTTCAATGATGAACGTGAAGGTTACTTTAACCTTTACTACGATTCGGCCGACAAGACGACTTCGGCTACAGAGGAATACGCCTACGAATCATTGGCCCAGCAGCATGGATTTCGCTATTTGCCAAATCGCAACTACGCCCATGCGCTCGGCATTGGCAGCGCAACGGGATCGGAATTACTTCCTGTTTTGAAGCGCAGTGATCGGGTGACCGTGTTGGAGCCCTCGGATGGCTTTGCTGCGACGGAATTGCACGGAAAGCCGGTCAGCTACGTAAAGCCCCAGCCGTCTGGAGCCATGCCATTTCCAGACGAAACGTTTGACCTCGTCATTTGCTTCAGCGTCTTGCATCACATTCCCAACGTTGGCACTGTCATTCAGGAAATGCAACGAGTCCTTCGACCGGGTGGGTATGTTCTGCTGCGCGAGCCCGTCCACTCCATGGGCGATTGGCGCTACGGTCGCAGAGGCCTGACGAAGCGCGAACGGGGTATTCCGCTGGACATTTTCCGCAAGCTGATCGCCGACGCGGGTCTGAAGGTCGTCAAGGAAACCAGTTGCATGTTTTCCTTGACTACGCGCCTGCAACCGCTGCTGCCCAAGCCCGTTTGGTCTGTCAGTTGGGTTGTTCAGTTCGATGCCTGGCTCTGCCGCCTGCCCATTTGGCCCAGCCGCTATCACGCCGTGCAGACCTGGCAAAAGCTGCGACCGACCGGGGTTGCCTATGTTCTTGAGAAGCCCGAAACATCAGGCAGGTCGCCAGCTGGCACAACGAATTAGAGCGAAATTGCACGCACCTGCAGGCGTCGAGAATTCCATGGGATTGACAGCAAACTGCTCGGAGATGGATCGCCCCATCCGCCTGGCCATCGTCACCAACATCCCCGCCCCCTACCGCGTCCCGATCTACAACCGCATCGCCGCCCAGCCGGGTATCGAATTGCTGGCCCTTTACGCCGCCCGCACTGAACCCGACCGGCAGTGGGACTTGCCGCCCTTCCAGCACGCACACGTCTTCCTGAAGCCCAACATGGTCGTACGTGCCGGCCGCTATATCCACAGCAACGCCGACGTCTGGCGCGCCCTGGCCGCCTTCAAGCCCGATGTGGTGCTGACCACCGGCTTCAACCCCACCCATCTGTACGCCTGGGCCTACACCCTGCTGCACCGCTGCCGCCACGTGGCCATGACCGACGGCACGGTGGACTCCGAGGCCCGCCTGAGCGGCCTGCACCGACTGGTGCGCCACGTGGTGTTCAGCACCACCGTGAGCTTCGTGGCGGCCAGCCAGGGCGGTGCGCGGCTGCTGAGGTCTTACGGCGTGCTCGCCTCCCGCATCCACCACTCGCCGCTGTGCGCCAACACCGCCGTGGACTGGCACGCGGCGGCGGGCGGTGAACGCGACATCGACCTGCTGTTCTCGGGGCGGCTGGTGGCCGTGAAGAACGCCGGCTTCGCGCTGGCACTGGCTGGCGATGTGGCCACCCGGCTGGGCCGTTCGGTGCGCCTGGCCCTGTTGGGCAGTGGGCCGCTGGAAGCGCCGCTGCGCGATCAAGCGCGGGCGCTGGGCAGCGCGGTCGAGGTCGTCTTCGCCGGCCAGGTGGCGCAGGCCGACATCCCGCGCTGGTTCCAGCGCGCGCGGCTGTTCGTCTTCCCAAGCCGCTGGGACCCCTGGGGCGTGGTGGCCAACGAAGCCTGCCTGGCGGGCGTACCGGTGCTGGTTTCGCCCCATGCCGGCGTGGCGGGTGAACTGGTGCAAGACGGCCTCAATGGCCGCGTCCTGGCCCTGGAACCTCAGCTTTGGGCCGACGCTGCGGTGCAGCTTTTGACCGACCCGGCGCTGCACGCCCGCATGGCCAGGGCCGCGCAGGCCACCGTGCAGGACTACAGCTTCGAAAACGCGGCGCTCGGCATCATCGACGCGGCCCGGCAGGCCCAGGCACCCCAGGCAGCCCCGCCCGCACGCCTCAGCCCTTTCCAGCCGGCCGTCCGCTAACCGGCGATTGGCGCGGCCGGGGACCGGATCGGACTTGTTGAGCACGGGTCGGCGCGGGCTGTTGGAGTAAAAGCGGACTTTGGGCTGAAGGAACGCATGAAGCCGTCGGAAGCATTTCAGTCGAACCGCGCTGCGATACGCCGTGTGGTTGAGTCTCACCGCGCACTGAATGCGCGCGTGTTCGGCTCGGTCCTCCACGGGCAGGACACCGACAGCAGCGATCTGGACATACTCGTAGACCCGACGCCGGAGACAACGCTGTTCGACATCGGCGCGATCCGCCACGAGTTGGCCCAGCTGTTGGGCGTTAAGGTCGATGTGCTGACGCCCAACGCGCTGCCGGACAAGTTCCGAGCAACCGTCCTTGCGCAGGCGCGCCCCGTATGAACCGCGACCCGCAGCGTTTGGCCGACTACCTGGCGCACATCATTGAAGCTATAGCTCGCATCGAGCGGTACACCGAAGGCATGGCCGAGCTGGTGTTCTTGGGAAGCCAACTGGTTCAGGACGCCGTGATCCGTAACCTTGAGATCATCGGCAAGGCCAGCAACAACATCGAAAGACTCCACCCAGACTTCGCGGCGGCGCACCCCGAAATACCCTTGGCGTACGCCTACCAAATGCGCAATGCTGTGGCTCACGGCTACTTCAAAGTGGATTTGGAAATCGTCTGGACGACGATACGCGGCGATCTTCCTGGCCTACGTGTCAGAGTTCAAGAGGCGCGCACCGCGTTGGCGGGCAACGATGCCGCCTGAAGCGGCTGCGGCCGGCGGTGCAGGCAGCATGACCAGGGCTGGCCCGGACTGCGCGCCGATCGTTCAGACCAGGCAGAGCCGGGGTCTCAGTCACGCCGGGGCGACAACAACTGGCGCGCCGCCGCCAGCACGAACAGGCTGTTGGTGACCAGGTAGCGCCGCCACAGCCGGCGCGGTTCGCTGAGCAGGCGGTGCAACCACTCCAGGCCCGCGTGTTGCGCCCACAGCGGCGCCCGCGCGATGGTGCCGGCGTGGTAGTCGAAGGCTGCGCCCACGCCCACCATCACCGCTTGCACCCGGCCGCGCTGGGCCTGCATCCACTTTTCCTGCTTGGGGCAACCCAGGCTCACCCAGACCACGCCGGCGCCTGATGCATTGATGGCGGCCACCGCTGCGTCGTCTTCAGCCGCCGTCAGTGGCCGAAAAGGCGGCGACCAGGCACCCGCGATGCGCAAGGCCGGGAAGGCCGCCCGCAGGCGTTCCTGCAGGCGCAGCAGGGTGTCGGGCGCACCGCCGTACAGGTAGATGGACCAGCCCTGGCGGGCGGCAGCTTCGCAGCAACGCCACATCAGGTCGGGGCCGTTGATGCGGGCCTGCGTGGGGTGGCCCAGGCGGCGCAGCATCCAGGCCACGGGCGCGCCGTCGGGGGTGGCCATGTCGGCGGCTTGAACGACGCTGGCGAATTCGGGGTCCTGCCGGGTCGTCACCACCGAATGTGCGTTGCAGATGCACACCACCCGCGAACGCCGTTCGCGCGCCCAGGCCGCGATGCGCGCGACCGCGTCGTCCCAGCTCACGGCGTCAATGTTGGCGCCGATGACCTTGGCTGTGACCCTCGCGCTCATCGGCCAACCTTCTCGGCGTCGTGCTCGCGGGCCTGGATCGCCTCGCGGTAGATGTCCATCAGCTGCCCGTGGTTGACCTCGGGCGCGTAATCGCGTTCGTAGCGCGCGCGCGCCGCGCGGCCCATCACCGCCATGCGTTCGGGGTGGGCCAGCGCCCACTGCATCTTGGCCAACCAGTCGGCCGCATCGCCCGGCGCCACCAGCAGGCCGGTTACACCGTCTTCGACCAGTTCAGCCAGCGCACCCAGGCGGCTGGCCAGCACCGGCAGGCCGCAGGCGTAGGCCTCGACCAGGGTGCGCGGGAAGTTCTCGTACCAGAGGCTCGGAATGACCAGGGCCACGGCCTGCGCCATCTCGGCAGCCACCTGCGGGCCGTCCAGCGTGCCCAGTGCCGTGATGGCCGGCTGCCCGGCGATTCGGGCGGCCTCGGGGCCAGTACCCGCCACGCGCAGCGCACCCGGGGCCAATTCGGCAGCGGCCTGCACCAGCACGGCAACGCCTTTTTCGGGCGACAGCCTGCCGACGAACAACAGGCCTTGGCGCGGGCCTTCGGGCGGCGCAGGCAGATCGACGAAATTGGGCTTCACCGCCATGCGTTCGGCCGGCAGCCCCCCCGCGATGAACTTGTCGCGGCAGAAGTCATTCAGCGCGATGTAGCGCTGCACCTTGTGCGCCCAGGTGCCCAGCGCCCGGTGCAGCACCAGCATGCCCGACAGCACCGCTGTCTGCGCCCGCCGGCCCTGGTAGCAGGCGTGGACGATGCCCGGCAGGGGCAGGCGGCCAACGCAGCTTTCGCAGACTTGGCCGTCGCGCAGCAACATCGCCTGCGGGCACATCAAACGAAAGTTGTGCAGGGTCTGCACCACCGGCACACCGGCCGCGTTGGCGGCCCAGTACAGCGAAGGCGAGATCAGCGGAAAGGTGTTGTGCGCGTGGACGATGTCGGGCCGCTCGGCGCGCAGCAGTTCGCCCACTTCGGCCTCGGTGCGGCGCGACCACAGCGTGTCCGCAGCGGCCTGGGCTTTGCCCATCTCGGCCAAGTCCCGGTTGTCGCGCCGGTACAGCAGCACCTGGTGGCCGTGGCGGCTCAGCAGTTCCGCTTCGGCTTCAGCAACCGCGTCTTCGCCGCCGCGGTGCAGGTAGGCGTTGTGGGCCAGCAGGATCTTCATGCCGCGCCTTCGTCGGGGTCACGCTTGCGGGCGGTGCGTGTTTCGGGATCGTTCATCGACAAGCGTGCAAGCGAACTTTTTCACGGAGGACGCTGGAATCTACCCGACGCGATCGGCGCAAGGCCGACGCCCACCTGCCCACAGGAAGCATATCCGCACGGAGTCTTGCATTTGGTCACTGGTGTTGGCGGGCGATCGGCCGAAATCCAGTGCACACATGAACCCTACCCAACGAACTTTCGAAGTTTCCTGCGTCGAGCCCTCGGGCTCTTCGCGCTTCCACAATAGCCTGGTGAACATCGCAGCGCTGGCTCTGGTCGCCGCAGGCCTGGCCGGCTGCGGCGGCGGCTCTACGGCCGCTGAAACGGCCGTCGCGACAGCGGCACCCACCACCAGCGCGACAACCAGCGATGCGGCGGCTTCGGCCGCTGCGGTGCTGGCGGCGGCCTCGGCCGCCACCAGCACCGCCACAGCCAGCAGCAGCGACGCCTTCCCGACCGAAGGCGTCAGCCGCGCGCTGAGTGCTGCGTCGAGCCTGTCGCTGGCCGGCGTGGCCGATGCACCACGCGCCGCAGCCGTGAACAGCCTGGCCACCGAGCGCACCCGCAAGACCTTCTATGTGGACAGCGCCACCGGCAGCGACGGCAACGACGGGCGCGCCGCGGCCGCTGGCGCCGCCGGCACCGGCCCCTGGCGCACGCTGGCACGGCTGATGACATCCGGGCTGGCAGCGGGTAATGCCGTGCAACTGGCCTGCGGCAGCGTCTGGAACGAAACCCTGCGCCTGCCGGCTAACGGCACGGCCACGCAGCCCATCCTGGTCGGCCCGCCTTCGGCCGGCTGCACCACGGCGCCGGCCATCGACGGCAGCGTAACCCTGGCTGCTGCGGCCTGGAAGCCTTATCGCGGCAACATCTATCAGGCCACTCTGGCCAGCGCGCCGCTGCAGGTGCTGGCTGGCAGCGGCACCTTCACCGAAGCGCACCACCCCAACCGCGGCTACCTGACCAGCGAGCCCGGCACGCCCTACCTGGCGATGGCCGCCGCCGGCAATTCAGTCACAGTCAATGGCACCTCTGTCAGCACCGTGCTGACAACAGGGCCCGATCTAGTGCTGCCTGCAGGCGCCAACCTCGCTGCCGGTGCCCGCGTACGAGTGCGTACTGAGAGCTACCTCATTGACGAGTCGCCTGTCATATCCTTCGAAGGCGGAAAGCTCACGTTATCAAAGCCTACCACCTACACAGTCCGAGCCGGTTGGGGCTACTTCCTCATCGGCCAGTTGTGGATGCTCGACAGCGCCGGCGAGTGGCAATACGACGCAGCAAGCCGCACTCTGTATGCCTGGATGCCGGACTCGGCGGCACCCGGCGCCACCGTAAATGTCAGTACGCTGGCGCTGGGCATCGACTTACAGTCGCGACAGTACGTGGTGCTGAATGGCCTGGCGGTGCGGCGTGTCGGCCAGGGCCTCGACTTGCAGCGCAGCATCGGCGTTCAGTTGCGGAACAGCGTCGTGGAAGACGTGGTCAACTATGGCGTTGATGCGTCAGCCAGCAATCAGGCCGTTTTCGAATCGAACACCTTCTCACGTACGGGCGACGACGCCATCACCGGCCAGGGCGAACCCATCCAGTATTCCCTGGCCATGACGGTGCACAACAACGTCATTCGCGACAGCGGGGTGCTGATGCAGGGCGAACAGCCCATCAGTTTGCCGCGACGTTCGCTCGCCGCCATCGTTGGCGGCACTGGTAGCACCATTACCGGAAATACCATCGTCAATTCGGGCTACGTCGGCATTCAGGCCTGGACCAGCAACGTGGTTGAAGACAACCTGATCTACGGCGCCTGCAGCGTGCAGGACGACTGCGGCGGCATCTACACCGGTGGGATTGGCAACAACTCGCAGATCCGCCGCAACACCATCGTGCATGCCCGAGGTTCGCTGGCCGGCCAGCCGGCAAGCCAACGCAGCACGGCGGCGCAGGGCATCTACATCGACGACCTGGGCAGCGGCATCGTGGTCGAGGACAACACCGTGATCGAGACCGACAACGGCATCCAGCTGCACAACGCCAGCGGCAACACGGTGCGCGGCAACCGCCTTTACGCTAACCGCAAGGCGCAAATCTGGATGCAGCTGGACACGGCGCGCAACCCGGGCGGCGACATGGTGGGCAATGTGATCGAGGACAACCTGATCGCAGCCGTCTATCCGCAGTCGGTCGGCCTGCTGTTCAGCACCCGCTACACCAGCACCGCCGCCTTCGGTAGCTTTGACCGCAACCGGTACTACGACCGAGCAACCCCGACCGTGGTGTCCACGCTCACATCAAGCGGGCAACGGGCATATTCCCTCGCGCAGTGGATGGGCTCCACCGGCGCCGGATCGACTCAGGCCGTGGATGTGAACGGCACCGGCACCAGCCTGCACGGCTACAGCGGCTACACCGTGTCGGGCAGCAACCTGATCGCCAACAGCGCGCTACTAACCGACACAGCGGGCTGGATACCGTGGAACGCCACTGCACCCAGTGGTCAGCTGATCCGTGAAGCCTGCCCAGCGGGCACCTGCCTGCGTTACGTGGCCGGCGGTTCAACGGGCATCCTGTCTTCGCCGAGCTTCGGTGTACAGAAGGGGCAGTGGTACCGGCTGACGCTAGACCTGGTCGCCGAGCAGGACATCCAAGCTGTGCCGCTGGTGGTGCGGCTGGGCGGCTTGGACTACGCCTCGCTCAGCGACCGCGACCTGTCGTTCACAGCGGGTCGCACCTGGGGTCGTTACAGCATGCTGTTTCAGGCCACGCAGACGGTCAATCCGCTGGACCCGACCGGCAACCGCCTGGGCGGGCGGGTCGATCTGGCCGCCATCGAGACGGGCAAGTCGGTCAGCGTGGCCAACATGGAACTGGTCGCCGTGACGCCGAACAACCTGGCCCAGATGTCGGCCGCGTTGACGAATGCCGGCACGAAGCCCCTCAGCGCGGCCTGCCCGGCCAACGTGACGCAACTGGGCGCGTGTTCGAAGTTCATCAACCTCCTCAACAACCAGCCTGTTATCTGGCCGCTGACCGTGGCACCGCACAGCGCGGTGATCATCTACGCCCAGGAACCGACGCTGTTGGACAGCGATGGTGACGGCATACCCGATGGGCAGGACCGCTGCCCGGGCACGGCAGCGAGTGCCCCTGTGAATGCCAGCGGCTGCAGCTTCGCGCAGCGTTGAAAACCGGCGCTGCTGCAACTGCCACCTGGGGGCGCTCGGGTATCCTTGACAGGATTTTCATCTCTCCAGGCAATGCAGCGCAGAACGGATACGGCAACCCCATGCAAGAGCAGATCGAAGCAAGCTACCGGCGCCAGTCCGAGCACGGCCACGCACTGGATTTGCCTTCGCGCTACACCGCCCCTGAATCGGTGGACAACTGGCGCCACACGCGCATGCTGTCTTCAGCCAAGACGCTGGTCAGCGTCATGCCGGCCAGCCATTGGCTCACCGTCGGCGATGGCAATTACGGTTCCGACGCCGCCTACCTGAACAGCCTGGGCGCGCGCGCCGTGGCCAGCAGCCTGGCCGCCGGAAGCTTGAAGACGGCCGCCGAGCAGGGCTACATCCGCGAATACCGCGAAGAAAACGCCGAGCACCTGAGCCTGGGTGACAACGCCGTCGATTTCGTGCTGTGCAAAGAGGCCTACCACCACTTTCCTCGGCCGCCCATCGCGCTGTACGAGATGCTGCGCGTAGCCCGCGTGGGCGTGTTGCTGATCGAACCCGTCGAGGGCGGGCGCGTGCTGGACGGTTTGAAGACCCTGGTGAAGCGCGTGGTGCGCGGCGACACCGAAACCCGTTTCGAACCGGCAGGGAACTTCATCTACAGATTGAACATCCAGGAGATTGCGAACCTGATGACCGCCGTGGGCGAAGCCTGCATCGCCTACCGCCAGTTCAATGACTTCTACATGCCCGGCCTGGGGGGCGAACGCGCCGAAGGCTGGACGCGGGGGCATGTGCTGACGCGCGCGGGTGTGGCGGTTCAAGACGGGTTGGCCCGGCTGGGTCTGCTGGCCTGGGGCCTGGCCAGCGTCATTGTCTTCAAGGGTATGCCGGCGCGAGCCTTGCTGGCGGCCTTGGAAGCCGACGGGTTCACGGTACAGAAGCTGCCAGTAAACCCCTACGCGCGGTAGTAGAGCCCACAACTGGCAGATTCATCCGGCGGCGCGGGCTTCACGCCAATTTGCGCAGTACGAAGATGCCACAACCGTAGCGCAGCTTGCAGGCTTGGTCGATGGCAGCATTCAGCTGCAAATCGCCTTGGTCATCGACACAGTGAAACTGCTGCAACTCGAAACGCCCTTCGCACCAGCGCAGCACTTCTGCAGGGTCGAATACGCGCTGAGCGTTGAAATGCACGGCCGCAACGCCGACCGGGAAAGATAGGTAGAGGGTACCGCCCGGCTCGAGCATGCGATGCAGGTTGGCAAAGCCTTTCAGGTGTCCTTCGGGGTCTATCGGGTCGCCGTAGCGTCCCAGCCCGAAATGCTCCAGGGCGTGCAGGCAACTGAGAGAATCGCAAAGACCCGTCAGGCGCTCGTCCAGTTGCATCAGGTCGCCCTGAAGGAAGGTGATCTGCCCGTGCACCAGACCCGGCATGGGCCGGATGTCGATGATCTCGATGGCGCGATAACTGGCCACGTGGGCCACGAAACCGTCGATGCGGCTGCCGACATCGACATGGCGCCGAGGCGCCGCCTTGTGGACGAGGCCGGCCACGAGCAGGTCTTGGTGAAAGTAGTGGCCACTGGCCGAACCGGCGTGGGCGCTGTAGTCCTCCAGCACCGGGAAGGTCTGCGTGATGCGGCCACCGGCCCGACGAAAAGCGGCGCGGTCGGCCAGGTAGCGCGGCAAATGGCGCAGGGTCGCCGCCTGCACCACATCGAAACCGATCAGTCGCAATGGAATGCGCAGCACCCGGACCAGTGGACGCAACACGGACTTGAGCTTGGGGTTCATGACGGGCCTGGCAAGGTATGAGGGCGCTGCGCAACCAGGGCGCAGCCATTCAGGTTCAGGGTGTCGGCCGCGCAGCTGCCCGCTTGATGGCCGTAGGGCTGCGCAGCGTGAATGTGCGCAGGTAAGGCCAGACAAAGGCCAGGGGCCCCAGCAGACCCGAATGCCGGCGGTTGAAGTGCCACCACGAACGCGGTGGCAGGCCCTTGCGGGTCATCATCAATTGCCAGCGGCGCCGCCAGGGCAAAGCGGGGTCGAGAAACGTGCCAGTGATGGGATTGGTCTCGCAAACGCCGTGCCACCCGGGCGCTAGCCAGAGCTCGACCCCCAGCTTGCGGGCACGCAAGCCATAGTCGATGTCGCCCATGGCATGTTCGAAGGCGGGGTCCAGGTTACCGACCCGGGCAGCAACCGACCGATCGATCAAGACGATGTTGCCGTCGAAGGTATCGACAGGCAGCGCTTGGGGCTGCGGTTGAACCTTCGTGAATCGAGCCGGCCGCCAGGGCGACGGCCGGCGTTCGCCGCCGTAGGTCACATGGCCGGCTTGGCTGTCACGCGTGCTGCCGACCACGATTGCGGCTTGCCCGCGCTGGCGCAGCAGATCGTCATGGCAGGCCAGCAGACGGGAAAGGGCGTCGCGCTCGATGAAGGTGTCGTCGTTGAGCCAGAGCAGGAAGTCGGGGGTGCGCGCCATCGCCACGACGATGGCGCGGTGCATGCCCCGGCACCAGTACAGGTCACCCTCGGCCTGCACGACCTCGACCCAGGGAAAGTGCAGGCGAACAGCGGCCGCTGTGCCATCCGTGCTGCCGTCGTCAACCAGAACGGCCTGGAGCTCCAGGCCTTCGGCACCCCGGCCGCTGGCCTGCAGCGCCTCCAGGCAGGCCAGGGTCTTTTCGCGGCGGTTGAAGCAGGTCAGCACAGCATAAAGCCGGCGCCGCGCGGGAGCCGCCAATGGCGTCATGCCCCGGGACTGCCACGCAGGCCGTGTGCACCGCCGGCCGCCTTCGTGGCCGCCTTGCTGGCAACCCCCTGCGGACCTGTTCGCTGGTGTCCAGCCACCCAGGCCACCGCGACGCCCAGCACCAGATACTGCGTGTAGTCCACCGTGTAAGCCACGTAGTAGGTCAGTTCCATCCCGATCAAGACCAGCAACAGCGCCGACACTGGCGTGTCTTCATCGGCCTTCGCGCACAGGCGCCAGAGACCCACAGACACATAGCCGAACACCCACAACATCGCGCCGAAGCCCAGCACGCCCAAGTTGGTCAGCGCGCTGACGTACTGGTTGTGGGCATTGAAGGTAATGCGCAGGGTGCCTTTTTCCGTGTCGATCAGGCGCGCGGTGTCAGACCCCAATTCTCGGCCCATGGCGATGGCCCGAGGCCCGTCAGCCAGCCACAGGTCGATGGTCGAACGCCAGTTCGCGAAACGCGCATCCACGGTGCCTTGGCCGGCGGCCCCGCGCGAGATGGAGGTTTGCACCTGCTCTGAAATCGTGTTGCTGAGGAAGACCGGGGCGATGGCGGTGGTGGCCACCAGAACGGTAATGGCCAATTGCTGCCAAAGGGGCGCCCGCTGGGTACGGGCCAGCAGGATGCTGAGCAACACGCCCATGAGAACGGCCAACCACACCGAACGGTGCTGCAGCACCACCACACCCGACAGCAGTAAAGGCGACAGCCAGCGCGCCGCCGTACCCAGCCCGCCTTTGCTGGCAAAGAACAAGCCCACAACCAACACGTTGGCCAGGATCATCGCGGACTGGGAACCGATGACGCGGCTCGCGCCATCGACGTTGTAGACGCCGCCCGGTGGCAGCAGTTCGTCGATGGGCGTGTAATAGACAACCCAGCGATAGACGCTGAGCAGCAGCAAGGCTACCGCCATGGCAGTCAAGGCCGTCACCAGTTGGCGCACTTGGCGCGCCGCCAGGGGGAAGCTCATCGCGTAGGTGGCGGCCGCGATCGCGTAGTACTCAGGGCGTGCCTGCACGCCGGCCGTGGTGCCATGGCGGCCCAGGCCGATGGCCAGATCGGCGAAGAAAACAAGGGCCAGCAAGACCCAGGCGGGGTGGCGGCGCGGCACATCGTCGCGCCGCAGCCAACGCAGGCCCGCAGCAGCACCGATCACCAGCATCGGCACGTCGGGGGTGTAGAGCGTCAGGCCGATGCGCAGGATGGGTTGCGACTGGTTGAGGGTTTCCAGCACGGCGGTGGCGGCGATCAGGCTCAGGCCCACGCCGAAGCGGTTGTAAGCGCCCAGAAACAGCAGGGGCAAGGCCAGCCCCAGGCCAGCGACCATGGCATAGGGCACCAGGCTAATGAGAAGAAAGAGGACTTCCATGGTTTCAGGCTTTCCGGATGCTCAAGCCGGCACCGCGGCAGCGTTCGCCCTGACCTGGGCATAAAGGGCCAGGTACTGCGCCGCCACTGCGGAGGCCGAAAAACGGCTGGCGATGGAGGCGCGCCCTGCTTGCCCCAGGGTCTCGCGCAACGCAGGGTCGGCCAACAACTCCAATATGGCTGCGGCCATGGCTGCGGAAACGTTCACATCGACCAAACGGCCATGCGCCCCCACCACCCAGGGCACTGCGCCGCTGGCCTGCCCAGCCACCACCGGCAGGCCCACGGCCATGGCCTCGGCAATGGCGGCGCCGAAAGATTCCTCAAGGGAGGGATGCAGCAGCAAGTCGCTCTGCGCCATCCACTGCAAGACCTGGGGGTAGCTCACCGCGCCGATGAAACGCACACGACCTTGCAAGCCTTGGCCGCGCCACCATTGCTCGCCCCGCTCGCCCAGCCCGAAGTCGTGGCCCAGCACGACGAGTTCAGCGTCGGGCATGCGCAGGGCCACGGCAGCGAAAGCGCGCAAGGCCGGCTCAGGGTTCTTGTACGCGCTCCAGCCATTGCAAACCATCAGCACGCGACACCGGCCTGGTTCTCGTACTCGTTCGAGTGCGAACACTTGGTCACCGATAAGATTTGGAACAACCTGTACGGGTACGCGGCACAGATGCTGGATTTGCTCGGCCATGTACGGCGAAACAGTGCTCGCCGCGCGCGCTTGGCGTAGCACATGCCAGGCCATGAAGGCGCGCAACCAGCGGTAGCCGCCCAGGGTGAAGCCTTTGTAGTAACGGGCGATGGTGAACGGCGAATCGTGACTGGTTACTAGGCAGGGCCTGCCGCTGCGCAAACCCGCCCAGGCGAATTCGTACGCCCAGTGGGCATGCACAACATCGGGCTGAGCTCGCGCGATCGCGGCCTCTAACCCCCGCCGTTCGAAGGCATACAGGTCGAGGATGCGACCCAAGCGCCAGCCATTCGGACGCCACGCGCGAGGACGCATGGCGCAATACTCGATGCTAAAGTTAGGGCCTTGCGCGACCACGGAACGTGGGCCGTCTGCGGGCATGTCTGCAGACAAAGTGTAGGCGCTGACACGATTCCCCGAAGCGATCAACTGCTCAATCAAAGCACCTGTAATTGGTGCGCCGGCATACCCTTCAGGAAGGACTGTCGACGATCTATCCAATAAGTGCCGAACATGCTGGGTTGCTATGGGTGCAGCGATACCGATGTGCATGGGCAGAAATTGTCGGTTTCGCCCTTCTGAAAAAGCAATATCTGTTTGCGGAGACCGCGCGTTAGTCGGCGCTTGTGCCACTCCCAGAGGTCTGACTTGGCTCACGATTGCATCGCTCGGCAGCTATTCGAAGCAGACTGTTGCACAGACCTTTTGTAAGCAGCAAGACGAGTGTCATTTGCAATAACTCTAGCCGGGTTCCCGGCCACAACTGAAAACGAAGGCACATTTGAGGTGATAACAGAACCGGCACCGATCACAGCGCCCTCACCCACTGACACGCCCTTCAGGATGACGGCTCGAGCACCAACAAAAACATCGTCGCCAATGACAACGGCTTCACTGCGTGATTCGGAAATCGAGGCCGCACTTCGCCCGGTAGGATCGACAGGATGGAAATCCGTATCCACGATCATCGTGTCCGCGCCGAAAAGGCACCGCGCGCCTACGCTAACCGAGATAGCAGCACAGATCACCGTACCCGAAAATCCACAATCGTCGCCAATCTTGATTCGGCCAATCTCTGCCAAAGTGCGAAAGATGACAGGCCTACCCACCCCAAGAGCCGTGTTGCGACTGTTAGAGCACAAAATCACCCGACTGCCCAGGCTAATATTGCCTCTCGTCATTGCGCTAACTATCGGATTTCTATAAAGGACCAGTTGGCTTCCGAAATCGACGCCAAGACGCCTCAGGCGCCAGCGCCCAAACGTTCGCATAAAGACAGTCCGCAAGTACCCAGGATATTTGCTGGGAACGAGCAAACGCTGGAGGGTCAAGTTCTTGCTCACTCGAAGCTCTTGAGGCTGTTACCCATCACGTCTGGCTAGGCGAACCCAGAAGGCGAGCACGCTTGGCCGGCGCGACTGCCGAGAGCAAGTCCTGGATGAATCGGTCCTGCAGGCGGAATGCAGCCGCGTTGTCGGCGTCGATGGACGACACCCGAACCAGCACGCCGTCGGGGATGGTGCCGCGCAGGCCATAGCTGATGGCCACTTCGCGCTGCGCGTAGCCGAAATGCGTGATCTGGTCACCCACCAGCAGCCAGTAGGTGATGGGTTCATTGCGCGCGCCAGCACCAGCCACCAGCCGCGTCACCTCAATGTTGCGGCCGGCGTAGGGCAACGTGCCGCTCATCGAGCCCTTCAGCACCTTGAAGCCCTGCGCGGGGTAGCAGATCTCGGGCCGGTGCGTGTTCATGCCCTTGTGCTGGTTGCGGCCGTAGGCCAATGACAGCATCACGCGTTGGCCCTGGCGGTTGCGGTAGGTCAGCGCCAGAGTTTCGTCGTAGGTTTCGTCGATGACCTGCTGCTGGTCGGGGCTGGGTGGCACCGGGACGATGGAGGTATCGACCTGCCAGTCACCAAAGTTGCGCGGCACGATGTCGGCCAGCTTCTCGCGCGGGTACTGGTCGGACATGAAGTTGCGCGGCGTGATTGCAATCGCAATCGCCGACGCGCAGACCATCGCCAACGCCACCAGCGCAGCGCGCAGCACGTCAGGCTTCACGGCGCAGCACCTTCTTGAAAAACAGGCTCAGCAGCGTGTCGGTGAACAGGATCAGCACCAGGGCGACCATGAACAGCACCATCCCGGCGAAGTCGTGCACGAAGCCCTGGCCGGCTTCGTCGCCGAAGTGGTAGGTGACCAGCACCAGGATGATGACCCGCGCGACATTGGCGGCGAAGGAAATGGGCACGATCAGGATGGCCAGCATCACGTTGCGCAGGGCCGACGTGTAGTTCATCAGGTTCAGGTACAGCAGGCCCAGCGCTTCCAGCGTGAACAGGCTGTTCAGGCCGGCGCAGGCGTCGGCCACCAGCAACTGGTAGGGCCCCACGGTCAGGATCACGCCGGAACGGCCGACCGGGTAGCCCAGCGCGTACAGCAGGGTGGCGGCCACCGACGACACGGCAGCTTTCAGCGGGCCGGTGACGGCGTCGATCCAGTCGCCGGGCCAGGGGATCATGAAGATCAGGAAGAACAGCGGAAACCAGGCCGTCTTCACGCCCTGCCAGCCGAAGAAAAACAGCAGCAGCGACACCACGGCCAGGTTTTGCGCCGCGATCTCCAGCGTCCAGACGGTTTGCGAACGCCCCACCACGTACATCAGGGCCGACAGCAGCAACAGCGCTGATGCGGTGATGGTGGCCGGCTCGCGCTTCAACGCCAGCAGTTCTTCTTTCTTGCGCCACATCAGCCACACGCTGACGGCCAGGATGATCGGCCCGTGGCCGTTGGAGTCACTGGCCCAGATGGTGTTGGCCAGGCCGACGTAGGCCGGGCCGAACATGGCCGCCCAGCCCAGGCCCAGCAGGAACAAGGGCAGGTAAGAGGCCAAAAGGCTTCGGTCGGGCGCGTTCATAGGGACGGAGCTGTTGTGCATCGGGGTTTGACCGCCAGGGCCCGAGTTGTTCAGTGCTCGTTGACGATAAAGCCCACCAGCTCGGCCGGTGTCTGCGCTATCGATTCACTCAGCGACTTCAAGGCCTGCACCCGCGACTCGTTCTTGCGCGCCAGGCCCAGCGCCGCGCCACAACGCGCCGCGATGACCTGGCCGTCAGAACCCAGCGCAGCCGCCGGCGTGTCGACCAGGACGTGGTCGAACTTGGTGGCCAATTCCCGCACCAGCAGGCCGAAGGCCGGCCGCTCGACCAGTTCCAGCGGGTTCGGCGGCACCGCGCCGACTGGCAACACAAACAAGCTGGGGATGCCTTTGACCTGTTGCACGACCTGCTTTTCGGCACGCCCTGACAAGGCACCCGACAGACCGGACTTGACGGTGAGGTTGAAGATCTCGTGCTGGCGCGGGTTGCGCATGTCGGCGTCGATCAGCAGCGTGCGGCCACCCAGTTGGGCCAGCACGACAGCCAGGTTGGCTGCCACGTAGGACTTGCCGTCACCGCTGTCTGGGCTGATCAGGGCCAGCGCACGGGGCGCGGCCTGGCCGGTGGCAAAAACCCGCATCATCACCTGGCTGCGTAGGGCCCGGAAGGCCTCGGCCTGGGGCGAGAAGGGCTGGGACAGGGCCACCACCTCGGTGGCCAGATGGCTGCTCGATTCAGGGGCGTAGGGGTAGTGGAACTGCTGGGCCAGCGCGTACAGCACGTCGTCGGTGCTGGCCATGCGCAGGGCGATGGCGGCTTCGCCGAAACGCACGCCTTTTTCGCGCTGGTAGGCCAGCACGCGCTCGATCTGGTCGGCCGTGAGGTTGCGGGTCTCGCCCAGGATGTCGCCGATGGAGCGGTCGTGTTCGCCCTCATCATTGCCCGCCGAGGCAGCGTGCTGGGCGGGCGCTGCCGGCGGCAGCGTTTCCATCGGTTCTGAATCACGAAACTTGGCCATCACGCTTTCCCAGTTGCAGGGCTGGGCAACTGACCCACCACACGTTGTTGAGCCAGCGCACCCAGGCGCTTGGCGGACCCCTGCCCTTTGAGCCCATTGGGCAGTACCAGCAGCACCGGAACGCCGCCAACGGCCACCAGATCTTGCGGGTCACGCACATGGCGGTCGAAGAGTTCCAGCCCCAACGCCGCCGCCACTGCAGCCATCGTGCCCAAGAACACCGCCAGCAGCATGTTCAGGGCGATGCGGGGCGATGCGGCTTCCAGCGGCACCGAAGCCTCATTCAGCAGGAACACATTGCTTTGCTTGGTCTGACTTTCCAGCGTGGTCTGCGTGTAGCGCGACTGGATGGCGTCGTAAGCGCGCTGGGCGTTTTCCACGTCGCGCTGAATGACCAGGCCTTCGTCGCGGACCGTCTTCAGGCGCAGGACCTTGTCGCGCTGGGCGTTCAACGAGGCTTGCACATCGGATTCGCGCTTGCGGTTGATGGTGTTGCTCATGCCCACGCTGCTGACAACCTTGCGGGTTTCAGATTCAAGCCTCGCCCGCAACTCAGTCAGGTTGGCCTTGGTTTCCTGTACCAGCGGGTGCGCGTCACCGTAGCGGGTAGACAGCTCTTGCAGACGGGCCTCGCCACGGCTGATGTCGGACTTGATACCCAGCACCAAGCCGTTGTTCAGCACTTCCTGCAGACGGTCACCCTGAGCGCCTTGCGCCTGGGTCTGGCGGCTTGACGATTCAGCCGCCAAGGCCTGCAGTTGGGTGAGTTGCGAAGACAGTTCGTTGAGGCGCGAGTTCTCGATGTCCAGACGCTCGTCCGAGGCGATGATGCTTTTCTCTTTCTGGAAGGTGCTCAGGCGCGTCTGCGCCGATTCCAGTGCCTCGCGAGCTTCGCGCGAACGGCTCTCGAAGAAGCCCGAGTATTCCTTCGCCGGGTTTACGCGCATGTCCAGCGTGACGTCGATGTAGGCCTGCACGAAAGCATTCGCCAGCGCCGCCGCGAACTTCGGGTCGGGCGCCTTGTAGGTGACCGTGATGACATTGGATTCGCGCGAAGGCCGGACTTCCACGCTGCGCTGGAAGGTGTCACCCAGCCACGATTCGACGCTGACGCGGCCCTGGGTGGCGTCTTGCCATTGCTGGCGCACCTGCGGGTTGTCGGCCAGCTTCAGGTTGCGAACAACCCGCTGAGCGACCCGTTCGCTGTTGATGATGTCCACCTGCGTGGCCATGAAGGCCGGCGAACCCAGGCCCGGATACAGCAAGGACGACACCGGATCGGGCTTAACGTCGACCACCACGGTAGCTGCTGCCGAATAGCGTTTGGGCCACAACAGACTGGCAACGGCCGTGATGCCGACGATCGTGCCCAGCACAATCAAGGCCACGAGCCAGCGGGCGCGCAGGGCGGAAAGAAACTGTCCCAAAGTCATGAGTAACTTTCTCGGATCTAGAACAAGCTCTCACGCACAAAGACGACATCGCCTTCGCGGAGTTTGTCGGTCAGCGTGGGTGCAATCAACTGAATGCTGCCGTCGGCTTCCTTGCGGTGCACCTTGATGCCCTTTTCGGTGCCGCGCAGCGTCAAACCGCCGCCGCTGGCCAGCACCTGCAGCAGGGTCATGTCGCGTTCCAGCCGCATCGGGCCGGGGCGCTGCACTTCGCCGTAGATGTAGACCAACTGCTGGCGGTCGACGAAGGCCGTGTCGCCGTTCAGGATGAAGACGTCTTTCTCGCGGCCGCCCGGTGCGAACAAAGTGGGCAGGTCAACTTCATATCGGTAGGGCTTGCTGTTGCGCACGCCGGTGACGATGACCACGTCGGCGCCGTTGGGTGCGATGCCGCCGGCAGTGGCCACCAGTTCAGACAGCCGCATGTCGGCCACCTCGATGGGGTAGCGGCCGGGGCGGTTGACCTGGCCCAGCACGCTGGCCTGGTTGCCGCGCACCTGCAACACCACCAGCGAAACCTGCGGCTGCTTGACGAAATTGCCATTGCGCAGACCGTCGGCGATGAACTTCTCGGCAGCCGTCACGCTCTGCCCACCCAGGCGGATGCTGCCCAGCAGCGGGTAAGACACGACGCCGGCTTCTGAGATGCGGCCTTCCAAAGTCAGGTCGGGGTTCTGAAAGACGGTGACGCGGATCACGTCGCCTGAACCCAGCCGGTATTCGTTGGGTGCGCTGGGTGCAGCAGAAGCCGCAGCCGCAACTTGTGCCTGGGCCGGGCTGCCCGTACCCAGCAGCAACAGGGCCGACAGCGCGGCCCCGATGAAAGAGATTTTCGAAGCCATCATTTGAGACCCATGCCCTTGCTGATGTCTGTGGGGTTGAGCGCGCCCGCGCTTGCGGCGGCGGCTGAGGCGTCGGGTGCCGGTGGGGTAGCAGCCGGCGCCGACGCGGCAGCCGGCGCGAACTTGCCGACGTATTCGATCTTGGCGGCGGCACGCATCGCCTTCAGGTCGTCTTCCACCAGCTTGCGCTTGCGATCGTTCAGCAGGAATTGCTCGATGGCCGGGCGGGCCTGCTCTTCGTTGACAGGCTGGCTGCGCGAGCCGGCCAGCAACACCACCTGCAAACCGTTCTGTGCCGGCACCATCATGGCCTGGCCGTCTTTCATTTTCGCGAAGGCTTCCAGGCTCTGCAGCGGCAATTGCTCAGCGGCGCGCACGGCCTGGTTGCCCGAGAAGCGGATGTCGCTGGCCTTCAGGTATTCCAGGAAAGTGTTGATGTCTTTGCTGCCAGCCAGCTTTTCGCGCAATTCTGCGAAACGCTCAGGCTTTGCTTCGATGGCGATTTCCTGGATGTTGTAGACCCGCCGTTCGCTAAAGAGTGCGGGCTTTTCGTCGTAGTACTTCTTGATTTCTTCCGGCGCCGGCTTGGGCGCGGCTTCACCGACTTTTTCCAGGTAGGCACGGGCCAGGATTTCGCGACGCGCGGCTTCCAGCTGCTGCACCACTCGCGGGTCACGGTCGATCTTCAGGTCGTCGCCTTTTTGCAAGGCCAGCTGCTGGTCGATCAGGCGTTGCAGGATCTGCCGGCTGGCTTCGTCGGCCTGCTCGGGACGCAGGCCGCGCTGTTGCTGCAGGACGAAGTTGATCTGGTGGACGGTGATCTCGTCCTTGTTGACCTTGGCCGCCGTCTGGCTTGCGGCCTTGTCCTTCTTGTCGCCGCAACCGGCCAGCACCACGGCCGCAGCCACAACGGCCAGGGGCAGCCAGCTACGGGCAGCGAAGGGTGTACGGGTCGGCTTCAGGTGCATGGTCTCAGTCCTTCAGGGGTTCTTGTCGGGCCTCGTTCGACGGGCGCACAAAGTGCATGCCGAAGCAGAGCTGCTAGCAGGGTTCACGACCCGCCAACAAGGTTTCTGAGTGTACCTGCAGCCTCTGCGCTGGCCGGGTGGCCAGCACCCCCCAAAGCAAGGTGCAAGTCAGGTAAGAAGTCATGCGCTAGCCCAGTTCGGACCAGCGCTTGACAGCCGAAACACCACCACAGCGGTCGCCTGTGCCAGCAGACTGTGCCAGCAGACTGTGACAAATAACTGCCGGCACCTTAGTTCAACACTTCACGCCGACGTGCAGCGCCACGATGCCGCCGGCCAGGCGGTGCACGTCGACATGCCCGAAGCCGGCCGTTTGCATCATTGCCTTCAGCGTGGCCTGGTCAGGGTGCATGCGGATGCTTTCGGCCAGGTAGCGGTAACTGTCGCCGTCTTTCGCAATCAGCTTGCCCAGCATCGGCATCAGCGTGAACGAATACCAGTCATAGGGCTTTTGCAGCAGCGCACCGGGCTGGGAAAACTCCAGCACCAGCAGGCGGCCGCCAGGCCGCAGCACGCGGCACATATCGGTCAGCGCGGCATCCTTGTGCGTCATGTTGCGCAAGCCGAAGGCCACGCTGACCAGATCGAAGACGCCGTCGGCGAAGGGCAAATGCTCAGCGTCGCAGGCCGCTGTGGGCAGCACCAGACCGTCGTCGAGCAAGCGGTCGCGCCCCACACGCAGCATGGCTTCGTTGATGTCGGTGAGCACCACGCGCCCGTTGGGGCCTGCGGGCTTTGCGAAAGCCCGCGCCAGGTCGCCCGTGCCACCCGCGATGTCCAGCACCTTCATGCCCGGCTGCACTGCAGCCACGGCCACTGTGTAGGCCTTCCAGACGCGGTGCAGGCCCATCGACAACACGTCGTTCATCACGTCGTAACGGCTGGCCACCGAGTCGAACACCCCGCGCACGCGCCGGGCCTTCTCGGCGTCTTCTACCGTTTGATAGCCGAAATGGGTTTGCGTCATGGCCGCGCCTTTCAGTGACTGCTGCAGGCGCCGCCGGCGGCCTTGACCATCGGCGCGTTGCGGTCGGCGCCTGCTGCATGCAAGCGCGCTTCGTAGCGCTGCCACAGGTCAACCTGGGTGGCGCCCAGGTTGTAGAGCAGGTCCCAGGAAAAGATGCCGCTTTCGTGACCGTCGGTGAAAACCGGCTGCACCGCGTAATGGCCAACGGCCACGATGTCCACAATGCCGACTTCGTGCTTGCCGGTCTGCAGCACTTCCTGTCCCGGGCCGTGGCCCTGCACTTCTGCCGATGGCGAATACACACGCATCAGTTCGAATGGAATGTGGAAATGGGCGCCGTCGTCGAACGCAATTTCCAGCGTGCGTGAGGCTTGGTGCACGGTCAAGGTCGTGGGCTGCGGGGTGTCAGGGGTCAAACCGGCCATGGGTGATGAAGGGCTTGCGATGAGGAGTTACGGGACCAGTGGGCAGTGTATCGCCCGCCATCGCAGGACTTCCGAAAAGAGAAAAGCGGCGCCGGGGCGCCGCTTTTCACGGGTCTGACCGGGTCACCGACCCGACGCGGGCTTCAACCCCGGCGACGCATCGCCACGAAGCCGACGGCAGCGATGCCGGCAAGCATCAGTACGTAGGTTTCGGGTTCTGGCACCGGTGCGGCGACGGCCGTGAAGGTGTAATAGCCCACAGGAGCGCTGACGATGTTGCCCGTCATCCTGAAGGAGTAGGCGCTGCCGGCGGTGATCGCGACGTTCTCGAGTTGCGAAAACTCGCCGACCCCACCGACGAAAAGGAGGGCACCGGTGCCATTCGACCCCGAGAACAAGGACAGCTGCATCAGGTCGATATTGGCGAACGGCGCCAGATCGATTGAAACGACGGCAGCGGCCGCTTGCACCGCGCCAGTGGGCGCTGTGAAGTTGAAGTAGTCGATGAATGACACTCCACTGACCGACTGAAATGTCGAATACGGCGTTGCAGGCGCCAGCGGCATCGTGAAGCTGTATGAGGTGGCCGAAGCGCTGCCGGCTACGGCCATGGCAAGGGCGGCGGTACTGATGCAAAGCTTGAAGTTCATTTCGGGGCTCCTGTTGAATTTGTTGACTGAAGTATGGATGCGCACCCGACCGGCAAAACCCCGCATTCGTGGGGCCCCCCCTGCCTGCAAGGGCCGCAATTGCAACAGTCGGTTGGTTTTCGCCCCTGCCGCTGCGGTCCAGTTCAAACCAACACCCGCTCGATGCCCCCGGCGTTGGCCAGCGCCACGTAGTCGGGCAGCCAGTTTTCGCCCAGCATCACCCGGGCCATCTCGACCACGATGTAGTCGGCTTCCAGCAAACCGCTGTTCAAGTCGTCCTCAAAGCGCTTCAAGCCCTGCAGGCAGCTGGGGCAGCTGGTCAGAATTTTCACGTTGGCCTGCGCGGCAGTGCTCAGGCCGGGCGTGCCGGCCATCAACTGGCGCAGCGCGGCCTCGCCCGAACGGATTTCTTCTTCCTTGCGAAAGCGCACCTGCGTGCTGATGTCGGGTCGCGTCACGCCCAGCGTGCCGCTTTCGCCGCAGCAGCGTTCGTTCTTCAGCACGTTCGGGCCGATGAGAGCCTTGACGGTCTTCATCGGGTCCTGCAGCTTCATCGGGCTGTGGCAGGGGTCGTGGTACAGGTAGCCGGCCGTGTGCGTGGCATCCAGCTTGATGCCTTTTTCCAGCAGGTATTCGTGGATGTCGACGATGCGGCAGCCGGGGAAGATGTCTTCGAACTTGTAGCCCTGCAGCTGGTCGTAGCAGGTGCCGCAGCTGACCACCACGGTTTTGATGTCCAGGTAGTTCAGCGTGTTGGCCACGCGGTGGAACAGCACCCGGTTGTCGGTGATGATTTTCTCGGCCTTGTCGGCCTGGCCACTGCCGCGCTGCGGGTAGCCGCAGCACAGGTAGCCCGGCGGCAGCACCGTTTGCACACCCGCATGCCACAGCATGGCTTGCGTGGCCAGGCCGACCTGGCTGAACAGCCGCTCGCTGCCGCAGCCCGGGAAATAGAAGACCGCCTCGGTTTCAGCCGTGGTGCGCTGCGGGTTGCGGATGATGGGGACGTAGTCCTTATCCTCGATGTCCAGCAGCGCGCGCGCGGTTTTTTTCGGTAGGCCACCCGGCATCTTCTTGTTGATGAAGTGGATGACCTGTTCCTTGATCGGCGCTGCGCCCAGCGTGGCCGGCGGCGCAGCGCTCTGCTTGCGCGCCGCGAGCTTGAGCACGCCGTTCATGAAGCGCTGCACCTTGAAGCCGACATCCACCATGCCCAGTCTCATCAGCTTGATGGTCTGCGGGCTGGTGGCGTTCAGGAACAGCATGGCCGCCGCGTTGCCCGGGCGCAAGCTCTTCTTGCCCATCTTGCGCAACAGGTTGCGCATGGCCATGGTCACGTCGCCGAAATCGATGTTCACCGGGCAAGGCGAAAGGCATTTGTGGCACACCGTGCAGTGGTCGGCCACGTCTTCGAAGTCTGCCCAGTGCTTGACGCTGATGCCGCGCCGGGTCTGCTCTTCGTACAGAAAGGCTTCGATCAGCAGCGAGGTGGCCAATATCTTGTTGCGCGGGCTGTACAACAGGTTGGCGCGCGGCACGTGGGTGGCGCAGACCGGCTTGCATTTGCCGCAGCGCAGGCAGTCCTTGATGCTCTCGCTGATAGCACCGATGTCGCTCTGCTGCATGATCAGCGACTCGTGTCCCATCAGCCCGAAGCTGGGCGTGTAGGCAGCGCTCAGGTCCGCGGCGCGGCTGTCTGACGCGGCACCCCGCAGCAGCTTGCCTTTGTTGAAGCGGCCTTCGGGGTCGATGCGCTGCTTGTAGTCGGCGAAGGCTTGCAGTTCTTCGTCGGTGACGAATTGCAGCTTGGTGATGCCGATGCCGTGCTCGCCGCTGATCACGCCGCCCAGGTGGCGCGCCAACACCATGATGCGGGCTACCGCTTCATGCGCCGTCTGCAGCATCGCGTAGTTGTCGCTGTTGACGGGGATGTTGGTGTGCACGTTGCCGTCGCCGGCGTGCATGTGCAGGGCCGCCCACACGCGGCCGCGCAGTACGCCCTGATGGATGCGCTTGCACTCATCCAGCAGCGGCGCGAAGGAACTGCCGGCGAACAGCAATTGCAGCGGCTTCAGGATCTGCGCCTTCCACGAAGCGCGCCAACGCCAGTCCTGCAGCATCGCGAAGCAGGTTTCGCCAGGCAGGTCCGAAGCATCGGCCTGCACCACGTCCAGATTCGTCAGCCAGTGCTGCCACAGTGCACGCACCTCGGCCAGCAGCACCAGCGCTTGCTGCACGCGGTCTTCCAGCAGCTCGGCGCTGGGGATGTCAGCGGCGTCGTCGCTCTTGCCGAGAGGAAGCCCATTCGGCAGCTTGCCCTTCTCGAAGAAGGCCTGCAGCGCGTCAACCAGTTCCAGTTTGTTGCGCAGGCTCAGTTCGATGTTGATGTGCTCGATGCCTTCGGTGTACTCGCCCATGCGCGGCAATGGAATCACGACGTCTTCGTTCACCTTGAACGCATTCGTGTGCTTGGCGATCGCGGCCGTGCGCTTGCGGTCCAGCCAGAACTTCTTGCGCGCGTCGGCGCTGACCGCGATGAAGCCTTCGCCGGCACGCGAATTGGCGATGCGCACGACCTCGCTGGTGGCTCGGGCGACGGCGTTCTCGTCGTCGCCCACGATGTCGCCCAGCAGCACCATCTTCGGCAGGCCCGGGTTCGAGCCACCGCCGATGTTGGCCAGCGCGCGCTTGCTTTTCGTCGCGTAACCCACGGCACGCAGGTAGCGGTCGTCCAGGTGTTCCAGGCCCGCGAGCAGAACACCCTGCTCTTTCAATCCGAACAGGTAATCCTTGATCTCGACGATGCTGGGCACCGCATCTTTCGGGTTGCCGAAGAATTCCAGGCACACCGTGCGCGCATGCGCCGGCATGCGGTGCAGCACCCAGCGCGCGCTGGTGATCAGCCCGTCGCAGCCTTCTTTCTGGATGCCCGGCAGGCCGGCCAGGAACTTGTCGGTGACGTCCTTGCCCAGGCCTTCCTTGCGGAAGACGCGGCCGGGGATGTCGAGCTGCTCGGTGCGTTCCAGCTTCTTGCCGCTGGCGTCGAAATAGTCAAGTCGGAAGCTGGCCACCGGCGCGTCGTGGATCTTGCCCAGGTTGTGGTTCAGCCGCGTCACTTCCAGCCACTTTGCATCGGGCGTGACCATGCGCCAAGAGGCCAGGTTGTCCAGCGCCGTGCCCCACAACACGGCCTTCTTGCCGCCGGCGTTCATGGCGATGTTGCCGCCGATGCAACTGGCCTCGGCCGATGTCGGATCGACCGCGAACACGAAGCCAGCATTTTCGGCCGCGTCGGTGACGCGTTGCGTGACCACGCCGGCCTCACTGGTGATGGTGGCCACCGGCGTGCTGAGGCCCGGCAGCAGCCGCATCTCGACCGCCCCCATTGCTTCGAGCTTTTCGGTGTTGATGACCGCGCTCCGCCAGGTCAGCGGCACCGCGCCGCCGGTGTAGCCGGTGCCACCGCCACGCGGAATGATGGTCAGGCCGAGTTCGATGCAGCCGGCCACCAACGCAGCCATCTCGGCTTCGCTGTCCGGGGTCAGCACGACGAAGGGGTATTCGACGCGCCAGTCGGTGGCGTCGGTGACGTGGCTGACCCGGCTCAGGCCGTCGAACTTGAGGTTGTCTTTCGCGGTGAGGCGGCCCAGCACGCGGTGGGTGGCTTTGCGCAAATCCCAGACGGCCCGAAAACGCGCCGCGAAGGCCGCAACGGCGGCGTGGGCGGCTGCCAGCAGTTCACCCACCAGGGCGTCGCGCTGCGCGTCTTCAGCGGCGTTGCGGCGTTTGCTGACCTCGCCCAAGCGGTGCTGCAGCGCGGTGATCAACATCTGCCGGCGCTTGGGGTTGTCCAGCAAATCGTCTTCCAGGTAGGGGTTGCGCTGGACCACCCAGATGTCGCCCAGCACCTCGTACAACATGCGCGCGCTGCGGCCGGTCTGGCGCTCTTGGCGCAGCAGGCTCAGGATGTCCCAGGCGCGGGCACCCAACAGGCGAATGACGATTTCGCGGTCGCTGAAAGACGTGTAGTTGTAGGGAATCTCGCGCAGGCGCTTGGCGCCTTCAGGCGGTGCAGCGTCGAACTTGGCGGCATCGACGAAGTCGGTAGCCATCGAAGGCGCAGTGATCGGCAGCAGTGCATTCATGGATGGCGGGTGGCGCTTGAACGAGAGTGACAATGCACGGCTGGGCTGGTCGGCGGGTAATCCCGGTTGCCGCGCAGTTGCCATCCATGACAGAACCCGCAATTGTCACAAAGGCCGGCGAGACTCGTCGCCCCGGCTGCGAATTGCCTTGAGAACGGCCTCGAGCTAGACCCCACGGAGACCCGATGAAACTGCTGAACCGCCTGCAAGTCCTGGCTGCCGCCGCCGCTTTTGTGCTGGCCGCCTCGCCCACCCGCGCCCAAGCCCAAGCCCAAGTCGAAGTGCAGTGGTGGCATTCGATGAGTGGCGCCCTGGGCGAATGGGTCGGCGATCTGGCCAGGAACTTCAATGCCAGCCAGACCGACTACAAGATCGTGCCGACCTACAAAGGCACCTACCCGGAATCGATGACCGCGGCCATTGCCGCCTACCGCTCGGGCACCAGCCCGGCCGTGCTGCAGGTCTTTGAAGTAGGTACCGCCACGATGATGGCCAGCAAGGGTGCCATCAAGCCGGTGGGCGAGGTGATGAAGGAGTCGGGCCTGCCCTTTGACCCGACGGCCTATGTCAGCGCGGTGGCCGGCTACTACACCGCGCCCAACGGCCAGATGTTGAGCATGCCCTTCAACAGCAGCACCACCATCTTCTATTACAACAAGGACGCCTTCAAGGCCGCCGGCATAGACCCAGAGAAGGCGCCCAGCACCTGGCCCGAAGTGGCCCTGGCGGCCGCCAAGCTGAAGGCCAGCGGGCACAAGTGCCCGTTCACGACCAGCTGGCAAAGCTGGACGCAGCTGGAAAGCTTCAGTGCCTGGCACAACGTGGAATTCGCCAGCAAGCGCAATGGCTTCGGCGGCCTGGACACGCGGCTGGTCTTCAACTCGCCGCTGCACGTGCGCCACATCGAAAACCTGTCCAACATGGCCAAGAACGGCCTGTTCGTCTACAAGGGCCGCAACAACACGCCCGACGCCACCTTCCCCAGCGGCGAATGCGCGATGTTCACCGGCTCATCGGGCCTTTACGGCAGCGTGAAAGCGAATGCCAAGTTCGCCTACGGCATGGCCCCCCTGCCCTACTACCCCGACGTGCCCGGCGCGCCGCAGAACACCGTCATCGGCGGCGCCAGCCTGTGGGTGATGGCAGGCCACAAGCCGGCCGAATACAAAGGTGTGGCTGCGTTCTTCAACTACCTCAGCAGCCCTGAAGTGCAGGCCGCCAGCCACCAGCGCACCGGCTATCTGCCGATCACCACCGCGGCTTTCAAGCTCACCGACAGCAGCGGTTTCTACAAGCAGAACCCGGGCACCGATGTGGCACCCACGCAGATGATCCGCAAGGCCACCGACAAGACGCGCGGCATCCGTCTGGGCAACTTCGTGCAGATCCGCACCATCGTCGACGAAGAGATGGAGCAAATCTGGGGCGGTAAGAAGACGGCCAAGGAAGGGCTGGACGAAGCCGTCAAGCGCGGTAACGAGCAGTTGGAAAAATTCCAGAAGGCCAACAAAGGCTGACCCCGTTGGCCACTGAAAAGCGCGTCGTTTTTCGGTCTGCCTGGCTGCCCTGGGTGCTGATGGCACCCCAGGTGGCCGTTATCGCCGTATTCTTTTTCTGGCCGGCCTGGGAAACGCTGCTGCAGTCGCTGCAGCAGCAAGACGCCTTCGGGACCAGCACCGAATGGGTCGGCTTCGAGAACTTCAGGGCCCTGTTCGCCGACCCCAGTTACCTGGCTTCGTTCAAGACCACGGCCGTGTTTTCGGTGCTGGTGGCGGTGTTAGGGCTGGCCATTTCGCTGCTGCTGGCGGTAATGGCCGACCGCGTGGTCAAGGGCGCACTGGCCTACAAGACTTTGCTGATCTGGCCCTACGCCGTGGCGCCGGCGGTGGCCGGCGTGCTGTGGCTGTTCATGTTCGCGCCCAGCATCGGCGTGGTGAGTTACGCACTGCGCTCGGCCGGCTTCGAGTGGAACCACCTGTTGAACGGCAACCACGCGATGGCGTTGATCGTGATGGCCGCCGTGTGGAAGCAGATTTCCTACAACTTCCTGTTCTTCCTGGCCGGGCTGCAGTCGATACCCAAGTCACTGCTGGAGGCCGCCGCCATTGACGGCGCCAAGCCCTGGCGGCGCTTCTGGACCATCGTCTTCCCGCTGCTGTCGCCAACGACGTTTTTCCTGTTGGTGATCAACATGGTCTACGCCTTCTTCGACACCTTCGGCATCATTGACGCGGCCACCGAAGGCGGACCGGGCAAAGAGACGTCGGTGCTGGTCTACAAGGTCTACTACGACGGCTTCAAGGCGCTGGACCTGGGCGGCTCGGCCGCGCAAAGCGTGGTGCTGATGGTCATCGTTGTTGGCCTCACCGTCTTGCAGTTCCGCTTCGTCGAGAAGAAGGTGAACTACTGATGGTCGCGGTCTGATGGTCGAAAACCGCCGCTGGCTGAACCTGCTGTCGCACGCCGTGCTGATCATCGGCGTGTTGTGCGTGGCCTTGCCGGTCTACATCACCTTCATCGCGTCCACGCACACCGCGCAGGCCATCGTGCAGGTGCCGATGCCGCTGCTGCCGGGCGCTGAGTTCTGGAACAACTACGTGGCCGTGCTCAGCGGCACCGGCCACGGCCCGGGTTCCAGCGCACCCGTAGGCAAGATGATGTGGGTCAGCCTGGTGTCGGCGCTGGTCATCAGCCTGGGCAAGATTGCGATCAGCTTGCTGTCGGCCTTCGCCATCGTGTACTTCCGCTTCCGCTTCCGCATGTTCTTCTTCTGGGCCATCTTCGTCACGCTGATGCTGCCGGTGGAAGTGCGCATCTTCCCCACCTACAAGGTTGTGGCCGACCTGCACCTGCTGAACAGCTACGCCGGCCTGACGATTCCGCTGATTGCCTCGGCCACCGCGACTTTCCTGTTCCGCCAGTTCTTCATGACGGTGCCGGACGAATTGGTCGAGGCCGCGCGCGTCGACGGCGCCGGGCCGATGCGCTTCTTCAAGGACATCCTGGTGCCGCTGTCTTCCACCAGCATTGCAGCGCTCTTCGTGATCCAGTTCATCTACGGCTGGAACCAGTATTTGTGGCCTTTGCTGGTGACCACCAACGAGGACATGTACCCGGTGGTCATCGGCATCAAGCGCATGATTTCCGGCGGTGACGCGGCCCAGCAATGGAACCTGGTGATGGCCACCGCGATGCTGGCGATGTTGCCGCCCGCGCTGGTGGTGATGCTGATGCAGAAGTGGTTCGTCAAAGGCTTGGTTGATACCGAAAAATGATGCACACGACACGGGCGCCAACATGGCCGCAATAGCACTTCGAAACGTCGAAAAATCCTACGGTGCCGGGCCGAAAGCGAACAAGGTGATCCACGGCGTGAACGTTGAGATCGCCGACGGCGAATTCATCGTCATCGTGGGGCCGAGTGGCTGCGGCAAGAGCACGCTGCTGCGCATGGTGGCGGGGCTGGAAATCGTCACCGGCGGCGAGATCGACATCGGCGGCCGCGTGGTCAATCAGCTCGAACCGGCCGAGCGCGATATCGCGATGGTCTTCCAGAACTACGCGCTCTACCCGCACATGAGCGTCTACGACAACATGGCCTACGGGCTGAAGATCGCCAAGCTGCCCACCGCCGAAATCGAGGCAAGGGTGCGCAAGGCCGCACAGATTCTGGAGCTGGGCGCGCTGTTGCAGCGCAAGCCACGTGAACTGTCGGGCGGCCAGCGCCAGCGGGTGGCAATGGGCCGCGCCATCGTGCGCCAGCCGCAGGTCTTTCTGTTCGACGAACCACTGTCCAACCTGGACGCCAAGCTGCGCGCCGCCACGCGGCTGGAGATCCAGAAACTGCACACTGAGTTGGGCGTGACTTCGCTCTTCGTCACCCACGATCAGGTCGAGGCGATGACGCTGGCGCAGCGCATGATCGTGATGAACGCGGGCCGCATCGAACAGATCGGCACGCCCGAGCAGGTCTACGGCCAGCCGGCCACCACCTTCGTGGCCAGCTTCATCGGCAGCCCGCCGATGAACCTGATGCCGGGAACCGTGGACGGCTTGAATGTGCGCCTGGGCGGGCAGAGCCTGGCGCTACCAGCCGCCGCGCCACGCCAGGGCCCGTTGACGCTGGGCGTGCGGCCAGAACATGCCGCGATGGACGCGGGCGGCGCGTGGGCACTGCAAGTGGAAATGCTGGAAATGCTGGGCGCTGAACGGCTGGTCTACGGCAAGCTGGGTGACGGCCAGAACGGCGCGGCTTTCACATTGCGCATCGAGGCCACGCTCGTCCCGCCCAAGCCCGGCGACACGGTGCGGCTCAGCGTCAAACCCGAGCACCTGCACTGGTTCGACAGCCGCAGCGGGCAGCGTGTCTGAACGCGTGACGGCCCTGTTCGAACCCTGGCCGCTGCCGCTGTGGATCGCTCACCGCGGCGCCGGCAAGCTGGCGCCCGAAAACACGCTGGCAGCCTTCCGCGTGGGTGCATCGCACGGCTTTCGCGCTTTCGAATGCGACGTGAAACTCAGCGCCGACGGCGTGCCTTTCCTGCTGCACGACAGCACGCTGGACCGCACAACGCCGGTGCGCGGCGTGGCCGGGCTGAAGGACTGGGCCGAGCTGTCGCGCACCGACGCCGGCAGCTGGCACACGCGCGGCTATGCCGGCGAGCCCATTCCCAGCCTGGCATTGATCGCGCGCTATGTGCAACGCAACGGCTTTGCGTTGAACATCGAGATCAAGCCGACGCCCGGCCAGGAACACGAAACTGGCGCGGCCGTGGGCCATGCCTGCTTGCACCTGTGGGACAAGCAGGCGCCGTTGCCGCTTTTCAGCAGCTTTCGCCCGGATGCGCTGCAGGGTGCCCGCAAGAACGCGCCGCAAATTTCGCGTGCGCTGCTGGTGGACACGCTGTGGCCGGGTTGGTGGGAAGCCGCGCAGGCGCTGGGCTGTGTGGCGGTCGTCACCAACTACAAGCTGATGGACGCGGCCTTGCTGGAACGCCTGCACGCGGCGGGGCTGCGCGGCCTTTGCTACACCGTCAACGACCCGGCCGAAGCGCAACGCCTGCTGCGCCTGGGCATAGACGGGGTCATCACCGACGCGGTGGACCGGTTTTCACCAGGCGCCGCCGACCTTCACGACTGAATGCCGGAACGCCGAAGCGCCGGAACGCCGAAGCGCCGAAGCACCAAAGTGCCGAGCCTCAGCCGGCCGGCCGCACGTCAGCTTCCAGCCCCAGCCATTCCGATTCCCGCTCGGACTCGGGCAGGTGTTTCAGTTCGCGGATCAGCGGCAACCGCCACGCCACGATCACCAGCAGCACCGACACGCCACCGGAAAAGCCCAGCGCCGCGCGCAAACCCACGTGTTCGCCCAGCCAGCCGCCCAGCAGCGCGCCGGGCGCGGCGGCCAGTAGCGTCAGCCAGCGCATGGTGCTGGTCATGCGGCCCAGCAGCGGCTCTGGGGTCACCGATTGACGCAGCGCCAGAAAGTTGATGAAGATGAAGACCGCGCCGGTGGTGAACAGCATCAGCATGGCCGCAAAAGCCGCCACCCCCCAGCCGTTGGCCGGCGCCACGGCCAACAGCAGCCAACCTGCGCCGCAAATGGCGTAGCCCACCACCAGGCAAGGCCCCGGGCCAATGCGGTGACTGACGCGGCGGCCCAGCACACTGCCGCTGACGGTGCCCAAACCCATGCCCATGTAGCAAAGCCCGATGGCGTGTTCGCTGAGGCCCAGGGTGCGCGTCGCGAACAGGATCTGAACCGTCACTGCCGCGTAGTGGCACATCTGCCAGACGCCCATCAGGACGCCCAGCGTCAGCAGCAGCCGGTTGCCCACGACGAAGCGCAACCCCACCTGCAGGTCGCGCATGAAGTGGCCGGGCGGGCGCGCTTCGCGGCGTTCGTGGATGTTGATGCCGCGCAGGATCAGCGCCGAGCCCAGCAGCAGCACCGCGTTGACCAGCAGGGCCAGCGGCGCGCCGAAGATCTTGATCAGCGCGCCGGCCAGCCCCGGCCCGGCGACTTCGGCCCCCGACGTGGCCAGCGCATTCTTGGCATGCGCTTCGACCAGGCGATCACGCGCCACCACCTGCGTCAGCACGATCTGCGCGGCCGTGCCCGAGACGGTGTGCACCATGCCCAGCATGAAGCCGACCGCGTAAAGCCAGCCCATGCCCAGCCAACCCAGCCACCAGGCCAGCGGCACGCTGGCCGCCGCGAAAGCCGCCAGCGTTTCGCCGATGACGTAGACCGGCAACTTGCGGCGGCGGTCGAGCCACACCCCGCCCGGCAGCGAGAACAGCACGAAGGGCAGTAGTTCGATGGCCGTCAGCAGGCCCATCTGGGTCGGGCTGGCCTGCAGCAGCACGGCGGCCGTCAGCGGCAGCGCCAGCATCATCACCTGGTTGCCGAAGCTGCTGGTCAGGATGCTGGCCCACAACTTCAGGTAGGACGGATCGCGCAGCAGGTCGTTGGCTGCAATCTTGGGCAGCACGCTTTCAGGACCTGTAGTCCGCGTTGATGCTGACGTAATCGTGCGACAGGTCGCAGGTCCAAACGATGGTCTGCGCAGCGCCACGGTTCAGGTCGATGCGGATGGTGATCTCGCTCTGCTTCATCACGCGCTGCCCGTCTTCTTCCCGGTAGCTGGGCAGCCGGCCGCCCGCACGCACCACCGCCACGTCGTCCAGGTCCATGTCGATCAGGTTCTGGTCCAGGTCGCCGATGCCGCCGTAGCCCACCGCCGCCAGGATGCGGCCCAGGTTGGGGTCGCTGGCGAAGAAAGCCGTCTTGACCAGCGGCGAGTGCGCGATGGCGTAAGCCGCCAGCTTGCATTCGGCCTCGTCGCGCCCGCCTTGCACGTGGACGGTGATGAACTTGGTGGCGCCTTCGCCATCGCGCACGATGGCCTGCGCCAGTTGCTGGGCCAGCGACACCAGCGCGTCACGCAGTGTCTGGCCCTCAAGCGTATCGAGCGCCGTGATGGCCGCGTGGCCGGCCTGCTGCGTGGCCATCAACACCAGAGAGTCGTTGGTCGAGGTGTCGCCGTCGATGGTGATGCGGTTGAAGCTGCGGTCGGCCGCATCCGTCAGCAGTGGCTGCAGCAGGCCCGGCGCGATCACCGCGTCGGTGGCGATGAAACCCAGCATCGTGGCCATGTTCGGACGGATCATCCCGGCGCCTTTGCTGATACCGGTCAGCGTGACCGTGCGGCCGCCGATCTGCACCTGGCGTGACGCCGCCTTGGGCACAGTGTCGGTGGTCATGATGCCGGTGGCGGCGTCGCCCCAGGCGTCGGCACGCAGGTCATGCAGTGCCGCAGGCAGGCCGGCTTCGATACGGTCCACCGGCAGCGTTTCCATGATCACCCCGGTGGAAAACGGCAACACCTGTGCGGGTTGCACGTCCATCAAGGCGGCCAGTGCGACGCAACTGCGCCGGGCGCGAGCCAGGCCGTCGGCGCCGGTGCCAGCGTTGGCATTGCCGGTATTGACGACGAGGGCGCGCACCGCGCTGCCGCTGTTCAAGTGTTCGCGACACACCTGCACGGGTGCCGCGCAAAAGCGGTTCTGGGTGAAGACGCCGGCGACGGCTGTGCCAGCGTCCAGCGCGAACACCACCAGGTCACGCCGGTTGGCCTTGCGGATGCCGGCCATGGCCACACCGATGCGCACGCCCCTGACAGGCATCAAAGAAAGCGGGTCGGGCGAGGTGAGATTGACGGGCATGAACGGCCTTCAAGCGAATGAACGAAGCGGTGAAACCTAAAACGGTGAAACAGTAAAACAATGGGAAGGATTCTAGGAGGCAGCCCATTCGCCGCTTCGGCGCGTGCTCGCTGCGCGACGCGCGCATTCTGCAGAGCCACTGGGGTAATTCCCAATCCGTCTGCCCCCCGGATCATGGGGTTACCGCCAAGCCGACCACGGTTAACCTGCCTGTCCAGGCTGTGACCAACCGGAAATGGATTGGAAGCAACTGGCTGCCGGCTGGAATACAGCCTGAATTTTGTGCATCGCCCTGGCGAAGTCACACCCGAACTTCTGGAGAAATGATGCAAACGACAGCCTCCCGTGTCCACCCCGGCACTTTGAAATCGATGGCTGTGGCTTGTGCCATGGCTTTGATGTTCGCCACGGCAGCTTCACACGCGCAGGTAGCCAAGCCCTACTTCGAATTCAAGCTGCCGAAGATGACCGCCATTGCTGGCGACATTTCGCTGGACACCAACGGCAGGTCAGCGCCCGTGATGAACGCTGCGGGCATGTACAAGCTGGGCTTTGAAGGCGTGAGCCAGTACGACGGCGCAACGTTCGGCCGCAACTTCGTTCCGCCTGACACGCTGGGTGCCGTGGGTGCCACGCAGTACATGGAAACCACCAACGGCGCTTACGCCGTTTTCGACAAGAGCACCGGCGTGCGGACGTCACTGATTTCAGACAGCGCCTTCTGGACGGCTGCCGGCCGCACGGGCGTTCCGAATGGCGACTCGCGCGTCATGTACAACGCGGCCGCCAGCCGCTGGGTGGCGATTTCTTTTGCTTCCAGCGCTTCTGACATCCAGATCGCCGTTTCCGACACCAGCAACGCGCTGGGCACCTGGAAGTCGACCCAGTTCACGGGCTACTCGGGCCTGGGTTTCGGCGCCACCGCCGACTACCCCACGCTGGCGATGGACCGAAACGCGCTGTACATCGGCACCAACAACTTCGCACCGGCCACATCAGGCGGGGCCAACAGTTTCCGCGGCACGACGCTGAACGTCATTCCGATGGCCAGCCTGTTCAACGCCACGGCGCCGACCACGACCAACTTCCAGCAGTTCGTCACGCCTTACGACAGCACCAGCGGCAGCAATGCCGACCGCGGTTTCGCGATCCAGGGCGTCAACAGCAACAGCGTCGGCACCACCGGCAAGATCGTCGCTTCGTCCTTGTTTGTCACGGACAACCTGGCCTACAAGGTGAACGGCCTGAGTAGCACGTCGGCCACCGGCGCCACCCTGGGTACCGTCACCTTTGCCGGTACCTCTGCCAATTCGCCGGTTCCGGCCCGCCAGCCGTCGGTGGCCATTCCCGCCAACCAGGCCATCGTGGCCGCCGGCGACGAGCGCACCAGCAGCAGCGTCTACGAAGTTAACGGCCGCATCTACGCCGTGACCACCGTCGGCACGACGGGCATCACAGTAGAAGACCGCATCCGCGTGACGGTGCTGGACGCCAACACCTTTGCCCAGCTGTCGGTCACCGACATCGGCGGCGCGGGCTACGACTATTACCAAGGGTCAATTGCCGTCAATTCGGCCGGCAAGGTGGTGGTTGGCTACAACCGTTCTGGCTTGGCAACGACTGCCGATGCCACCGGCGCCACCGGCAAGATCAGCTTCATGGCCCGCGTCTTCGACACCACCGGCACCGGCTCGCTGGCCGCCGTCGGCAGCGAGATGTTGTTGAAGGAAAGCCTGACCGACGATTACCACAACGGTTCGATCTTCGGCCAAGCCAGTGTCGGCCGCCAGCGTTGGGGTGATTACAGCTCGGTGTCGCTGGACCCGACCAATGACAGCCAGTTCTACCTGATCGGCGAATTCGCCCGTGAGTACAACAACGCCGCTGGCGGCCACCCGGGTGGCTCGGGCGGTTCGCGTTGGGGCACCTGGATTGCCGTGGTCGACGTGGCTGCGGCCGTGCCCGAGCCTTCGACCTACCTGCTGATGGTGCTGGGTTTGGGCGCCGTCGGCTTCCTGGCCCGCCGCGGCAAGGGCGCTGCGCTGAACGCGTAAACGCACGCAGCAGTCAGGCGCGACAAGCGCACGATGGGCAGGCTGGGGCAACCCGCCTGCCCTTTTGCTTTTGGAGCTTGCTGGATGGCGAACCAAAACGGTTTGAGTTTTCTGGCGGTCGCTGGAGGGTTGCTGGCCATGGTTGCGACGACGAACGCCGGCCCGGCGCCCACCGTACTGCAAGGGCAATGGGCCGGAGACCGCTTGCAACTGGTGGTGGACCCGCAGGGCGGGCGGGTCGAGAGCGACTGCGCGAGTGGCCGCTTTGGCAGCTCAGGCAGCCCGGTCATGGTGTCATCCGACGGCACATTCAACGCTCAGGGCAGTTTCGAGAACCACCAGCCCGGCCCGCAACGAGCGGCAGCCGCGGCGCCAGCAGCCGCCCAGTTCAGCGGCAAATTGCACGGCAGCATGCTCACGCTGACGATCACACCGGCCGACCCCAGTGACCCCAGTGCGGCCCTGGTTTTCAGCCTGCAACGCGACGCGCGCATCAAGCTGTTGCGCTGCCTTTGATTCCTGGCCTCACCGCGGCCATTGGTGGGCGGGGGGCGCATAAACCCGCCCACTCAGGTGAAGGGGTACAAGGACAAACATGGCGTTCGCTGCGGTCAGGCTGCACTAACCTCGATATTGCAAAAGCTTTTGGTCGTACTGAAGTCCAGTGGGTGATCGTGGGACGGCAAACCTGCACGGTCCTGCTTGCCCACCGCGTACTGGACGCTCAACCGACCCACTCTGTGTCATCACCAGGACTTTCCATGAAGCGAAATTTCACCCCATTGTTCCTCGGCATGGCTGTGCTGTCGGCCAGCACCGCATCGCAAGCTGTAGTGGTCGACTTCGAGGGCGCCATTAACTCGGCCAGCATCGCTTTTTATCCGCTGCTGACGCACAACGACTTCCTCGTCAACAAGGGCTTTTTTGTCGGTGCGATCAACACCAAAGCAGGCGCTGTAGCCGGTGCCGATCTGGTGGGCGTGGTGGCAGACAGCACCAACATCGCCGCCGCGGGCTGCGGCGACTACCTGGTCTGCCCAACCAACAACACCGGCAACTACTTGATTGCGTTGAACGACGGGCTGATCGACGTGCAGTCCACGGTGACGGGCGGATTTTTCGCCACGCAATTCAGCGCTAGCTTCGTGGCCGTGCTGGGTGACACGATCCCGGCCGGCGCAATGGTTCTGCAAGTCGAAGGTTACTCAGCCACTGCCCAGGTTTTTTCCCAGCAGTTCTCGATTCCCGGCCCGACGGCCGGCGTTTACAGCTTCGCCAGCTACATGCTGAACGCGACGAACTCCAGCACTCCCATCGTGGAGTTGGCGTTTCGGGGTTTCGCCTGCAACGCGGCGGGCAGTTGCAACCGCACGTCCGACAAGGCCCAGTTTGCGTTGGACAACATCGTTGTAACGGCCGTGCCCGAGCCTTCGCAATGGCTGTTGATGGGCCTGGGCTTGATGGCGATGGGTGGACTTGTCCGCCGCAGCGCACGAACCGCCGCCTGAACGCGAACCCCTTCAAGCTCAAGCATTCAAGAATTCAAGGATTTATCGATGAAGCTACTTTCCATCTCCCTGGCCGTGTTCACGCTGATGGCCGAATACGCACACGCTGCCGGTCCGGTCGACGTCCGCGCCCTGAGCCTGGGCGGCGATTCCCGCAAAACCTACATCGTGCAATTGGCTGCCGAGCCCGCTGCCAGCTACACCGGCAACGTCAGTGGTTACGCGGCCACGCGGCCCGCTGCGGGTACCCGGTTCAATGTGCGCGACGCCAACGTGAAGTCCTATCACGCTTATTTGGACATGCAACAGCAGTCGGTGATTGCGCTGATTGCCAGGGCCCCCGTACTGGCACGCTACAAGACGGCCTACAACGGCTTCGCGGCCAGGTTGACTGACGCCGAAGTGGCGACGTTGAGAACCAGTTCGCTGGTGCTGGACGTGGTGGCCGACGAAGAGCGCAAGCTCGAGACCATCTCGACTTCGGCTTTCCTGGGCCTGAGCACTACGGGTGGCGTGTGGTCGCAGACTGTCGGCGGCTTGGCTGTAAAAGGTGAAGACGTCGTCATCGGCATCGTCGACGGCGGCGTGTGGCCTGAAAGTCCCTCGTATGCCGACCGTGTGAACGCCGGCACGCCGGTTTTCAGCGGCGGAACGTTGGCTTATGGACCCGCGCCTGCCGGCTTTTCAGGCACTTGCGTGGCCGGCGAAGGTTTTGTTGCCGCCACCCACTGCAACAACAAGCTGATAGGCGCACAGTACTTCAACACTGGATTCATCGCATCGGGTCGCACCAAGCACTGGACTGAGTTCTTTTCGCCGCGTGACTCCGTCGCCGGCGCCTCTGGCAAGGGCGGCCACGGCTCGCACACCTCGTCCACCGCTGGCGGCAACACGGGGGCGCCGGTGGTCATCGCGGGCGTGGCCTTGGGCCCGGCCTCCGGCATGGCCCCGCGTGCCCGCATTTCGGTTTACAAAGTCTGCTACACCTATGACGATGCCGCCGCCACCGACGGCAGTGGCAGCACCAATTCGTGCTTCACCAGCGACAGCGTGGCCGCCATAGATAAAGCCGTTGCCGATGGCGTCCAGGTCATCAACTACTCGATCAGCGGCAGCCAGACCAGCGTCGCCGACCCGGTTGAACAAGCCTTTCTGCGCGCGGCCAACGCTGGTATTTTCGTGGCCGCTTCAGCCGGCAACAGCGGGCCTGGGCAGGCCGTCGCCCACGTCAGTCCCTGGTTGACCAGCGTGGCAGCATCCACCCATGACCGTGGCCCCACCGCCGACCTCACGCTGGGCAATGCGGCCAAGTACTCTGGCGCTTCGTTCAACACCTTGCCGCTGTCCGGCAGTACGGCCCTGATCCGCGCCGAAGACGCAGGCCTGGCAGGTGCCGATGCAACCCAGCTGAAGCTGTGCTTCCTGTCACCCACCGTGCTCGACCCGGCCAAGATCACGGGCAAGATCGTCATCTGCACCCGTGGCAGCAACCCCCGCACCGACAAAAGTGCCGCGGTAAAGGCCAGCGGTGGTGTCGGCATGGTGTTGGTGGACAACGGCTCCGGCCTGGTGGCTGATTTCCACACCGTGCCATCGGTGCACCTGACGGCGGCCGATGGCGCATTGGTACAGGCTTACGCCGTCGCGTCGGGTGCTGCTGCCGCCAGCGCCATCAGCAACTACTACAACGTGCCGAAGCCAGCGCCCATCATGGCCGGGTTCTCGTCGCGCGGCCCTAACGGCGGCGACTCCAACATGCTGAAGCCGGACTTGACGGCACCCGGCGTGGACGTCATCGCCACCGTGACGCCGGTGCTGACCCAGGTCCAACGCGATGCTGTCGCCAATGGCACCTTGGTTCCGTCGGCGGCTTGGGCTTCGTACCAGGGCACATCGATGTCCAGCCCGCATGTGGCCGGTGTCGCCGCGCTGCTGCGTCAAGCCAAGCCGACGTGGTCGCCGTCAGCGATCAAGTCGGCCCTGATGACCACGGCCTACACGACGCTGAATGATGGCGTGGCGGGTGACTCGAACGGGCTGTTGCCGTTCGCTCAGGGCGCCGGGCACATCAATCCGGCGGCTGCGCTCGACCCTGGTCTGGTCTACGACAACAGCCCAGCCGATTTCACCCGCTACCAATGCCTGGTGAACAAGCCCGCTGTCTCGCCGCCATCGGACTGCACCACGATCGGCACGCTGGATCAGACCTACAACTACAACCTGCCCAGTGTGACGCTGGGCTCGATGCTGGGCGCAGTGACGGTGACCCGCAAGGTCACCAACGTCGGCAGTTCATCGGCGTCTTACTCTGGCTCGGTGACGATTGCCGGCTTCACGCCGCTCTTGACGCCCAGTACGTTGACACTGGCGCCTGGCGAGACGAAGACCTTCACACTCAGGCTTACACCGACGACGGCAGTGGTCAATGTGTGGAACTACGGCTCGATGACCTGGAGCGATGGCGTGCACAACGTGAAGAGCCCTGTCACGGCAAAGGTCGGCAACCCGATTTCCTCGCCTGCTTTGATCACTGGCAACACCAATTCGGGCAGCAAGGTGATGACGGTCGGTACAGGATTTGCCGGCAAGATGACCGTCAACAAGGGAGGCCTGAAAGATGTGACCTTGGGCTCGACGGTAAACTTGACGCCTAGCGCCCTGACTTCTGCGCAGTTGAAAACCGCCTGCACGACGGGAGTGGACACGGCCTCGGTGAAGGTTTACCCGGTGGCGATACTCGCCAACACGGTGGTGGCACGGTTTGCCCTGCGCCAAGTTGATGTTAGCGGTGCCACCGATGACAACGACATGGGCCTGCTGGCACCGGATGGCACCTGGGTGGTTTCGGGCAATGACGGTTCCAACGAAGCGGTGCAGATGTTGAGCCCGGCCGCCGGCAGCTACAAGGTTTGCGTGGTGGCCTATGGCGGGCCGGCGACCATGTCGCACAAGCTGTCGAGCTGGGTGGTCACCACCAGTGACACCGCCGTGCCCAACAACCTGAATGTGCTGTTGCCGGGACAGGTCTTCTCGAATTCGACGGCAGCAGTCGGTCTGTCGTGGTCGGGTCTGACCACGGGCAGCCGCTACATGGGCGCCGTGCAGTTCAAGGACGCAGGTGGTGTGGTGCGTGCGACCACGGCGATCCGCGTTGAACCGAACGGTGGGGCGCCGTTGACGGCCGAGGCACCGCGTGTCACCTCCAGTGTGAAGCTGCGTCAATGATGGCAGATTGAACCTGCTGCGCCTGCAGGCGCGGCGAGTTCATCTGGGCACTTCTGCGGCGCTCTGCGTATGCTGAAAAGGGACTGCACGCAGTCCCTTTTTCTTTGCCCAGCCACCGGCCCGAAGACGCCTGCAGTTGAGATTGCAGCCGCACAGCTAGCGCACAGGTTCCCTACGTTCGCACCAGGCATGCCACAGATCGCGCAGAAGGCTTTCCAGATGGCCGGCGAACCGCGGCCCATCGCACAGCGGCGAATTCAGCATGCGCCGGCGCAAGTCAGAGCGTAGCGCCTGCAGCGCTGCAGGCTGGCTGGCGTGCGCGCTGGCCAATCTCACGCAGTCATCCGCGTCGCGGGCAATCCAGTCTGCCAAGCCGACGTTGCGCAGCAGGCTGGCGCCCTGTCGCGACAGGGCAGTCGGCCCTGGCAGGGTCAGCACCGGCACCCCCATCCAAAGGGCTTCGGCTGTGGTCGTGCCGCCCGGGTAAGGGTTTGCGTCAAGCGCGATGTCGATGTCGGCATACGCCGCAAGGTAGTCGACGCGCGTTTGCGCTGGTCGCAACAGCAAGCGACTTGCGTCGATGCCGAGCCTGCCGAACCGCTGACGGACTTGTTGCTGAACCTCTGGGTCTTGCAATCCACTGGACTGCAAGACCAACCGGCTGCGCGGCACGGCCTGCAGCACCCGCGACCACAGCGCCACCGTGTCGTCGTTGATCTTGGCCAGGTTGTGCAAAGCTCCAAAGCAAAAATATCCGCACACCAGGGCCGGCAACGGTGAAACCGGCAACTCGGGTTGGGGCGGCGTGAAACACAGGAAAGTCTCGGGCAGCCGAACGACGGGCTCGATGAACTCGGCACTGGCGTCGGCCGGCACTGTCCAAGGGTCGGCGATGTAGGCGTCGAGCTCGGCCAGGCCCGTGGTTGCGCAATAGCCCAGCCAGCTGACTTGGACGGGCGCCGGCCGCCACGCCATCACGGGCAGCCGATTTTGATGGGTGTGGCCGGACAGATCGATCAGCACATCCACGCCGTCGCGGTGGATCAGCTCGGCCAAGCCAGCATCGTCCAGATCACCGACCTGCCGCCATCGACACACCAGCGCTTGCAGCCGCTGGGTGACGGCGTCGAGCGCACTGCCGGGAGCGCGGCGGTGGTTGTCGTAAACCCAGATCTCGACAGGCGCATCCGGCTGTCCGGCCCAGACAGCGAGCACCGACTCGGTGAAGTAGGCAACCGGATGCTGGCGCAGGTCGGCCGACAACAGCCCGACGCGCAGGCGCCGTTGCGGCTGCGGTGCATTCCCCCAGGTCTTGTACGGGCGCGCCAGACGTGTCGCCAGAGCGCCGAACCGATGCGCCGCGAGCAGAGCGTCCGCACGCCGCTGCGCACTGCTGGGCAGGAATTGCAACGCAAAGAGCACCGCACTGTGGCGCTGCGGTTGATTCGGCTGCAGCGCCAATGCATGCTCGAAACAGCCCAGCGCCTCTTCAGACCGGCCCAAGATCTTGAGCGTATGCCCCAGGTTCTCCTGCGCCTGAACCAGCCTGGGCGCCAACGCTGCCGCCTGCTGATGGTGGGCCAGCCCCTGCTGCCAGCGTCCCAGTTGCACGCAGGCGTTGCCCAGATTGAGGTGCGCCAACGACAGATCGGGCTGCAGCGCCAAAGCTGCGCGCAAGCTGATCTCGGCCTCTGCAGGACGCGCCAGGGTCAGCAACACGGCGCCAAGATTGACGTGTATCTCGGCATGCCCAGGCTCACCGTCCAGCGCGCGGCGGTAGCTGGTCAGCGCCTCCTCAGGACGTTGCAGCTCGGCCAAGGCATTCGCCAGGTGATGGTGAGCGGCAGCGAAGTTCGGGCGCAGGCGCAACGCATGGTGCCAGCAGAGCAGCGCATCCTGCAGCTGCCCCGACAGGTGCAGACAGACGCCGAGTTGGTCGTAAGCAACCGACTGGGGCTGAATTTCCACGGCGATGCGCAAGTGCTGAATGGCTGCTTGCAGCTCAGCCAGCTCCTTCAAAGCTATGCCCAAACCCGTGTGGGCCGCAGCCAGACGGGGCTGGCGGTCGATAGCGCGCCGATAGCTGGCTGCGGCATCAAGGAGCCGGCCCTGGCCTCTCAGTGCATGACCCAGATTGACGTGGGCCGGCGCCAATGCGGGCTGCAACTGGAGTGCATGGCGGCCATGTGACTCGGCAGCGGCCCACTCGCCCAGTCGCCCCAGCACGTCACACAGGTTGCTCTGCGCCAAAGCGTGCTGGACGTCGATCTGCAAGGCTTGCCGATAGACTGCCGCTGCCGGCCTCAAGGCGCCCTGCGCGGCATGTGCAACACCCAGCGTGCAGGCCAGGTCAGCGTCGCCCGGCAGCAATGCGACAGCGCGCTGCAAGACCAGCAGCGCGTCCTTCCCCTGCATTTGCAGTGCGACACCCCAGGCCTTCAAAGCTTGGCCTTCGCCCGGGCTGCGCCCTGCCCATTGAGCAGCGGCGGTTTCCATGTCCTCATAGCGACCCGCTTGAAACAAGCCGAACAGGTGCTGCAATTCGTCTTGGCCCGCTGAGCCAGGTGCATGGCGACCCGGCCCTACAGCAGCAGGCTCAGCACCGCTCACGATGACAGGCACCAGCCCAAACAAGACCGGCAAGGCTTCCGCCCTGACGGCGGATTGCCTCTAGACTGTGGCAGCCGCACTGCAGCTTGCTGCAGACTCCATCGCCGCCGTTGGCCGACCGCCCGAATCTTGCATCGCTTGCACAACATGTCCCCGAATTGCCTGAAACTACTCGCGGCCGGGTCCTGTCTGGCTGCGCTGTCCTTCGCTGCGGCCGGCACCGCCACCCCCTCGGGCGGAGCGGGCGGAACAAGCGATACGGCGACGCCAGTCGTCACGCGGGCCGACCCCTCGCACCAGCAATCAGCCGAACTTGCCGGCTTAGGCCGGATCGAGGCCCTGATCGGCGATGCTGCCTGCAGGAACAGCCAGGACTGCCGCGTCATCGGTATTGGCGCCCGGGCGTGTGGCGGACCGGAGGTCTACAGAGCATGGTCAAGCTGGCGCACGTCTGAAGCAGCGCTTCAAAAGCTGGTATCGGACGATGCGGCTGCCAGGCGGCGACAGCTCGATGAGCAGGGCATGGTATCGACCTGCGCGATCGTGCCGACGCCAAGCGTGGCATGTAGCCTGCGGACAGGCGCCTTCAACGCGGCTGCGGGCGCCGGCATCTGCACGCTGCAACCCACCGCCCCGGGGCTCTGAATCACGCAGACGCCAGTCTCGGACGGCCAGACAGTCGGTCGCTATGGCCTGCCGCTTCGGGTTCAGGCCAACTTTCCGTGGCAAGCCTTGTACTTCTTCCCGCTTCCGCATGGGCAAGGGTCGTTGCGGCCGACCTTGGGCACATCGGCCAACGCGGTGGCGGGGTCGGTCTCTGACGAGACGCTGCCATCCTCGTTGGGGTGGGTGTAGGTCACGTTGGCGATCTGCTCGGCCTTGGCTTCCATCACTTCAGCAGCCTCGGTCACCTGCTCGGGTGACTGGATACGCACGTTCATCAACACGCGCGTCACTTCCATCTTCACCACGTCAAGCAATTGGCTGAACAGGTCAAAGGCCTCGCGCTTGTACTCCTGCTTCGGGTTCTTCTGGGCGTAACCGCGCAGGTGGATGCCCTGGCGCAGATAGTCCAGTGCGGCCAGGTGCTCGCGCCAGTGGCTGTCGATGGCCTGCAGCAGCACCATGCGCATGAAAGGCGTGAACTGCTCGCCGCCAACCAATTCGATCTTGGCCGCAAAGTGCACGTCGGCAGCCGCTGCTACTTTGGCAACGACGTCATCGTCGGTGACTGAATCGCTCTTCTCGACCTCGGCCTTCAGTGCTACGTCGAGCTGCCATTCCTCGCGCAGCACACGCTCCAGCGCGTCCAAGTCCCACTGTTCTTCCAGCGTGCCAGCCGGCACGAAGGTGCGCACCACGTCGACCATCGTGCTCTTGCGCAGGTTGGTGATCTGCTCGTCGAGATTCGTTGCCTCCAGGATCTCGTTGCGCTGCTGGTAGATGACCTTGCGCTGGTCGTTGGCGACGTCGTCGTACTCCAGCAATTGCTTGCGCATGTCAAAGTTGCGCGCTTCGACCTTGCGCTGCGCACTTTCGATACTGCGGTTGACGATGCCGGCCTCAATAGCCTCGCCCTCGGGCATCTTCAGCCGGTCCATGATGGCCCGCACGCGGTCACCCGCGAATATGCGCATCAGCTGATCGTCAAGGCTCAGGTAGAACCGACTGGCACCGGGGTCGCCCTGGCGACCTGACCGGCCACGCAGCTGGTTGTCGATGCGCCGACTTTCGTGGCGCTCGGTGGCCACGATGCGCAGGCCGCCGGCGGCCTTCACCTGTTCGTGCAGCGACTGCCATTCGTCTTTCAGCTGCTGCGCCCGTCCCTCGCGTTCTTCGGGCGCCAGAGCGGCGTCTTCTTCGAGGAACTGGATCTGCTTCTCGACGTTGCCACCCAGCACAATGTCGGTGCCGCGGCCTGCCATGTTGGTGGCAATGGTGATGACCCCCGGTCGGCCGGCCTGGGCCACGATCTCGGCCTCGCGGGCGTGCTGCTTGGCGTTCAACACCTGGTGTGGCAACTGGGCGGTGGTCAGCAGCGCGGAAATCAACTCGGAATTTTCGATCGACGTGGTGCCCACCAGCACCGGTTGACCACGTGCGTGACAGTCGCGGATGTCGGTCGTGACGGCGTTGTATTTCTCAGCCGTCGTCTTGTAGATCAGGTCGTTGTCGTCCTTGCGGATCGTCGGCCGATTCGGCGGTATGACCACCGTTTCCAGGTTGTAGATTTCCTGGAACTCATAAGCCTCGGTGTCGGCCGTGCCGGTCATGCCGCCGAGCTTGCCGTACATGCGGAAGTAATTCTGAAAAGTGACGGACGCGAGCGTCTGGTTTTCGGACTGGATCTGTACGCCTTCTTTGGCTTCGACGGCCTGATGCAAACCGTCGCTCCAGCGCCGGCCCGTCATCAGGCGACCGGTGAATTCATCGACGATCACCACCTCGCCGTCCTGCACGACGTAATGCTGGTCTCTGTTGTAGAGGTGGCTGGCGCGCAACGCGGCATACACGTGGTGCATCAGCGCGATGTTCGACGGGTCGTACAGGCTGGCGCCTGGCGGCAGCAAACCGGCTTCACCCAGCAGCTGTTCGGCCTTTTCGTGGCCCAACTCGGTCAGGAAGACCTGGTGCGTCTTCTCGTCGACGGTGAAATCGCCGGCGTCGATCACGCCTTCACCGGTGCGAATGTCTTCCTCGCCGATTTGCTTCTTCATGCGCGGGACCACGGCGTTGATGCGCACGTACATCTCGGTGTGGTCCTCGGCTTGGCCCGAGATGATCAGCGGCGTGCGAGCCTCGTCGATCAGGATCGAATCGACCTCATCGACGATGGCGTAATTCAGGCCTCTGGCGACGCGATCGCGCACGTCCTGCACCATGTTGTCGCGCAGGTAGTCGAAGCCGAATTCGTTGTTGGTGCCATAGGTGATGTCGGCAGCGAAAGCCGCTTGCTTCTCTTCGCGACTCATGCCGGCCACGTTGACGCCCACCGTCATGCCCATGAAGTTGTAAATGCGACCCATCCACTCCGCATCGCGGCGCACGAGATAGTCGTTGACCGTCACGAGATGCACACCCTTGCCGGCCAGCGCGTTCAGATAAACCGGCAGCGTGGCCATCAGCGTCTTACCTTCGCCGGTTCGCATCTCGGCGATCTTGCCCTGGTGCAACGTGATGCCGCCAATCAGCTGCACGTCGAAGTGACGCATCTTCAGCACCCGCTTGCCCGCCTCTCGCACTGCGGCAAACGCCTCGGGCAGCAGGTCGTCGAGCGTGGTGCCGTCGGCCAGGCGCTTGCGGAATTCTTCGGTCTTGGCGCGCAACTCAACGTCAGACAACGTTTCAAGCGGGGCTTCCAGCGCGTTCACCTGGTCCACGATGCGCCGGTAGGTCTTGAGCAGGCGCTCGTTCCGGCTGCCGAATATCTGGGTCAGGATCTTGGGGAACATGCGGCGTCGAGCTCTCGGGGTTCGGGTGCAGGCGCAACGGCCTGATTGGGCCGCAACGCGCGTGCAAATGCATCTGGGGATGGGGCAGTCGCTTGCAAGTCGAGGCCCTTCTCTGCGCTACCCCTGGCGCATTGGAAAGTGGGCCCGGGTCTGCAGGTTCATGCGGCTCAAGCGGCGCGTGCGGAGCGCGCAAAACGTCAAAGTTTATCACCCGGTACCGGCGCGCCGAAGGGGCTGGCGCCGACGTCGTTAGACTGTGGCCGTGACGTTTACCACCCACCTCGGGCTGAAGCTTGCCGCTGCGCTCGACCGCAGCGAGCCGCTCGTCGGCCTGCTTCAAAGGGTGCGCGAATCACAAGCGCGGCTAGAGGCCTTGAGCCGCCTGATGCCGCCGGCCCTGCGGGCCGGCATCCGTTCAGGGCCGCTGGACGAAGAGGCCTGGCAGCTGCTGGTGGACAACGCCGCCGTAGCGGCCAAGCTGCGTCAGTTGCTGCCCGCACTGGAGGCCGAACTGCGCGCTAACGGTTGGACCAAGCCGCCCATCAGGATCAAGGTTCTGCCACGCATCTGAGGCCAAACGGCGCTAAGACTGGTGCCGGCTTTCGGAATCGAACCGAAGACCTTCCGCTTACAAGGCGGGTGCTCTACCAACTGAGCTAAGCCGGCATGGCTTGAAATTGTAGGTGGGCCGCGCCCGCAGTAGCTGCATGCCGCACGGGGTTCGGCCCGCCTGCCCGCTCGGCAGCAGGATTACTTGATGCGCTTCAGCACCGGGCGACCGCCGGCTGGTGGTGAGGCATCGGGCGGCGGCTGATCCACGGGCTGTGCCACCACGGGCACTGTGGCGGGTGCGACCACGGGTGCCACCAGGGGCTGGACCGTGGCCGCGCCGGTGCTGGCCAATCGCAACCCCCGAACCGGACTCGAACCCACCTTGACAGGCGCGGCAGCCTTGATGCCGCCTTCGGTTGGCATCGGAAACGCCATGCCCTGACCGTTCTCACGGGCGTAGATCGCCACCACGTGGTCGACCGGCACCTTGATCTCGCGGGCCATGCCGCCGAAACGCGCCTTGAACTCGACGAACTCGTTGCCGAGCTGAAGCCCCGAAGTGGCGTCGAACCCGACGTTGAGCACGATCTCGTTGTTCTTCACGTACTCCATCGGCACCAGCACTCCGGCGCTCACGTGCACCGCGATGTAAGGAGTGAAGCCGTTGTCCGAACACCAGTCGTGCAACGCGCGCAGCAAATACGGGCGTGTCGACGTGCCTTGGGCATCGAGGGGTTCAACCATGGCTTGATCGATGCAGCTACTTGCGCATGACCTTTTCAGATGGCGTCAGCGCCTCGATGTAAGCCGGGCGAGAAAAGATGCGCTCGGCGTATTTCAACAGTGGCACAGCATTCTTGCTGAGGTCGATGCCGTAGTAATCCAGACGCCACAGCAACGGCGCGATGGCCACGTCGAGCATGCTGAAATCGTCGCCCAACATGTACTTGTTCTTCAGGAAGATTGGCGCCAGCTGCGTCAGGCGGTCGCGGATCTGGTCACGAGCCTTTTCCAGCTGCTTCTCGGTTGCCTTCACCCCGCGGCCTTCCAGCAGGTTCACATTGCTGAACAACTCCTTTTCGAAGTTGAACAGGAACAACCGCACGCGGGCGCGGGCCACCGGATCGCCGGGCATCAACTGCGGATGCGGAAAGCGCTCGTCGATGTACTCGTTGATGATGTGCGACTCGTACAGGATCAGGTCGCGTTCGACGAGGATCGGCACCTCGTTGTACGGATTCATCAATGCGATGTCTTCGGGCTTGGCGAAGATGTCCACGTCACGGATCTCGAAATCCATGCCTTTCTCGAACAGCACAAAGCGGCAGCGGTGCGAATAAGGGCAGGTCGTTCCGGAATACAGCACCATCATGGCGTGGGCCTTTCTTTTCAGCTTCTAGGCTCTTCAATAAACACAAAACGCAGTGGGTGCCTCAGCCGCGACTGAAAGACGCTCCACTGCGCGGCAGGCTTGGCTGCGTGCAATTTGCGCACAGCCCGAGCCCAGCTTCGAACTACTTGATGTCTTTCCAGTACGCCGCGTTCAGACGCCAGGCGATCACCGTGAATACAGCCAGGAACAACAGCACCCACACCCCCAGCCGCACGCGGCTGTTTTGCTCGGGCTCACTCATCCATTGCAGGAAAGCCACTAGGTCGGCCACCGAGTCGTTGTACTGCGACTGGTTTTGCGTGCCGGCGGTGACCGGCTCGAAACCCTTGAACACCTTCACCAATTTACTCGGGTCGTGGTGGTCTTTCTCTTCTTCATACACCGCGCGCTGCTGGCCTTGAAGTTCCCACAACACGTGCGGCATGCCAACGCCCGGAAACGCTGTATTGTTCCAGCCAGTGGCCTTGGTTTCGTCGCGGTAGTAACTGCGCAGGTAGGTGTAGACGTAGTCGGCACCGCTGCCTTTCGAACCGTCGGCGCGCGAACGCGTGATCAAGGTCAGGTCTGGCGGCACGCCGCCGAACCAGTCCTTGGCGTCCTTCGGATCCATTGCGGTCTTCATCAGGTCGCCGACCTTGACACCGGTGAACAGCAGGTTGTCCTTGATCTGCGCCTCGGTCAGGCCGATGTCACGCAGCCGATTGAAACGCATGAAGGCCGCGTTATGGCAATTCAGACAGTAATTGACGAAGAGCTTGGCGCCGTTCTGCAGCGCAGACATGTCAGTCAGGCGCTGGGTCGGGAACTTGTCCCAGGCCGGACCTTCGGTGTTGGCTTGCGCCGAGCCCAACCAGACCAAGGAGGCCAGCAGCGCGAGGATCAGTTTTTTCATTTTTTCGACTCCGCCGTCCGCGTTTAGTGGGCGTGGAAAGTCACGCGATCGGGCACCGCCTTGAATTCACCCCAAGTGCTCCACCACGGCATCAGCAGAAAGAAGCCGAAATAGAACAGCGTGCCCACCTGCGACATCAGCGTGCCCACCGTAGTCGGTGGCTGGATGCCCAGGTAGCCCAGGACGGCAAAGACGATCACGAAAGTGCCGTAGAGGACCTTGTTCCAGCTCGGACGGTAGCGTATGGACTTGACCGGACTGTTGTCGAACCAGGGCAACCCGAAAAGAATCATCACGGCACCACCCATCACCACCACGCCCCAGAACTTGGCGTCGAAGGACTTCAACATCACTGCCAATACCACGGCACCTACCAGCGGTGCGAACTTCCAGATGCCCTTCAGACCGCCCTTGAGAAAGCCCAGAACCCCGGCCACGGCGGCCAGCCCAACGAACACATTGACCATGTCGTCCGTCACCGCCCGCAGCATCGAGTAGTAAGGCGTGAAATACCAAACCGGTGCAATGTGCGCTGGCGTCTTCAACGGATCGGCCGGAATGAAGTTGTTGAACTCCAAAAAGTAGCCGCCCATTTCCGGCGCGAAAAAGATCACCGCGGTGAAGATCATCAGGAAGACGCTGACGCCCAGGATGTCGTGCACCGAGTAGTACGGATGGAAAGGAATACCGTCCAGCGGAATGCCCGTCTTCGGGTCCTTGTTGGCCTTGATCTCGACACCATCGGGGTTGTTCGAACCCACGTCATGCAGCGAAAGCAGGTGCGCCACCACCAGACCCAGCAGAACCAGCGGCACGGCGATGACGTGGAAGCTGAAGAACCGGTTCAGCGTGGCGTCGCCCACCACATAGTCACCGCGAATCAACAGCGACAGGTCAGGACCGACGAGAGGGATGGCCGCAAACAAATTGATGATGACCTGGGCACCCCAGTAGCTCATCTGGCCCCAGGGCAGCAGATAGCCCATGAAAGCCTCGGCCATCAGCGCCAAAAAGATGGCACAGCCGAACAGCCAGACCAGTTCGCGCGGCTTCTTGTAGCTGCCGTAGATGAGGCCACGGAACATGTGCAAGTAGACCACCACGAAGAAGGCACTGGCACCCGTGCTGTGCATGTAGCGCACCAGCCAGCCCCAAGGCACGTCTCGCATGATGTATTCAACCGAGGCGAAGGCCAGGCTCGCATCGGGCTTGTAGTGCATCACCAGGAAAATACCGGTGACAATTTGAATGACCAGTACCAGCAATGCCAGGGCGCCGAAGAAGTACCAGAAATTGAAGTTCTTCGGTGCGTAGTACTCCGACATGTGAACCCGAAACGCATCGAAGGCGGTCGGGAATCGGTTTTCGAGCCAAGTGCTCGTCTGTACGAGAGCGCCGGAGCCGGCGGGTGCTTCCTTGAATTCAGCCATCTTGACCTCAAGCTTCGGGGTTTACTGCAGGGAAAAAAAAGGCTCACGCCTTCTTGTCTTCGCCGATCACGAGAATGGCGTCGGACAGGTACATGTGTGGCGGTACTTCGAGGTTGTCGGGCGCCGGCTTGTTCTTGTAAACGCGGCCGGCCATGTCGAAGGTCGATCCATGGCAAGGGCAGAGAAAGCCGCCATTCCAGTCGTCGGGCAGGGAGGGCTGTGCGCCGGTCACAAAGCGGTCGCTGGGCGAGCAACCGAGATGCGAACAAATGCCCACGCCAACGAAGAATTCGGGTTTGATCGAGCGGCCTTCATTGAGCGCGTAGGCCGGCGTCAACTCAGCCGGCTTGCGCTCGGACTTGGGGTCGGCCAGTTCCTTGTCGTTCTTGGGCAGGGTGGCGATCTGCTCGGGCGTGCGCCGAATGATCCACACCGGCTTGCCACGCCATTCAACGGTCAACTTCTCACCCGGCTTGATGGCGCTGATGTCGACCTGCACCGGCGCACCGGCGGCACGGGCACGCTCGGACGGCGCGAAAGTGCTGATAAAAGGTACTGCAACCGCTACGCCACCCAGCGCGCCGGCGCCACAGGTGATGGCCATCCAGGTGCGGCGGCCTGAGTCGACAGCGGGACTGGGATGGAGGGCGGGGCTCTCGACAGCGGCGTCGCTCATGGGCTTCCTCAGCGTTAAATGTTCATTGGGGACAACCCCGAATTCTAGCCGACGCGTCTTCATCGGGCTGACGGGTTCGGCAAGCCACCACAAGGGCGTGGGTGGGCGCTTTGCTGGCGGCGTTTGCACCTCGCCATGGGTCGATTGACGGCGCGCTGACCCGCCGCTAGCGTCGACCGTTGGGGGCGCCATGGTTGCCTCAGCCACCCACAACCCCTTCCACTGGAGTGTCGGCCTATGAGTTTCGGTTCGGAGTTCAAGGCATTCGCCCTCAAAGGGAACGTGATGGACCTGGCTGTGGGCGTGATCATTGGGGGCGCCTTCGGCAAGATCGTCGATTCGCTCGTCACCGATCTCATCATGCCGATCGCTGGCAAGATCTTCGGCGGCATGGATTTCAGCAACTACTTCATCCAGCTGTCCGGCCCCGCCGCCTTGACGCTGGCTGAAGCCAAAAAAGCCGGCGCTGTGTTTGCTTACGGCAACTTCATCACGGTCTTCATCAATTTCATCATCCTGGCCTTCATCATCTTCATGATGGTCAAGCAGATGAACCGCATGAAGCGGGAAGCACCGGTCGCGCCGCCGACGCCGGAGGACGTCTTGCTGCTGCGCGAGATTCGCGACGCTTTGCGCAAATAAGCGCGGGCCTTCGGGCTCACACCCGGGCTTAGGCGCAGACGAGGCTGCCGCATACTGAGGCGCCGTTGCTTGCGGTGTGCCCTCGCCCATGAAGCCAAACCCTGTTCACCGCCTGCCCGCCCCGCTGGAAGCGGCTGTCCAACGCCTGAAGCTGTCAGCGCGTGAAGCGGCAGAGCGCACCATCGAAAGCTTGGGTTTGGCGGCGCTGGCAGCCAACAACGCTTTTCAGCGCGACGGCCTGCTGGGGGCGCAGTTCGAGTTGAACCGCAAGTCAGCCGTGTTCGCGCTGACCTTCAACGAAGCTTACGACCTGCGCGTGCTGCGCGAGATTGCGCCGCGCGCGGCCGATACGGACGCTTACGCTGCGCAAACCGAGTCCACGCAGCACGCCGCAAATCCATCGTTACGCCAGTCGGCACAACAGCCGGTACATCATTCAGCACCCAGCGCCGTGCGCTCCGACTGGGCCAGCCTGAGTTTGGTGGAAGACCAGGAAGTTGAAGCCCAGATCTCGGCCGATCGCTTCGGCATGAATATCGCGCACGCCTGCGAATGGGAACTGCGCGAACTCGACGCCTACGTCAGCGCCATCCTGGCAGACGCCGGTGGCGAGCGCGACCGCAACCCGTTGCGCCCCGACCTGATCGGCCACGCGATGATCCGCGGCATCGTTGCGGTGTCAGACCGGGAAGATGTGCGCAAGGTGCTGTTGACCGAGCTCAGCCGCTCACTGGGCGGCCTGCTACGCAGCGCCTACGCCGACATCGTGACGGGCCTGCGCAACGCCGGTGTGCAGCCGCAGAGCCTGGCCATTCGCAACCGCACCCAGCGCCGCAGCGCGGGCGACGGCGGCTCGGCTCGCGACACGAATTTCGAGGACGCAGACACTGGCAGGGGCAACGGGCCTGGCTCTGGCGAGCACCACGCCCAGATCGACAACGCCGGCTCGCCGACAGGCCACGGCGGTGGCGCCGACAGCCGATACGGCGCGCGGCGCAGCGGACCCGCCAGGCTGGGTGGCCACGCGCCTTCGCAGCGCGGCAGCATCAGCGGGGGGTACGGCGCTCAGCTGGGCCAGCTGGATCCGGCGCTGATGTCCTTGATCCGCCGCCTCAACCGTGGTGATGGCATCGACACAGCCTTTGGCCATCAGGACGACGGTTATGGCGCTGGCTACGGCGGCGGTGGCGATGGCGGTGGCGATGGCGGTCACGGTGGCGAAGAAGGCAGTTCGGGTGCGTCCCATGTTCCAGCGCCGCTGCCGCGCAACCTGATTCGTGCCCACCGCGACGAATTGCGACAAGCGTCCACCGGCGCGCTCGACCACATGGTGATCGACGTCATCGGCTTCATGTTCGACCAGATCCTGGCCGACCCCAAGGTGCCGCCGCAGCTGGCACGACAGATTGCCCGGCTGCAGCTCCCGGTGCTGCGCGCGGCCCTGGGCGACAAGACGTTCTTCTCGTCGCGCAAGCACCCGGTGCGGCGCTTCATCAACCGCATCGCGTCGCTGGGTTCGGCCTTCGAAGACTTCAACGACGAAGGCGCCAGGCAGTTCTTCAACAAGGTGCGTTCACTGGTGCAGGAAGTGGCCGAAGGCGATTTCGACCGCATCGAGCTTTACGAACAGAAGCTGGCTGCGTTGGAGGCTTTCACCGCCGAGCAGGCCAGTGACAACGACCAGGGCCTGCGCGAGGCCGCCTCACTGCTGTCGGAAAAGGAAGACCAGCAACGCCTGCGCGAGCTCTACGCACAGCGTCTGGCGGGTGAACTGAAAGACCTGGACGCACCGCTCTTCCTGCGTGAATTTCTTGCCGGCGTGTGGAGCCAGGTTCTGCTGCGCGCCGCCGAGCATGGCGGCTCCACAGGGGCGCTGGCACAGCGGCTGCGCCATGCCGGCCGCGAACTATTTCTGAGCGTGCAGCCCAAGGCCACGGCCCAGCTGCGCAAGGCCTTCCTGGCCGAACTGCCCAAGCTGATGCAGGACCTGACCGAGGGCATGAACCTGATCGTCTGGCCTGAGGCCCAGCGCCGGGCATTCTTCGGCCAGCTGATGCCCTGCCACGCCGAAGCGCTGAAGACGACCACCGGCCGCACGTTGGAAATCAACCTGATGGCCAGGCAGATCGACGGTGCGCTGCAGCGACCACCACCAACCCGGGCAGAACTGGCAGCGGCGCCGCCGCCCAGCGCCGCCGCCATCGCCGAGGCCGCGCCCCTGCAGCTGACTGCCGAGGAAGCCCAGCGCGTCGGTCTGATGCAGGAGTCGGCGGTTGATTGGTCGAGCAGCGTCGATATCGACATCGATGTCGTTGATGAACCCACCGCACGGGACGAGCCCAGCGCACCCACGGCGCCCAACCTGCCCGGCGTGCCCGAAATCAGCGACGCCGCCGAGGCGACTGAAGGCCGGGCGCTGGCCGATCTGGTGCAGGTCGGCTACCCGTACCAGATGCAGGTCGACAACGCCTGGCAGAAAGTGCGCCTGTCGCATGTCAGCGCGGCACGCAGCTTCTTCATCTTCACGCACGGCAGCAAGCACCGCAAGACGGTGTCGCTGACCCAGCGCATGCTGATCCGCCTGTGCGAGGCCGGCCGCCTGAAGGCCTACGAGACCAGCTACCTAATCGAACGCGCCACGGCGCGGGCCCGGCGCCAACTCGCAGGGTTGGGCGCTTAGGCTGCAGCCACCAGCTGCCGCGCCATCCGCAGCGCGGCAATCAGGCTGGACGGATCGGCCACGCCCTGGCCCGCAATGTCGAAGGCCGTACCGTGGTCAGGGCTGGTGCGTACGAAAGGCAGGCCCAGCGTGACGTTCACGCCGTGCTCCACGCCCAGGTATTTCACGGGGATCAGGCCGTGGTCGTGGGTCATGGCCACCACCAAGTCGAACTCACCGCGGCGGGCACGCATGAACACGGTGTCGGGCGCATAAGGGCCGGTCGCCTGGATGCCTTCAGCGACGGCGGCCTGGATGGCCGGGCCGATGATCTGGAGCTCTTCGTCGCCGAACAACCCGCCCTCGCCCGCGTGCGGGTTCAGCCCGGCCACGGCAATGCGCGGCGACGCGGCCTGCCAGGCAGCGGCCGCACGGTGCGCGATGCGCAAGGTCTGCAGCACGGCGTCAAAAGTGACGGCGTCGATGGCCTTGCGCAGCGCGCTGTGGATGGTCACCAGCACCACGCGCAATTCTTCATTCGCCAACATCATGCGGACGGCTGGCGCGGGCACCCCTGGCGCGGCGTCGGCGGCCAGCGCCTGCAGCATTTCGGTGTGGCCCGGATACGGCACGCCGGCCGCCGCCAGAGCTGCCTTGTGGATGGGCGCCGTGACGATGGCCGCACCTGCGCCCGCCTGCACCAGCCGAACCGCGTGTTCGATGCAACGCGCCGCCGCCGCGCCGTTGCGACCGTCGATCACGCCCAGCGGCAGCGCGGCCAGGCCGGGTGGCAGGTTGGGCGGCGGCAGCACTGGCAGGCAGCCGGGCGGCACTTGCAGCCGGTCGGCGGGGTGTTCGATGACGGCCGTCATCACAAAGTGCGCGGTGCCGGCGGCCCGGCGCAACACGGCCGGGTCGCCGACGACGACGGCATCGTGCAGTTCGCCCTGCCGCCAGGCCTTGACGATGGTCTCGGGCCCGATGCCGGCGGCGTCGCCCATCGTTACCAGGATGGGTTTCATGCCGGATTCTCGATGTCGATGAATTCGTGCGTCAGCCCGCACAGCGCCGCCACGTGGGCGGCCACTGCCGGGGCGCCATAACGCTCGGTGGCGTGGTGCCCGCAGGCCAGGAAGGCGACACCGGTTTCACGCGACAGATGGGCCTGCGGCTCGGAAATTTCGCCGGTCAGGAACACATCCGCTCCGGCCGTGATGGCGGCTTCGAAATAGCTTTGGGCGCCGCCGGTGCACCAGGCGACGCGGCGCAGCAGTCGGCCGTCGCCCGGCAGCACGACCGGGCTGCGCGCGAGTTGCTGCTGCACCGTTGCGGTCAGGGCTTGCAGCGTGGCGGCCGCCGGCGGCGCATCACCGATGAAGCCCAGGTTCTGCTCGCCGAAACGCGCGTCGGCCAGCAGCCCCAGACGCTTGCCGAGTTGCGCGTTGTTGCCCAGTTCGGCATGGGCATCCAGCGGCAGGTGGTAGGCAAACAGGTTCAGGTCGGCGGCCATCAGGCGCCGCACGCGCGCTGCCAGCCAGCCCGTCAAACGACCGTCGTGCCCGCGCCAGAACAGGCCGTGGTGGACCAGCAGGGTGTCGGCGCCGGCCGCAATGCCGGCTTCGATGAAAGCCAGGCTGGCGGTGACGCCCGAAACGAGGTGGCGCACCTCGCGGCGACCCTCGATCTGCAGACCGTTCGGCCCATAATCCTTGAATGCGTCCGGTTGCAGCACGCGCTGCAGGGCCGAATCCAAATCGCTACGATCAGTCATGGCGTTGATTTTGCTCCGGCTCCTGCTTCTGCCCTTTGCCCCGCCCTCCTCCCACCCCGTCTGAACGCTTGGCACTGCTGATGTGGCGTAGAAGCTGGCTCGTTTTTTCGCAGGCCGTCACCGTTGCCCTGGCGGTGCTTTTCGTGCTCCTGACGTTGAAGCCCGAATGGCTGCCGCGCGGCGGTGTGGCGGGCCTGCTGCCAACGCCCACGCTGGCGCAGATGGCGCGGCCGCCAGCGCTATCTGCGCCAGGCACCGGCAACGGCACCGGCGCCCGTGCATCCGGTTACGCGCTGGCGGCGCGGCGCGCAGCGCCTGCCGTGGTCAGCGTGACGGCCACCAAGCTGGCCCGGCGCAACCCGCATGCGGAAGACCCGCGCTTCAAGTTTTTCTTTCGCGACGGCCCGGGCGGCCCGGGCGGCGGGCAGTCCACCCAGACCGGCCTGGGTTCTGGCGTCATCGTGTCGCCCGAGGGCTACCTGCTGACCAACCACCATGTCGTCGAAGACGCCACCGACATCGAAGTGCAACTGCCCGACGGCCGCCAGGCCAGCGCGCGGCTGATCGGCAGCGACGCCGAGACCGACATCGCGGTGCTGAAGATCGAACTCGACAATCTGCCGGTCATCGCTTTGGGCGACATGCGGGCGCTGCAGGTGGGCGACGCAGTGCTGGCTATTGGCAACCCCTTCAACGTAGGGCAAACCGTGACGGCGGGCATCGTCAGCGCGCTGGATCGCAAGCAGAGCGACACGCCGTTCCAAAACTTCATCCAGACCGATGCCGCCATCAACCCGGGCAATTCGGGCGGTGCGCTGGTCGACGCGCAGGGCAACCTGGTGGGCATCAACACGGCCATCTTTTCGGCCAGCGGAGGTAGCCTGGGCATCGGCTTCGCAGTGCCGGTGGACACCGCACGGGCGGTGATGGAAGCGCTGCTGCGCGGCGGCAGCGTGAAGCGCGGCTGGATCGGCGTGGTGCCGCGCGACCTGTCGGCCGAGTTGGCCGACAGCCTGAGCCTGCCGGTGAAGACCGGTGTGCTGATTACCGGCGTGCTGCAGGAGGGCCCGGCCGCCAGGGGCGGCATCAAGCCGGGCGACGTGGTGCTGAAGGTGGGCGACACGCCAGTGCGCAGCACCATCGAACTGCTGTCTGCCGTGGCCGCCCTGCCGCCCGACAGCACGGCCAAGCTGGGCTTGCAACGTGGCGCGCAGGCGTTGGTGGTGCAGGTGCAGGTGGGCGAACGCAGCAAGCCGCAAAAACAGCAGTGATCCGGCAGCGGCGGCGCGGCGTGGCGCCTACAGCATCACGGCCAGCCGCTCCAGGATCAGCACCGCGAAGAAGGCCAGGCCGGCCAGCACCGTCCATTTCACGATGACCATGCCGCGGCGTCGCCAGACGGCTTGGCCAGTGCCTATCGACATCGCGAAGCACAGCACGCCGCTGACCAGCAGCAGACCGAAGATGAGGCGAAAGATCAGCATCGCGGTGTCCTGTCGGGCGCTACCACGCCGGCGCCAGCGCCGCGAAGCCGGCCGGGGCGTCGGCGTCGCGTTCGAAGGTCACGATGTCGTAGGCCGTTTCGTCGGCCAGCAGCTTGCGCAATAGCCGATTGTTCAATGCGTGGCCACTCTTGAAGGCGGTGTAGCTGGCCAGCAGCGGCTTGCCGGCGATGTGCAGGTCGCCGATGGCGTCGAGCAGCTTGTGCTTGACGAATTCATCGTCGTAGCGCAAGCCATCGCCGTTCAGCACGCGGTACTCGTCGACCACGATCACGTTGTCCATGTTGCCACCCAGGCCCAGGCCACGGGCGCGCATCATTTCCACATCCTTTGTAAATCCAAACGTGCGGGCGCGGGCGATGTCGCGCTTGTACTGGCCTGAAGCGAAATCGAATTCGACGCGCTGCCCGGTGGCGTCCAGCGCCGGGTGCTTGAACTCGATCTCGAAGGCCAGCTTGTAGCCGTGAAAAGGCTCCAGCCGCGCCCACTTCAGGCTGTTGCCTTCGCCCTCACGGATGTCCACGGTCTTCTTCACGCGCAAAAAGCGTTTCGGCGCCTTCTGCAATTCGATGCCCGCGCTTTGCAGCAGGAAAACAAAGCTCGCTGCACTGCCGTCGAGTATGGGCACTTCCTCGGCGGTGATGTCGATGGTCAGGTTGTCCAGGCCCAACCCGGCGCAGGCCGACATCAGGTGCTCGATGGTCTGCACCTTGGGCCCGCCCGGATCGCTGACGCGGCTGATGGTGCTGGCCATGCGGGTGTCGCTAACGGCCAGTGCACTGACCGGGATGTCCACTGGCTCGGGCAGGTCGGTGCGGCGGAACACGATACCGGTGTCGGGCGCCGCCGGGCGCAGCGTCAGTTCCACCTTCTGGCCGCTGTGCACGCCGACACCCACCGCGCGCGTGATCGACTTCAGAGTGCGTTGCTGAATCATGCGGTGATTGTCCTGCAAGCTCGACCCTGAGGAGACTCAACCCGGCTTGCTGCGCGCCGACATCCCTCCCTCTCTCTCTCGCAGGTCCGTTGTTCAGGCCGCTCCCATCGATCTGCAAAGTCAGCCCGCCACGCACCTGAACGGCCGCGTTTTTCGGCGATTCCGCCACCGCCCTGGTTGGACTGCCCGCAATGGCCGGCGACCGCGCCAAGCCCGAGAAAGCCAGGGCTGCCGCGCTGCCGCTGCTGAAGCAGGCGCTAGCGCTGGCGCGCCGCATCAGCATCGACGGCATCGCCCTCCAGACCAACATCCTGGCGCCAGCGTGGAACGCGTCGAAGCCGACACCAAGCTGGTCGACGAAGCCGGTACGGTGATCAGCGACACCGTGGCCAGTGCGCAGCGCGCACACCACGTCATTGCAGAAATCTCCAGCGCCGCCTCCGGGCAGACGCAGGGCAGACGCAGGGCATCGAACAGATCAACAGCGCGGTGTCGAAACGCGTTTCGGCTGAGTGGTCAGTCCAGCTGAAGCGGACGCGTCAGCGCGCCACCTGCAGGCGCGACAACACAGCAAGCAGGGCCGCGCTGTCGCTTTGGTCCTTCAGCGCCACACCCGTGCCGCCCAGGCGCAGCGCGGCGCCCAGCAACCAGCTGACCTTGTGGGCAGCTTCGGCGTAGGGCAGACCTTCGGGGCGGATGTTGGACACGCAGTTGCGCTGCGCGTCACTGCGCCCCGGCTGCGGCGCCCAAGTCAGGTAGGCGCCCAGGCTGTCGGGCGACGACAGGCCAGGCCGCTCGCCGATCAGCACCAGCACGGCGCGCGCTTGCAGCAGGCCACCGGCTTCGTCGCCCAGCGCCACGCGCGCCTGGTGCGCCAACAGCACCGGACCCAGGGCCTGACCGTGGGCTTCCAAGCGCGGACGCAGTTCCAGCAACAGCGGCAGCGCATGGCGCTGCACCGCTTGCGCCGACAGGCCGTCGGCCACCACCACAGCCACGTCGCACACAGCGGGCTGCAAGGCCGCCAGCAGCGCAGCGCTGCGGGCGTTCAGACGCCGGCCCATGTCGGGGTGGCGCAGGTAGGTTGCGCGGTCGCAGGCTGCGCTTTCGACCACCGTGCATTCAAGGTCCTGCTGCGCGCATTCGAGTGCCAATGCCGCACTGTCGAAAGGCGCGTGCACCGCGTCGCGGGCCAGCGCATGGGCTTGCGCAAAACGCAGCCACTCGGCGGTGGGCAGGCTGGCCCCAGCGCGGCCCAGCGCGATGCGCGCGGCGGTGTGCTGGCGCAGCGCGGTCCACGGGTCGGGTGGGCTGCTCATCGGTTGCCTGAACCACCGGCAAGATCGGCCAGCAGCGCGTGGCGCGCTGGTGCGGGCAGCAAGCGGCCGTTGTCGTCGGTGATGCCCACGCGCATCAGCCAGGCCTCGAACTCGGGCGCGCGCTTCAGGCCCAGCAGGTCGCGCAGCACCGCGGCATCGTGAAAGCTGGTGCTCTGGTAGTTCAGCATGATGTCGTCGGCGCCTGGTACGCCCATGATGAAGTTCACACCGGCTGCACCCAACAGCGTCATCAGCGCGTCCGTGTCGTCGCTGTCGGCCTCGGCATGGTTGGTGTAGCAGATGTCGCAACCCATCGGCACGCCCAGCAACTTGCCGCAGAAATGGTCTTCCAGGCCGGCGCGGGTGATCTGTTTGCCGTCGAACAGGTACTCGGGCCCGATGAAGCCGACCACCGTGTTGGTCAGCAGCGGCGAGAACGCGCGCGCCACACCGTAGGCCCGCGCTTCCATCGTCTGCTGATCGACACCGTGGTGGGCGCCTGCGCTGAGCGCGCTGCCCTGGCCGGTCTCGAAATACATCACGTTGCGGCCCACGGTGCCGCGCTTCAGCAACAGCGCCGCCTGCTGCGCCTGGCGCAGCAGGTCCAGCGTGATGCCGAAGCCGGCGTTGGCTTGCTCGCTGCCGGCGATGGACTGGAACACCAGGTCCACTGGCACACCGGCGTCGATCAGCCGCAGCGTGTTCGTCACGTGTGTCAGCACGCAGGCCTGGGTGGGGATGGCGTGGCGCTGGATGACACCGTCCATCAGGCGCAGCAGATCGCCGATGACGCACAAACTGTCGCTGGCTGGGTTGATGCCGATGACGGCGTCGCCGCAGCCGTACATCAGGCCGTCGAGCAGCGCGGCCGCCACACCGCGCAGGTCGTCGGTGGGGTGATTGGGCTGCAGGCGCACGGCCAGGTGGCCGGGCAGGCCGATGGTGTTTCGAAAGGCCGTGGTGACGTGGCACTTTTTCGCCACCAGCATCAGGTCTTGCAGGCGCATCAACTTGCTGACGGCGGCGGCCATTTCGGGCATCAGGCCGGGGGCCAGTGCATGCAGAGCGGCGGGTGTGGCGGCGGGGCCGAGCAGCCAGTCGCGGAAGTCGCCGACGGTCAGGTGCGCCACCGGCGCGAAGGCCGCTGCGTCGTGGCTGTCGACGATCAGCCGCGTGACTTCATCGTCTTCGTACGGCACCAGAGCGTCGCTGAGAAAGGTCTTCAGCGGCAGCTCGGCCAAGGTCAGTTGCGCGGCGATGCGCTCGGCGGCGGACTCTGCCGCGATGCCCGCCAACGCGTCGCCCGACCGCAGTGGCGTGGCTCGCGCCAGCAGCGTCTTCAGGTCATCGAAACGATGCGTTCGACCAGCCAGCGTTTGCGTCCAGGGCATGGCTGCAGTCTAGTGGTGAGCAAGCCCGGGGTCAGGCCCGCATGCGCGCCACCAGCGCCTGCGCGTCGGCCCGCAGTTGCGCCAGGTCCAACCCTGGCACGGCGTCGTTTTCGACGACCACCCGGCCCTGCACCAGCAGCGCCCGCAACGTGGTTCGCCCACCGCTGGCAACCGGCGCGATGGCCGGGTCGTGCAGGCCGAAATGGCGCGGCTGGTCCAGGTCGTAGACGGCGATGTCGGCGGCCATGCCGACTTGCAGCGTGCCCACGCCATCCAGCCCCAGCACGCGCGCGCCGCCGGCGGTGGCGATGTGCACCACGTCTTCCACCGTCATCGCCGCTGCATGGCCGCCGGGCTGCGTGGCGCCCTGTTGTGCGCGCTGACCGGCGCGGTCACCGGCGCGGTCACCAGCGCGCGGGTCGGCCCGATGCGTCAGCCAGGCTGCATGCATTTCGCTGGCCATGTCGGCGGCTTCGTTGCTGGCCGCGCCGTCGACTGCCAGTGATATCGGCACACCCCAAGCCATCGCTTGCGGGATGCGCGCGATGCCGCTGCCCAGCCGCGCGTTGCTCTGCGGGCAGTGGGCAATGCCGGTGCCGGTACGGGCGCAGATCTGCATGTCGCCGTCGTCCAGGTGCACCATGTGCGCGTACCAGACGTCGGGCCCGACCCAGCCGTGCTGTTCGACGAACTGCAGCGGCGTGCAGCCGTGCACCTCGCGGGCCCAGCGCACGTAGTCATAGGTTTCGCACAGGTGGCTGTGCAGGCGGATGCCCAGCGCGCGGGCCTGTTCGGCCATCGGCTTCAGCTCGTCGGCCTTGCAGCTCCAGTTCGGCGTGGTGATGGCGCTGACGACACGGCGCATCGCCATCGGCGACGGGTCGTGGAAGCGCTGCACGTCGTGCGCCACGCCGGCCATGAAAGCGTCCAGCGTTTCCGGTGCAATTTGCGGCGACGCGACGGCGCCGTTCAACCCACCGGCCACCGTCTGGCCGCCGCGGCACAGCACCAGGCGCAGGCCCAGTTTTCCGGCCTCGTCGAAGACCGCCGCGCTGGCGTCGAAGGGCATGCCCGGGTACTGGTGGTACTGGTGGTCGGCCACCGTGCCGCAGCCCGACAACATCAACTCGACCAGCCCGACGCGCGCTGCCACGCGCAGCGCTTCCTCGTGGTCGAAGTGCCGCCGGTAGGCCACCGGCACCGCCGCCAGCCAGGGCACCAGCGCCAGATTGATGCCGGCCGGGATGCCTTTCAGCAGGCTCTGGAACAGGTGGTGGTGGGTGTTGATGGAGGAGGGGTGGATGACGCAACCGCTGGCGTCCAGCACGCGCTCGCCGGTCTCGGCTTGCAGCGTGCCGATGGCGGTGATGACACCGCTGCGGATGCGGATGTCGGTGCCGCCTGTGGCGCGCATCGCATCGCCGCGCAGGCCGGTCCACAGGTGCGCGGCGCCGCTGATCAGCAACTCAGTCATGGGTCTGCTCACTGTCGTGCCAGCCGCCCAGCGCCCACTTCGACAAGCCGGCCATCGCCGCAAACAGCAGCACGCCGGTGACGGTGATCAGCAGCAGCGCCGCGAACATGCGCGGTATGTTGAGCTGGTAGCCGGCTTGCAGGATCTGGTACGCCAGCCCGGTGCCGGTGCCGCCGGTGCCGGCCACGAATTCGGCCACCACCGCGCCGATCAATGACAAGCCGCTGCTGATGCGCAACCCGCCGAAGAAATACGGCAGCGCACTCGGTATGCGCAGCCGCACCAGCGTCTGCCAGCGCGATGCGCGGTTCAGGCGGAAGTAGCTCAACAACCCGGGGTTCACGCTGCGCAAACCCAGCGTGGTGTTGGCGATGATCGGAAACAAGGCCACCAGCGTGGCGCAGATCACCAACGACGCCGTCGGCTCCTTGACCCAGATGATGATCAGCGGCGCGATGGCCACGATGGGCGTCACCTGCAGCAGTACGGCGTAGGGAAACAGCGCCGTTTCGATGACCCGGCTCTGCACGAAAGCGAAGGCGATCAGCACCCCCAGCAGCGTGGCGCAAACGAAGGCCAGCAGCGTGATCTTCATCGTCGTGAACAGCGCGCCGAACAACAAACCGGCATCTTCGAACAGCACTTGCGCCACGCGCAAAGGCGGCGGCACCAGGAAGACCGGCACCTCGAAATGGACGACCAGGCCGTGCCACAAGGCGATCATCACCACCGCCACCATCAGCGGCCAGACAAACTTCTGGGCGTTGGCATTCATGCCAAGTCCGCCTCTGCGCCACTTGCACGCAACAGGCTGTCCTGCAGCAGCTTCGCGTGCTGGCTGAAGGCTGTGGACACGCGAAAATCGGCGCGGCGCGGATAGGGTTCGGCGATGGCGAATTCATCGACGATGCGCCCCGGCCGCGCGGCCATCACCACCACGCGCTGGCTCAGGAACACCGCCTCGTGGATCGAGTGCGTGACGAAGACGATGGTCAGTTTCTGACGCTGCCAGAGCGCCAGCAAATCGGTGTCCAGCCGGTTGCGGGTGATCTCGTCCAGCGCACCGAAAGGCTCGTCCATCAGCAGCAGCTGCGGCTGCGTGACCAGGCTGCGTGCGATGGACACGCGCATCTGCATGCCGCCACTCAGTTCGCGCGGCAGGCTGTCGCCGAATTTGCTCAGTCCCACCAATTGCAGCGCGCTTTCCACGCGCGGCGCGGCCACGCCGATGGGCAAACCGGCCAGGTCCAACGGCAGGCGCACGTTGCCGCGCACGCGGGCCCAGGGCATCAGCGTGGCTTCCTGGAAGACAAAGCTCAGGCGGTGGCCGCCAGCTTCGACCCGGTCCACCGTCTGGCCCCACAACAGCAGGCGGCCGGCGCTGGGTTGCAGCAGGCCGGCCACCATCTTCAATAGCGTGCTCTTGCCACAACCGCTGGGGCCCAGCAGCGTGACGAACTCGCCTTCGCGCACCGTCAGGTTGACGGGCAGCAACGCTCGCGTGCCGTTCGGGTAGGTCTTTTCAGCCGACAGGACTTCAACGGCCGACGGCCCGCTGCTGTGGGCGCCAGGCGTCAGGGCAGCACCTTCAGGTCCTTGACGAATTGCGTGGTGTAAGTCTTCTTCAAGTCGACCTTCGCCGGGTTCAGCAGCTTCATGTTCACCAGCATGTCGTAGGTCTTCTGCATGCGCGCGTCGGTGACGATGCCCACGCCCAGCGTCCTGGCGTCACCGCCCAGCACCATGCCGGCCTCGTTGAGCACACGGATGCCGTTCAGCAACTCGTCCTCGCCCATGTTCGGGTTGTCCTTGCGGATCAACGCATTCGCCGCGGACACGGCTTTGGGGTCACCCGTCATGTAGTCCTTCCAGCCCTGCATGCTGGCCTTCACGAAGGCCGCCACCTGCTTGGGCTTCTTCTGCAGCGTGCTTTGCATGCAGACGATGGTGGTGGTGTAAGGCGGCCAGCCGTGGTCGGACAGCAAGAAGGCGTTCGGCTTGAACTTGGCCTGCTTTTCGATGGCGTACGGTTCGCTGGACAGGTAACCCTGCTGCACCACGTTCTTGTCGGCCACGAAGGGCTGGATGTTGAAGGTGTAGGGCCGCACCTGCTTCTCGTCGAGCTTGAAGGTGGCCTGCAACCAGGGCCAGAAATTGCTGCGGGCGTCGCCCGAGATCAGGATGGTCTTGCCCTTCAGGTCGGCCATCTGCTTGAAGTTCTCGGGGTGACCGATCATCACCTGCGGGTCTTTTTGGAAGGCGGCCGCCACCGTCACCGCGGTGATGCCTTGTTCGTGCGCCTTCATGGTCTGCACGTCGTAGCCCATGATGCAGTCGACCTGCCCGGCGGCGAGCACTTGCAAACCGTTCACCTGCGGGCCGCCCATGCGGATGCTGACATCCAGGCCCTCTTTCTTGTACAGCCCAGTCGCCAGCGCCTGGTAGAAGCCGCCGTGCTCGGCCTCGGCGTACCAGTTGGTCAGGTAGGTGAATTTTTCCTGGGCGTGTGCGCTGCCCGCAAGCAGCGTCAGGCTGGAGGCCAGCGCATAAAGGGCATACAGGGCAACGGCATAAAGCGCACGAAGGGCATGAAGGGCAGGCAAGTCCGGCGGGGCTTTGCGCGCAAGTTCGGGCAGCTTCATGGTGTCTCCGTTGTCAGGTGCACAGCAGAGTATCTGGCCAACGCGCCGATTTCAGGGCAGCGCCGCCAGGTAGGTGGCCAGCAGTTCGATGTCGTCAGCCGTCATCGCCTGCGCGGCCGATGTCATGTTGCCGTCCATGTCGAAACGCGTCTGCGCCTTGAAGCCGTGCAGCTGCGTGCGCAGGTAGGCCGCCTGTTGCCCGGCCAGCCGCGGGATGTGCTGTTGGCCCTTCAGCGCTGCGCCGTGGCACTGCACGCAATTCAGCTGCTCGGCGCGGGCGCGGCCGGCTTTCTGGTGGTCTTCACTTTGCGGTGTCGCCGCAGCCACCGCGGGCAAGGCGGCGTAATAGCCGCCCAGCGCGTTGATGTCGGCGTTGCTCAGGTTCGCGGTCAGCGCGGCCATCACCGGGTTCAGCCGCCGGCCCTCGCGGAACATCACCAGCTGCGTGGTGATGAACTGCTTGGGCTGGCCGGCCAGCGATGGCACCTCGGGCGTCGGCGAATTGCCACGGGCGCCGTGGCAGGCGGCGCAGGTCAGGGCCGGCTGCCACGGCGCGTCGGGGTCCGCCGCCCGGGCCGACACAGCCGCCAGCACGCACAGCGCCGCCAGGCTGCCGGCGATGTGCAGCCGGGTCATGGCTTGTAGCTGACGCGGTAGACGATGCCGTTGTAGTCGTCAGACACCAACAGCGCGCCGTCCTTCATCACCAGCACGTCGACCGGGCGGCCCCACATCGGCGGGTCGGCCTTGGGATCGGTCAGGAAGCCCTCGAGGAAGGGCTTCAGTGTCGGCACGCCCTTGCCGTCCAGCGTCACCTGCATCACGTTGTAGCCCTGCTTGGTGCTGCGGTTCCACGAGCCGTGCATCGCGATGAACATGCTGTTCTGGTAAGCCGCCGGGAACATCTTGCCGGTGTAGAACCGCATCCCCAGCGGGGCAATGTGGGCGCCCAGGTTCATCACCGGCGCGTCGAATTCGGCGCAGCTGCGGTTCTTGCCGAATTCGGGGTCGAGCAGGTCGCCCTGGTGGCAGAACGGGTAGCCGAAGTTCATGCCCGGCTTGGCCGCGCGGTTCAGCGTGTCGTTGGGCAGGTCGTCGCTGACCCAGTCGCGCGCATGGTTGGTGAACCACAGGTCCTTGGTCTTCGGGTGCCAGTCGAAGCCGACCGTGTTGCGCACGCCGCGCGCGTACTGTTCCATCACGCCGGTTTTCGGGTCGACGCGGTTGATGCTGGCCTGGCTGGTGCCCGGCATCACGATGTTGCCCGGCGAACCGATGTTGAAGTACAGCTTGCCGTCAGGCCCCATCGCCAGGAACTTCCAGAAGTGGCCGGCCTGGTTGGTGGGGTCGAGGTTGTCGATGACGACCTTGGCCACCTGCGATTCAGGCGGGCTGTCCAGGCGGTCTTCGATGCCGTCGTAACGCGTGATGCGGCCGCGTTCGGCGACATAGAGCGTGCCCTTGTCGAAGGCCACGCCGTTGGGCGACTTCAGGCCCTTCAGGATGCGCTTGACCTCTCGCTTGCCGTCCTTCTCGACGATGGCGTAGACATCGCTCAGGTTGCGGTTGCTGACAAAGACCGTGCCCTTGTCGCCCAAGGCGAGCGAGCGCGCTTCGGGGATGCCGTCGGCGTAGACCTCAATCTTGAAGCCGGCCGGCACCTTCAGCGTGTTCACCGGCAGTTCACTGGCCGGACGGCCGGTGAAGATGGGCGCGATGGGGTGCAGCGGTGACGCGTTCTGTTCTGCCGTGCGGCCTTGTTGCCAGGACGGTGCGGGCGGCGCTGCAGCTGCCGGCGCGGTGGCCGGCGGGGTCTGGGCGTGGGCCCAGAAGGTGCCGCTGGCCAGCAAGGCGGCAGCTGTCAGTTTGTAGCAGGTGGTGTGCATCTCGGGTCTCGTGTGGTTGTTGGTGTTTCGAAATCCAGCTTCAGCCGGCGTCGGCCAGAAACTTGGGCGGCCGGCGCATGCGGCTGGCTTGTTCGTAGGCGTAGGCGATGCCCAGCAGCTTTGCGTCCTGCCAAGCCAGCGCGCCGAAAGACAAGCCGACCGGCAGCTCGGCGACCAGGCCCATCGGCACGGTGATGTGCGGGTAGCCCGACACCGCGAACGGCGCGGTGAAGCCGGCGCGCGTGCTGAAGTCGCCCAGGACGTGGTCGATGCGCCAGGCCGGGTTGCCGGTGGCGGTGACCACCGCGTCCAGGCGGTGTTCGGCGAACAATGCGTCCAGGCCTTCAGCACGCGAGTAGCGGTGATTGACCGCCAGCGCCTGGGTGTAGTCCTTGCTGTCCAGGCCCGTCGTGGCCTCGGCCTGCAGCACCAGTTCCTGCCCGAAGAAGGGCATGGTCAGGGCGGCGTGGGCGGTGTTCCAGGCGATCAGATCCTGCAAGTTCTTCACCGGCGCGTCGGGCTGGAAAGCGGCCAGGTATTTCGCCACGCCGTCCTTGAATTCGTGCAGTAACACCGTCGTTTCGGTGGTCGCGTATTTTTCGCGGTTGGGAATGTTCAGGTTCTCGACCAGCACCGCACCCTGCGCCTGCAACACCTGCAACGCAGCTTCGAACAGGGCCAGCGCCTGCGGCTGGTTGGGCAGCGGGCTGCGCACCACGCCGATGCGCGCGCCCTGCAAAGCGTCGACTTTCAAAGCACGCAGGTAGCTGGGGTTCGCGGTGTCAGCCGGCACGGCTGCAGTGGTGGCGTCGCGGGCATCGGGCCCGGCCAGCACCGACATCAGCAACGCCGCGTCGGCCACGCTGCGCGCCATCGGCCCGGCCGTGTCTTGCGAGGCCGCAATGGGGATGATGCCGTCGCGGCTGACCCGGCCCAGGGTCGGCTTGAAGCCAACGATGCCGCTGCGGCTGGCTGGCGACACGATGGAGCCGTCGGTTTCGGTGCCCACCGCGAACACGCACAGCCCGGCGGCCACCGCCACGCCGGAACCCGAACTGCTGCCACTGGGCGTGCGCGTCAAGGCGTAAGCGTTCCTGGTCTGGCCGCCGCGGCTGCTCCAGCCGCTGCTGCTGCGCGTGCTGCGGAAGTTGGCCCATTCGCTGAGGTTGGTCTTGCCCAGGATGACCGCACCGGCCTCGCGCAGCCGCGTGACGATATGGGCGTCGCGTTGCGCATGCAGACCGGCCAGCGCCAGCGAACCGCCGGTGGTGGCCATCCGGTCGGCCGTGGCGATGTTGTCCTTGATCAGCACCGGCAGACCGTGCAGCGGCCCGCGCACGCGGCCGGCCTTGCGCTCGGCGTCCAGCGTGCGGGCCTGAGCCAGCGCGTCGGGGTTGATCTCGACCACCGATCGCAACTGCGGGCCGCCATGGTCGATGGCCGCGATGCGGCGCAGACAGGCACGCGTCAGACCCAGCGCGCTGAGCCGGCCGGCGGCCATGCGGACTTGCAAGGTGGCCGCATCCACGCCCTCCAATGGCGACGCCGACACAGCCGTTCCTGCAGCCTGCGCCTTGTCAGGCATCACGCTGGCCGCAGCAACGCCCGCGCCCAAGGACACAGGCAGGCTCGCGGCCATGAAACCGCGTCGGTTCACGGGTGCTGTCATGCAGAAGGCTCCGGTTCATCGCATCGAAGTTGAAAAGGGGCCGGCTTGGCACCGGAGGTGCCCACGCCGCGGATTCAGACATCACCAACTTTAGGGGAATTGCCGCCCGCCGCGCCCCATCCGAAGTCGTCAGGGCCAAAGAATTCCTGGGATTGGCTTTCAATTGGGCCAGACCTGAGAACCACCGTTCCGCTTAATGGAACGGGTGTCTGTCGCACCACAAGCGTTTGTGCTGATGGGCAAACACAGGCAAGAAACTTGCTAATGCTTTAGCCTGACCGCGGGAATTCAATCGTGGTTTTATTGGGCCTAATTGGATGACCCAGACCACCGTCCGCCATCAACGCCGCCAAAGAGGAAACTTCATGCGCCCTGCCCGTCTCCGTCTCCGTCTCCGTCCCCGTCTGCGTTACCGCCTGTCCACCGTCGCGGCCGCCATCACCCCCCTGTTGCTGCTGAACACGCAGGCCCTGGCGCAGAGCACCGAACGCATCGAAATCACCGGCTCGTCGATCAAGCGCATCGCAGCCGAAACCGCGCTGCCGGTGCAGGTGCTGAACCGGGACGACATCGCGCGCACCGGGGCGTCGAATGCCGAGCAGTTGCTGAAGAGCGTGATGGCCACGTCCACGGCCGGCGCCACGCAAGTGGCCAACAGCGGCGCCGGTGGCGGGCAGGGCGGCGCCAACGGGCAGTCTCTGCTGTCGCTGCGCGGGCTGGGCACATCGCGCACGCTGGTGCTGGTCAACGGCCGCCGCAGCGCGCCGGCCGTCGGCGGTTCGTCGGGCGTGGACATTTCCAGCATTCCGGTGGCGATGATCGAGCGCGTAGAGGTGCTGAAGGACGGCGCTTCGGCCGTCTACGGCAGCGATGCAATGGCCGGTGTGGTGAACTTCATCCTGCGCCGTGAATTCAAAGGCGTCGAGGCCAGTGCCACAGCTGGCGCCCCCAGCCGTGCCGGCGGCGGCCGAGAAGCCAAAGTCGGCGTCGTCGCCGGCTTCGGCGATTTCGACACTGACAAATTCACCGCCACGCTGGCGGCCAGCATGGCCACGGTCAAGCCCATCTTCGGCTCCGATCGCAGCTTCGCCCGCAACATCTTTGCGGCCGAGCAACTCGATAAGACCAGCACCACGTCTTTCCCGGCCAACGTGCGTTTGCCCAGCGGGCAGATCGTGAACCCGAATTACCCGAATTGCGGGCCGTATTCGCTGGTCTCGCCGCTGACCACATTGGCACAGTGCCGTTATGACAATGCGCCCTACATCGCGCTGCAGCCCGAATCCACGTTGACCAGCGTGGCAGCGGCCGGCCGGCTGAACCTGGGCAGCAGCTTCGAGGGTTACGCCGAAGCGGGCTTGACGCGCAACAAGGTCGAAGACACCACGCAGCACGTGCTGATCAACGGCGCCGCGCAACTGCCCAACAGCCCGTATTTCACTTCGCTGAGCAACCTGGTCAACAGCAAGTACCCGACCTTGCCCACGGCGCTGCGCAATGCGCTGTTCCCGCCCGGCACCACGGGCGTGGCCAACGCCTTCGCGCTGCTGCCGCCGACCAGCCCCTACTACCCGACCAGCTTCGCCACAGCCAACGGGCTGGCGGGCCAGCCGCTGGTGCTGCTGTTCCGCTCGGTGCCCACGGGCACCCGCAAGACCGAGAACGTCATCGACAACACGCGCCTGGTGGCCGGCGTGCGCGGCACGCTGGCCAACTGGGACATCGACATCGGCGGCGTCTACAGCAAGAACAAGGTCACCACCAACCTGACGCAGGGCTGGGCTTTGACCGACAAGTACTTGAACCTGGTCAACAGCGGCGTCATCAACCCCTTCGGAGACACCACCGATGCAGCGGCCCGCCAGGCCGCGACGGACAGCACCTACAACGGGCTGTTCAACGTGACCACCAACACGGTCAAGGGGGTGGACGCCAAGGCCTCGCGCGAACTGTTCAACCTGCCGGCCGGTGCGGTCAGCCTGGCGCTGGGTGCCGAGTACCGCAAGGAAGCGCTGGCCATTGCGCCGTCAGACGCCAACAGGCAGTTCCTGATCGCCGGCTTCGGTGCCCCCGGCGTGCCACTTGCGGCCGACCGCAACGTGACCTCGGCCTACGCCGAGGTCAACGTGCCGGTGTTGAAGGCGCTGGAGTTCAACGCCGCCGTGCGCTACGACAACTACCAGCGCGTGGGCAGCACCACCAACCCCAAGGCGTCGGTGAAATGGCGCCCCGTCGATGAAGTGCTGTTCCGCGCCTCGGTGGGCACCGGTTTTCGCGCGCCGCTGCTGACCGACCTGTACAGCCCCGAAGCGCGCGGCATCACCAGCAATGGCAGCCGCGACCTGCTGCGCTGCCCCATCGGCACCAGCGGCATCATCGACTGCAGCACGCAGTTCGTCACCATCGGCGGCGGCAACCCGGCGCTGCAGCCCGAAAAGTCGACGTCCTACACCATGGGTCTGGTGATCGAACCGGTGAAGAACCTGTCGCTCGGCTTCGACCTGTACAAGGTAGAGATCAGCGATGTGATCCGCAGTGCGCTGTCCACCGCCACCATCTTGGGTGACCCGGCGCGTTATGCGGCCTACGTCCAGCGCGGCGCCCCCGACGGCAACGCCAGCGGCGTGGGCCCGATCACCGGCATCCTGCAAGGCCTGGTCAACCTGGGCAAGGTCCAGGTGGAAGGCATCGACGTGGATGTGAAGGGCCGCATCGCGCTGACGCCGACGGACCGGCTGACGCTGGGCCTGAACGGCAACTACGTCACCAAGTACGACGTGCAGGGCACCGACGGCAGCTACACCTCGTCGATCAACAACCCGGCGGCCATCGGCATCGGTGTGGTGCTGCGCTGGCGCCATGTGCTCAGCGCGACTTGGGACAACGGCCCGTGGGCGGCCACCTTCTCCGAGAACTACCAGGTCGGCTACCGCGACCTGCGCACCGCGCTGCAGACCGCCGCCACCACCCCCGTGCCGCGCCAGGTGGGCAGCTACGAGACCTATGACGCCCAGGTGTCCTACAGCGGCATCAAGGCGTTGCGGCTGACGCTGGGCGTGAAGAACCTGTTCGACAAGGACCCGCCGTACACCAACTACGGCGCGGGCTTCGTCGGCGGCTACGACCTCAGCTACACCGACGTGCGCGGGCGCTTCGTCTACCTCAGCGCGAACTACAAGTTCCTGTAAGACCCTGGGCACTGCCGTCGGCAGGGCCGGTGCGGCGTCGATTCAGGGTGCGGTACAAACGCGCTTCTGTCCGGCGCCGCCCGTGCGTCAGCAACCCTCGAAGGTGCCCATGAACCGTCCCGTCCTGACCCTGCTGGCTACGGCCGGCATCACTGCCGGCACCGCCGGCATCACCCTGACCGCCGGCTGCACGACCACGCCGACCGCGCCGTCCACGCCTTCAGCCGCCACGCTGGCGGCCGACGCTGCGGTGCCGCTGATCGAACGCAGCCGCTTGTTCGGCAACCCGACCAAGGTGGGCGGTCGCATCAGCCCCGACGGGCAATGGCTGAGCTGGATCGCGCCACGCGACGGCGTGCTCAACGTGTGGGTGGCGCCGGTGGCCGACCCGGCGGCGGCGCGCGCCCTGACGGCCGAAAAGCAGCGCCCCATCCGCAGCACCTTCTGGTCGCCCGACTCGAAGACCGTGCTCTACATCAACGACCAGGGTGGCGACGAAAACTTCCTGCTCTACGGCGTCGACGTGGCCAGCGGCAGGCTGAAGAACTACACGCCTTTCGAAAAGACGCGGGCCCAGGTCGTGGCCATCAGCAACAAGGTGAAGGACCGCATCCTGGTCGGGCTGAACAACCGCGACGCGCGCTGGCACGACGTGCACAGCCTGGACCTGGTCAGCGGCAAACTGACGCTGGTGCTGCAGAACGACCGCTACGGCGGCTTCGAGGCCGACGATGCGCTGACGCTGCGCGTGGCGCAACGATCGCGCGCCGACGGCGGCGCCGAGTACTTCCGCCTGAAGGACGGCGTGGCCGAGGCCACCCCTTTCGTCAGCGTCGGTCTGGAAGACGCGCAGACCACCCAGCCGCAGCGCATCGCAGCCGACGGGCAAACGCTGTACTGGACCGATACACGCGGCCGCGACAAGGCCGCGCTGGTGGCGCAGAACCTGACCACTGGCGCCACCACCGTGGTGGCGCAGGACGCGCGCGCCGACATCGCGTCGGCCCTGTACGACCCGCAGACCGGCATGGCCCAGGCCTACAGCGTGGACTACCTGAAGCGCGAAACCGTCGGCCTCGACCCGGCCATACAGACCGACCTGAAGCGCCTGCAGGCGGCCACGCCGGGGCAGTTCAGCATCACCTCGCGCAGCGACGACGACAACCGCTGGGTGGTGACGATGGACCCGGTGACGGCGCCGGGCAGCACCTGGCTGTATGACCGCGGCGCGCAGCGTTTGAGCAAGCTCTTCGTCAGCCGGCCCGAGATGGAAGGCGCGCCGCTGGTGCCGATGCAGCCGCTGGAGCTGAAATCGCGCGACGGTCTGACGCTGGTGTCCTACCTGACGCTGCCGCTGGCCGTCGACCCGACCGGCAGCGGCAAGGCCAGCCGGCCCGTGCCGATGGTCTTGCTGGTGCACGGTGGGCCCTGGGCGCGCGACGGCTACGGCGGCGACGCCTACCACCAGTGGCTGGCCAACCGCGGTTACGCGGTGCTGTCGGTGAACTTCCGCGGCTCGACCGGCTTCGGCAAGGCCTTCACATCGGCCGGCGACGGCGAATGGGGCCGCAAGATGCAGGACGACCTACTGGACGCCGTCGACTGGGCCGTGAAGGCCGGCGTCACGCAGCGCGAGCAAGTGGCCATCATGGGCGGCAGCTACGGCGGCTATGCCACGCTGGCCGGCCTGGCCTTCACGCCGCAGGTCTTTGCCTGCGGCGTGGACATCGTCGGCCCGTCGAACCTGAACACGCTGCTGGGCACCATCCCGCCGTATTGGGAGTCGTTCAAGCAGCAGATGTACCGCCGCATGGGCGACCCCGGCACCGAGGCCGGCAAGGCCTGGCTGACCGAGCGTTCACCGCTGAATTCGGCCGACAAGATCACCCGGCCGCTGCTGATCGGTCAGGGCGCCAACGACCCGCGCGTCAACGTGCGCGAATCGGACCAGATCGTCGACGCGATGGCCGCCAAGAAGATTCCGGTCACCTATGTGCTGTTTCCCGACGAAGGCCACGGCTTCGCGCGGCCGGTGAACAACATCGCATTCAACGCGGTAACGGAAAACTTCCTGGCGCAATGCCTGGGCGGGCGCGCCGAGGCCATCGGCGGCACGCTGAAGGCATCGACGGCGCAGGTCAGGCACGGCGCGGAATATGCACGCGGGCTGGCCGAGGCGCTGAAGACCCCGTAAGTGCCAGCGCTGCCGATTCAGCCGCCGTCGCCGCCCATCAGCGGCGGCTGGTCGAGGTCGGCGTCCACGCCCATCAGCACGCTGGCCAGCGTGAAGGCCCGCCACAGGTGGGGCGGCATTTGCAGAATGGCTTCGGGCGTCTTGCCGGCGGCGATCCAGGCGCCGATCTGGGCGTGCTGCTCGTCACTGAGCAGGTGCTGGCTGCGCATGTCGTCGAGCGTCTGCATGGCGGGGGCTCCTGAGGGGTTGCGCATGGCGGCGCGTGCAACGCCAACCCACAGCATACCGACCGACAAGACCCGGTGCTGCGACAAAACCGCAGCGCTTGGGCAGAATCTTGCTTTGCACGCACCGGAGTTGAACCATGGCTGAAGACCCACGCTGCTGCGGCAGCGGCACCTGCATCATCGACACCGAAGGGCACTGCTGGTGCGGCCAGCAATGGAACGGCGAGAGGATGGCCGCGCCACGGTCCGCCGGGCTGTCCCTCCCGCCGTCCGCCACGCCGGTACTGAACACCGCGCCGCCGGTGGACCCCGACACCGCGGCGCATCCGTGAGCGGGCTGAACAAGCTGCCCGGCTTCCAGCGCTCGCGCCACGGCCTGGAGTGGGTGATCTGCAAGCGCCTGCCGGCCGTGCTGGGCTGGGGCACGGCCCTGCCCTTGCTGGTTGCCGCGCTGCTGTGGCTGGCGTCACCCGACCAGCCCAGCGGGGCCCCGGCAGACGCGGGCAGCCTGCTGCTGATCTATCAATTGGTGGGCCTGGTGGTGCTGCACTGGACCCTGGTGCTGACCGTGGCCATCGGTTGCGGCATCGTGATGTTGATGAAGGGCCCGGCCTACGTGGCCGACCCCTACCCGCCGCCAGGGCGCGAGCCGCAGGCCTGATGCCGCCCAGCGACGGCACGCCTGACACAGCGCTGCAGGCGCGCGTGCCGCAAGGCCGAGCGCGGCGTTTCCTGCACCTGGGCCGCGCGGTGGGCGAAATGGCGGCCGCTGCGGCGGCCGTCGGCCTGACGCGGTTGGCGCGCGGCGAACGCCCGGCGCTGGCGGACCTGATGCTGACGCCGGCCAACGCGCAGCGCCTGGCCGGCAGGCTGTCGCAGATGCGTGGGGCGGTGATGAAGGTGGGCCAGCTGATGTCGATGGACGGCCACGGTGTGCTGCCGCCGCACTTCGCCGACATGCTGAGCGGCCTGCGCGATCAGGCCCACACCATGCCCGCCACACAGCTGACCGAGGTGTTGCAACGCGAGTACGGCGCTGACTGGCACCGCCGCTTCCGGCGCTTCAGCTTCGAACCCATCGCCGCCGCGTCGATCGGCCAGGTGCACCGTGCCGAGACGCACGACGGCCAGGTGCTGGCGCTGAAGATCCAGTACCCCGGCGTGAAGGCCAGCATCGACAGCGACGTGGCCAACCTGGCGCTGCTGGCGCGCACGCCCGGCCTGGTGCCGGCCGCGCTGGACCCGACCGCACTGCTGGCCCGCGTGCGCGAACAACTGCATCTGGAGACCGACTACCGCGCCGAGGCCCGCCACGCCACCGAATACCGCCGCCGCCTGGGCGCAGACCCGGTGCTGACGGTGCCCGAGGTGTTCGACGAACACTGCACCGCGCACATCATCGCCACCGCCTTCGCGCCCGGCGTGCCGGTCGACCAGTTGATGCGGCCTGACGTTGCGCAGGCCCAGCGCGACCACGTGGCCGGCGCGCTCAGCCGCTTGTCGGTGCACGAGTTCTTCCGCATGCGCCTGGTGCAGACCGACCCCAACTTCGGCAACTACCTGTTCGACGCGGCCAGCGGGCGGGTAGCGTTGATCGACTTCGGTGCGACCGAGGCGGTGAGCGACCTGCGCGTCGAGCAACTGCGCGAACTGGGCCGCGCGCTGCGCGACGCCGATGTGCCGCGCCTGACCGCCGCAGCAAGGGCCGCCGGCTTCATCGCCAGCGAAGACCCACCGGCGCAGACGCGCGGCGTGATCGCGATGATGTTGACCGCCGGCGAGATGCTGCAGCAACGCGGCCCTTACGACTTCGGCGCGTCCGACCTGTTTGCCCGCACTTTCAGCCAAGGCCGGGCGCAGTTCTTCGGCGCAGGCTATGCGCGTACGCCGCCGCCCGATCTGCTGTTCCTGCAACGCAAATTCGTCGGCAGCTTCATGTTGTGCACGCGGCTGCGCGCGCGGCTGGACTTGAACCAGATGTTCGCTGGCGAACTCTGAGTCGCATCAAAGCGCCTGACTTTCGGCCATCATCCGGCGTGCGGTGCCGCTTTCGGCGTCGGCTTGATTAGCGAGTTCGCCATGCTGGTTCAAATCCTGTACGTCAGCCGCGCGGTGGGGCCGCAAACGGGCACCGTTACCGCCGGCATCCTGGCCGCCGCACAGATGCACAACACCGCGCACCAGGTCAGCGGCGTACTGTGCCAGGGCCAGGGCTTGTACCTGCAGGTACTGGAAGGCGAGCGTGGCGAGGTCAACCGCCTGTACGCCCAGATCCTGCAGGACCGGCGGCACAACGACGTGCAGCTGCTGTCCTTCGAAGAGATTACCCGGCGCCGCTACCCCGACTGGAGCATGGCCCACGTGCGCTTGCCCGACGACGACGCGATGGTGCGCATGCAGCACCCGGAGTTCGATCCGTATTCGGCGTCGGGTGCCTTCGTGCTGAAGCTGGTCGATGAACTGCTGGCCGCCGGACACCGGCTCACCGGGCCGACGGCCTGACATTGCCCACCATGCGCAAAACCCTGCTGAAGACCTTCGGTGTCGTCGCCGCTGCCGTGCTGCTGGCGGCCACGCTGTTCGTGGTCAACCTGGTGTGGTTCCGGCCTGTCAGCCTGAACCTGTTCTACGAAAAGATCTTCGTCAAATTCACGCTGCAGAACCCGGAATTGCTGACCTCGCTGGGCATTGCCGAGCAGTTCGGCTACCGCCGCCACAACGCCCACCTGGGCGACGCTTCGGTGGCCCGGGTGGCCCGTGACTTCAAGGACTGGCACCAGCACCTGGCCGACCTGGAGGCCTACGATTTCGCCAGCCAGACGCCGGCCCAGCAGCTGTCGACGCGGGTGCTGACCTGGTTCATCGCAAGCCAGCTGGAAGGCGAGAAGTTCGCTTTCCATGACTATCCGGTGAACCAGATGTTCGGCGTGCAGAACGGCACGCCCGATTTCTTGATCAACCAGCACCGCATTGCCGACCTGCGCGGCGCCGAGGACTACCTGTCGCGGCTGGGCGAAGTCGGCCGCAAATTCGACGAGGTGCTGCAAGGCCTGGCACTGCGCGAGAAGAACGGCGTGGTGCCACCGCGCTTCGTCATCGAACGCGTCCTGACCGAGATGCGCGGCTTTGCCGGCAAACCGGCCACCGAGAATCTCTTGCAGGTCAATTTCGTGGCCAAGGTCGACAAGTTGACGGCGCTGACCGCAGCCGAAAAACAAGCGTTGTACGCCCGCTGCGCGCGGGCCATCGACAACGGCGTGCTGCCGGCCTACCGCAAGCTGATTGCTTTCTTCGACGGCCAACTGGCCCGCGCCACCACCGACGACGGGGTGTGGAAGCTGCCCGACGGCGACGCCTACTACGCCTGGCGCCTGCGCAACCAGACCACCACCAACATGACGCCGCAAGAGGTGCACGACCTGGGTCTGGCCGAGGTAGCGCGCATCGAAGCCGAGATGCTGGCGATCCTGAGCGCGCAAGGCCAGCTGCAGGCCGGCGAAACGCCGGCGCGGGCAATGTCTCGCTTATCGAAAGAGCCGCGCTTTCTGTACCCCAACGCCGATGCCGGCCGGGCCGCGGCGCTGGCCGATTACACGAAGATGATTGCCGAGCAGCTGCAGCTTTCGCGCGCCGTGGTGGGCCTGGCGCCCAAGGCGGCGCTGGAGGTGCAGCGCGTGCCCGAATTCAAGGAAAAGACATCGGCTGGCGCTTACTACAACCCACCCGCCATGGACGGCACGCGGCCCGGCGTGTTCTACGCCAACCTGCGCAACCTGAACGAGCTGCCGAAGTTCGGCATGCGCACGCTGTCCATCCACGAAGGCGTGCCCGGCCACCACTTCCAGATTGCGCTGGCGCAGGAACAAAAGGGCGGGCCGATCTTTCGCAAGGTGCTGCCCTTCACCGCCTACGCCGAAGGCTGGGCGCTGTATGCCGAATGGCTGGGCACCGAACTGGGCGTGTACCGGGACGACCCGTTCAGCGACCTGGGCCGGTTGCAGGCCGAGATGTTCCGCGCGGTGCGGCTGGTGGTGGACACCGGCATGCACTACAAGCGCTGGCCGCGCCAGCAAGCCATCGACTACATGGCCGCCCAGACCGGCATGCCGCAGGGCGAGGTGGTGGCCGAGATCGAGCGCTACGTCGTGATGCCGGGCCAGGCCTGTGCCTACAAGGTGGGGATGCTGAGCATCCGCGCGGCGCGCACACGGGCCGAAAAAGCCCTGGGGCCGCGCTGGAATGCCGAGGCCGAGAAGGCCTTCCACGACACGGTGCTGGGTTCAGGTTCGTTGCCGCTGCAGATTCTGGACGAGCAGATCGACACCTGGGTGCTGGCCTGGGTGAAGACGCGCAGTTGACCTGACGCGAACGACTGCTTGTACCGCCGCTTCGGCGGCCGCTGCGGCAGCCGCGTCGCACTGTTTGTGCGGTTGCGAATGGCTAAACTGCGGTAGCCTATTTGGATGGACCCCAGCCTCGAACCAACCTCGGCGCGCCGCGACGAGCGCGCTGCAGATCGCTCGGACATGGCCCTTGAACCGAGCCCCGTCGTGAGCCCCGTAGTGAGCCCGCATGCAAGCCCGCATGCAAGCCAGGACGCGAGCCAGGACGCGAGCCAGGAAGAGCGTGCCGATCCTTCGCGCCTGCACCTGCACATGCCGGTCGACGTGCGCAGCGCGTCGCTGGTGCTGCTGGCCGTGATGGCCAGCGTGTTTGCCCTGCATGCGGCCAGTGTGGTCATCATTCCGGTGCTGCTGGGGCTGGTCATCAGCTACGCGCTAAGCCCGGTCGTCGACCGCCTGCACCGTCTGCATCTGCCGCGGGCCATCGGCGCGGCGGTGTTGCTGGCGGCCATAGGCGGCGGGCTGGGCTGGACGGCATCGGCCTTGAGCGACGACGCGGCGGCGCTGGTGGAGTCGTTGCCGACGGCGACCCAGAAGGTGCGTGAAGCGCTGCGCGCCCAAAAGGGCCGCAGCGAATCCACCATCGACAAGGTGCAGCGCGCAGCCGCGCAGCTTGAACAGGCCGCGCAGGAAGGGACGGCCGCACCGGCTGCCCCGCGTGGCGTCACGCGGGTGAGCATCGAACGCTCGCGGTTCGACATCAAGGACTACCTCTGGACAGGCACGCTGGGCGTTGCAGCCTCCATCGGGCAGGCCGTGGTGGTGGTTTTCATTGCCTACTTCCTGATGGTCTCGGGCAACACTTTTCGCCGCAAGCTGGTCAGGGTCGCCGGGCCGACCTTCGCCCAGAAGCGCGTCACCGTCGAAGTGCTCGACGAGATTACCGCGCAGATCCACCGCTATCTGCTGGTGCAGCTGTTCACCAGCGCGCTGGTTGGCGTTGCCGTCGGGCTGGCCTTCAGCGCTGTCGGCCTGGAACACGCGGCCGTGTGGGGCGTGGCCGCCTGCGTGTTGAACTTCGTGCCCTACCTGGGCACGCTGGTGCTGACTGCCGGCGCGGCGCTGGTTGCGTTCGTGCAGTTCGGCACATTGGACGGGGCGCTGCTGGTGGCCGGCATCGCGATGGGCCTGCACGTCATCTCGGGCAACCTGCTGACACCCTGGCTGACCAGCCGCACCAGCCGCATGAACGCCGTGGCGGTGTTCGTCGGCGTGCTGGCCTTCGGCTGGCTGTGGGGCCTGTGGGGCCTGCTGTTGGGCGTGCCGGTATTGGCTGCCGTGAAGGCAGTTTGCGACCGCGTCGACGACTTCAAGGTGGTCAGCGAACTGCTCGGTGACTGATCGGCAGGCCGGCGAGCACCACGGTGCGTGGACGCACAGACTGCCCTGCCAGCGGCGTGCAAAGCTTTCCAATGACGGTGGTGGCCGGATCCGCACCCCCTGCGCCCCCGCAGCGCACCGCACACACTGGAGATCGACATGAAAAGAACTATGCGCCTGGGTTTGATTTCGGCCGGCGTGATGGTGGCTACCCAGGCCTCCGCTCAAGTCACCTTTTTCGAGCGCGAGGACTACCGGGGTCCGTCGTTCACCCCCACCGGAGAAGTCGAAAACCTGCAGCGCCAGGGTTTCAACAGCAGGGCGGCTTCAGCGGTGATCAGGGGCGAACGCTGGGAGCGCTGGGAGCTGTGTGAAGACCCGCGCTTTCGCGGCCGCTGCGTGGTCCTGCAACCGGGTCAGTACGCCTCGCTGGCTGCGATGGGACTGAACGACCGGGTCTCTTCGGTGCGCGCCGTCGACCGGCGCCAGGAGCCTGCGCCCTTGCCTGCGCCCATGCCCGGACCCATGCCTGCCGTCGTCAGCCAGATCGACTTCTACGAAAACGAGGGCTTTCAGGGCCGCTCGTTCACTGCCGTTCAGCCCTTGCCCGACTTCAGGGGCAGCGGCTTCAATGACCGGGCCTCTTCGGCAGTGGTCACGGGCGGGCGCTGGGAGGTCTGCGTCAACGCCAACTTCGGCGGTCCGTGCACGGTGCTGCGACCGGGGCAATACCCGTCATTGACGGCGCTCGGCCTGAACGACCGCATCTCGTCGGTGCGCGCGGTGGGCCGCAACGAGGCTGACGTTGACTGGCAGCCGGCGCCCCGGCCCGCCCTTTTTCCACCGGCCCCGGCACCAGCAAGCCGCATCGTGTTCTACGAAGACGCCAGTTTCCAGGGTCGCAGCCTGACCGCCGATGCGCCTGTCGAGGACTTCCGCCGCACCGGCTTCAATGACCGGGCTTCATCGGCCGTGGTCAGCGGCGGGCGCTGGGAAGCCTGCCAGGACGCCCGCTACGGCGGTGACTGCGTGGTGCTGCGTCCGGGTCAGTACCCGTCGCTGGCCGCCATGGGCATGAACGACCGCATTTCGTCGGCTCGCGCCGTGGAGCGCGGCGCAGCCGTCGAAGACCGCCGCTACGCGCCACTGCCGATGGTGTCGCGCGACTACAGCCGCCGCGACGACGAGCGCTTGTTCCAGGCCAATGTCACGTCGGTGCGCGCGGTGGTGGAAGACTCGGGCGAACGGTGCTGGGTGGAACCGCAGCAGGTACAGGCCGAGCGCAGCACCGAGCGCAACAGCAACGCCAACGTGCCGGGCGCGCTGCTCGGGGCGGTGATCGGCGGCATCCTCGGCCACCAGGTTGGCGGCGGCACCGGTAAGGACTTGGCCACCGGCATCGGCGTGCTGGCTGGCGCTGCCATCGGCAACAACACCGGGCGCGGCGACGCCAGCCAGCAAGTGGTCACGACACAGAACGTGCAGCGCTGCAACCGCAACCCCGGCCAGGCGCGCGCTGCGTACTGGGACGTGACCTACAACTTCCGCGGCCAGGACTACCGCGTGCAGATGACGCAGGCGCCAGGACCAACGGTCACCGTCAACGAGCAGGGCGAACCGCGCGGTTGAAGCGGTCGGGCGGTTGAGCGACCCGATCAGGTCTTGCGCTGCAGCGCCAACAGTGCCAGCAGACTCAGCAGGCCGCAGCCGAAGGTCAGTGCCGAGGCCGCCTCGGGAACAGCTTGCACGTTCACGTTGTCGAATTGAAAGGCTTCGTTGCCGCCAGCTTGCGACAGCGTAAGTGAAGTCAGCCCGACGAATCCAGACAAGGTCACGGTGCGAAGCGCCGCATCCAGCGCAGCCGTTGTGAATGTCTGCGTCACGCTGCCACCGCCAGCCAGACTGCCCAAAAAGGTCACCGTGATGCTGTTGGCTGGGCGGTAAAGGTAGCCCAACGACAAGCTGCTGACGCTGAATGCGCCGCCGCCGGTGGCTCTCACCGTCGTCGGGCTGCCCGAGTTCGAAAACAAAGAGATAGAGCCGGTGTAGTTTGAAAAACTCGCGTTGACGTTCGACGCGGCCGTCCAAGTGGCAAATTGCGCAGGACGGCCGTCAAGGAAAGGCAAAGTCGTGAAGGTGTACCCGTCAATCACAACCGGCGATGGATACAGAATTGCGCCATTTGGTGTGACCGCGCCGCCCGTCAGCCCGTCGAACGTGATGACGACTGCGTGGGCCGGTAGCGCGGAAGCGGAAGCCGAAATGAGCACAAACGCTGCGAACTCGAGTCTGATTTTCATGGCCTGAATCCCCCGTTGCGATTTTTACAATTCTGCACGAGCTCAAGATTCGCAGCTCCCCTTCACAGCCCTTGCCACACCCCCTGTATCGGGGGGAGTTGCGACGATTCTGCGGGGGGAGCCCGGGCACAAATAGGCATCGACGGTTCTGAAGACCGTTAATGCCTGGCGAACGCGCTGCAGCCGGCCTTTGGCAGCGATGTCTACACCTTCACCCTGCCGGTGCCGACCGCCCTTACGGGCATCGTCAGCTTGGTTGTCAATGGCGGCCAGGCTGGCGGAACAAACCACGACGACGGCGTTTCCGGCGTTGGGCAGTACAAACCCACGACCCACAATTGGAAAGTGTCTGCGGTGACGGTGCCTGAACCGTCCAGCGGGCTGTACCTGATGCTGCGCTTGACGGCACGGGGCCTCGTTCGGCGGCGCGCGGTGATGAAGAAAAGCATTCACTGACTCCAGCACCCTCGCAGGATTCCACGGCCGATCAACCAACGAACGACCAGCTACTGAAGCTGCGCGTCCTCGCCCACCAATTCAAGATAGGCGTCTTCCAAGCTCACCGCCTGAACGCTCACCGCGCTGACCTCGGGGCCGTCCAGTGCGTCCACCACCTCGCGCAGACCCAAGCGTCGTGGCAGCAGGCAGCTGAGCTGCCCAGCGCGCTGGCGCACCGCCCAGCCAAGGCTCCGGGCACGTTGCACGGTGGCTGCAGGGTCACGCGACTGCAGTCTTGCCACCGCCTGGCCGGGCACGCGGGCCAGCAGTTCGGGCACGCTGCCCAGCGCGGCGACTCGGCCGGCCTGCATCAGCGCCACGCGGCTGCACAGGCGCTCGGCCTCAGCCAATTGGTGCGTGGTCATCAGAATCGTGGTGCCGCCGTCGCGCAGGCCTTCGATCAGCCGCCACAGGTCCAGACGCGCGGCCACGTCGACTGCCGCCGTGGGCTCGTCCAGCACCAGCAGTTCGGGGCGGTGCACGAGTGCCACGGCCAGGTGCAGCCGCTGCTGCCATCCGCCCGACAGCCGGCCCACGCGGGTGGCCGCGTGCGGGGCCAGGCCAAAGCTGTCCATCAGTTCGGCGACCCGCGCGTGTCGCAGCGCGGCCGGCAGGCCGTGCAGACGGCCGAAGAAGTGCAGGTTCTCGGCGGGCAGCAGGTCAGGGTAGAGGGCGCATTCCTGCGCGCACAGCCCGACGCGCGCGCGTCCCCTGGCGCCCAGTCGGGCCAGCGGTTCAGCCATCAGCTGGACCTGGCCGGCATCGGCCTGCAGCAATTGACAAACGATGTTCAGCACCGTGGACTTGCCACAACCGTTGGGGCCCAGCAGGCCCATGACCTCGCCGCGCTGCACCTGCAGGCTGAAACCGTCCAGCACCTGGCGGTCGCCAAAGCGCTTGTGCAGGCCGTCGATCTCCAGGGCGGCTGTCATGCCCTTTGCTCCAGCAACAGCAGTTGCCGGTACGAACGCACGCCCAAACCCAGTGACAGGCCGCAGAACAGCACCAGAAAACCCAGCTCGAAGCGCAGCTCGGCCACGCCCAGGCCGTACGCTGCCACGCCCTTGAAGGCCTGGTTCATGTGCAGCATGGGGTTGAATTGCGCCACGGCCTGCATCGCGCTGGGCATGATCTCCAGCGGGAAGAAGGTGCCTCCCAGCACCAGCAGCGGCACACCGATGGCCGACAGGGCGACCACCACTTCCTCGCTGCGCCGGGCAAAGCGTGCACCGAGGAAGAAGCCCATGCCCACGTAAGAAAACACCGACAGCAGCAGGATCAGTCCTCCCAGCCACAGGCTGCCGTGATAGCGCGCGCCAATGAACCACGCGATGCTGTACAGCACCACCACCTGCACGCACGCCAGCAGCAACTGCGCCAGCACCACGCCCAGGAAGTAGGCCACCGGGTGCAGCGGTGAAGCCAGCAGGCGGCGCAAGGTGCGACGTTCGCGCTCGGCAGCGATGAGGGCGACCGTGCCGCCCAGGCAGCTGAAGAACAGCGCTGCGCCCATCAGGATGCCGGCGGCGGCGGCGTCCAGCCCGGCGCGCATGCTGGCGTTGTGGGCGTAGACCAGCCCGAACAACAACATCATCGCCGCCGGGAACGCCGCCCAGAAGATCAGGCCGCGCCGCTGGCGCCACTGCTCCAGCAGCAGGCGCTGCGCAACGGCAAGGGTTTGTTCCAGCAGCAGGGGACGGCCCGGCCTCAAACCCGTCGTTGGACGGTGGCCACATCGGGCAGCACCGTTTCCAGCACCTTGGCCGACATCAGCACACCCGGGATGCCCGCACCCGGGTGCGTGCTGGCACCCACCATGAACAGGTCCTTGACGTCTTCGCTGCGGTTGTGCGGCCTGAACCAGGCGCTTTGCAGCAGTAGCGGCTCCAGGCCGAAAGCCGCGCCCTTGTACGACAACAGGTGGTCCTGGAAGTCTTGCGGCGTGGTCACGAAGGACACCGTCAGGTGTTCGCGCAGGCCCGGCAATATCGTCTGTTCCAGCGCCTCGGCAATGGCCGCGCGGTAGGGCTCGGCCTGGGCGGCCCAGTCGGTGCCACTTTGCAGGTGCGGCACCGGCGACAGCACGTAGAAGGTGTCGCAGCCGGCCGGCGCCATGGCCGGGTCGGTGGCCGTGGGTCGGTGCAGGTACAGGCTGAAGTCGTCGGCCAGGTGGTGGCGCTTGAAGATGTCCTTCAGCAGGGCCTCATAGCGCGGGCCCAGCACCATCATGTGGTGCGGCACGTCTTCAAACCGCTTGTTGGTGCCGAAGTACCAGACGAACAGGCTCATCGAATACTTGCCGCCCTCGACCTTGGCGTTGCTCCAGACCTTGCGGTGCTGGGCGTCGATCAGGTTCTTGTAGGTCCAGGCGGTGTCGGCATTGCTGACCACGATGTCGGCCGGCAGGGTTTCGCCATTCGCCAGCGTCACGCCCGTGGCACGGCCGCCTTCGACCTCGATGCGGCGCACTTCAGCGCCGGTGCGCAGGCTGCCGCCCATGCCTTCGATCAAACCCACCAGGCCGTTCACCAACACGCCCGTGCCGCCCATCGCCCAGTGCACGCCGTACAGCCTTTCCAGTGCATTGATCAGCGAATACACGCAGGTCACCGAGAACGGGTTACCGCCTATCAGCAGCGACTGCAGGCTCATGACCTTGCGCAGCTTGGGGTGCTTCAAATGCTTGGCGACCATGGCATGCAGGCTGCGCCAGCCCTTCATGCGGGCCATCGAAGGCACGGCCTTGAGCAAGTCGCCGATGCCGTCGAAGGCATGGCAGCCGAGCGCTTCAAAACCCAATTTGTAGCAAAGGTCGGCTTCGGCCGTGAAGGCGTCGTAGCCCGGGCCCGCCGTGGGGTCGATGCGCAGTACCTCGGCGCGCATCAAAGCGGGGTCGCCGCTGTAGTCGAAGTGGTCGCCGTCAGGGAAACGGATGCGGTAGAAGGGGTCGAGCAGGCGCAGTTCGACGTCGTCAGCCAGCTTGCGCCCGGCCAGCGCCCAGAGCTCTTCCAGCAAAAACGGCACGGTGATGATGGTCGGGCCAGCATCGAAGGTGTAGCCGTCGACGTGGTGCACGCGAGCGCGGCCGCCGGGCACGTCCAGCTTTTCCAGCACCTGCACGCGCCAGCCGCGGGCGGCCAGGCGCACGGCTGCGGCCAAACCACCAAAGCCGCTGCCAATGACCAGCGCCAGCGGCGCGTTCGGGTCCATCGTCGCGGCACGCTGCCCGGCAGCGTCAGTTTCCATCAACATGGGCTAAGCCTTGGGTTCGGCGGAGTCGGTCAGGATGGGCAACTCTGTGCATCCTGGAGGAATTGTGGGTCGCGGCGGGTAACCCCGCGAGAGGTCAGGCAAGAAACGCCCGGCACACCGGTGGGTTGTCCGGTGGGTTATCAACCAACAAGCCCGGACCAGCCGGGCTTGTTTCATTCAACCGGGCCGAGCACCCGGCATGCAGCCGTGTTCAGTCTGCCTGCTTCCTGAGAAACGCCGGAATGTCGATGTCGTCCATGCCATTGCTGGCCAGCGCGTCCACCTTGGCTGCGGCCTGCGAACGCGCGCTGCGCCACACGCTCGGCGTGTTCAGCCCTTCGTAGCTGTGCTGCGCGGCCGCCGGGGCGTTGATGTTCACCGGCTGGTGCGCCATCGCGCTGGTTGCGCTGATTGCGCTGATTGCGCTGTTCAACATCGGCACGTTGTCGGTGCCGGTGCGCAGCGCCTGCATCGGTTGCTGCACCAATGTCGGCGGCTGGGCCACGGCCTTGCGCACGCTGCTCAGGCCGGTGGCAATCACCGTCACGCGCAGCTGGTCGCCCAGGCTTTCGTCGTAGGCGGCGCCATAGATCACGTGCGCGTCTTCGGCCGCGTAGCACTTGATGGCGTTCATCGCGTTGCGGCTTTCAGCCAGCTTGAAGGTGCCCTTGCTGGCCGCAATCAACACCAGCACGCCGCGCGCGCCGCGCAGGTCGATGCCTTCCAGCAGCGGGCAGGCCATGGCGGCTTCGGCGGCCTTCTTGGCGCGGTCAGGGCCGCTGGCGATGGCCGTTCCCATCATGGCCTTGCCGGGCTCGCTCATCACGGTCTTCACGTCTTCGAAGTCGACGTTCACCTGCGCGTCCATGTGGATGATGTCGCTGATGCCGCCCACCGCGTTCTTCAGCACATCATTGGCGTGCGCAAAGGCCTGCTCTTGCGTGATGTCGTCGCCCATCACTTCCAGCAGCTTTTCGTTCAGGACAACGATCAGGCTGTCGACGTTGGCTTCGAGTTCGGCCACACCGTCTTCTGCCTGCTTGCCGCGGCGCTTGCCCTCGAAGTCGAAAGGCTTGGTCACCACGCCCACCGTCAGGATGCCCATTTCTTTCGCCACACGCGCAATCACCGGCGCCGCGCCCGTGCCCGTGCCGCCGCCCATGCCGGCGGTGATGAACAGCATGTGCGCCCCGGCAATCGACTGGCGGATGCTTTCCACCGCCTCTTCGGCCGAAACGCGCCCGGCTTCGGGCTTGCTGCCCGCACCCAGGCCGGTCTTGCCCAACTGCACCAGCGAGCCGGCAGAACTGCGATGCAGCGCTTGCGCATCGGTGTTGGCGCAGATGAACTCCACACCCTGCACGCCCTGGCCGATCATGTGCTCGACGGCGTTGCCGCCGCCACCGCCCACGCCGATTACCTTGATCTGGGTGCCTTCGTCAAATTCGTCGATCATTTCGATGGGCATTTGAGCCTCCTACTTGGGTGTGTTGCAGTTGCCGGTTGATGAAAAGTTCGGGCTAATTGAATTACAACTTTTTGTCATTTTTTGCCCTGCCAGAAAACAAATTCGCTAATTACAAGTCAATCAGAAGTTACCAAGAAACCAGTCTTTCGCACGGCCGACGATGTTCTTCACCGACCCCGCCTGTGCCGCCGCCTTGTGGCCGCGGGCCCTTGCCCTTCGCGCTTCTTCCAAGAGCCCCATCACGGTGGCGCTGCGCGGGTTGGCCACCATGTCGAACAGCGCGCCGTTGTAGAGCGGAAAGCCCTTGCGCACGGGCTTGAGGAAGATGTCTTCGCCGAGTTCCACCATGCCTGGCATCACCGCGCTGCCGCCGGTGATGACGATGCCGCTGGACAACAGTTCTTCGTAGCCGCTTTCGCGGATGACCTGGTGCACCAGCGTGAAGATTTCTTCGACGCGCGGCTCGATCACGCCAGCCAAAGCCTGGCGCGACAACATGCGCGGCACGCGGTCGCCCAAGCCCGGCACCTCGACCTGGTCGCCCGGGTCGGCCAGCATCTGCTTGGCCACGCCGTGTTCCACCTTGATCTCTTCGGCGTCTTTCGTCGGCGTGCGCAGCGCCATCGCGATGTCGCTGGTGATGAGGTCGCCGGCAATCGGAATCACCGCCGTGTGACGCACGCTGCCGTCGGTGTAGATCTGCACGTCGGTGGTGCCGGCGCCGATATCCACCACCGCCACGCCCAGGCTCATCTCGTCGGGCGACAGCACCGCCGCCGCGCTGGCGCTGGGGTTCAACACCAGGCGCTCGACTTCCAGCCCGCAGCGGCGAACACACTTCAAGATATTCTCAGCGGCGCTTTGTGCACCGGTGACGATGTGCACTTTCACTTCCAGCCGGCTGCCGCTCATGCCGATGGGCTCTTTCACCTCGTGCCCGTCGATGATGAATTCCTGTGGCTCCACCAGCAGCAGCCGCTGGTCGTTCGGGATGTTGATGGCCTTGGCCGTTTCGACGACACGGCCCACGTCCACCGGCGTGACCTCGCGGTTGTCGCGCACGATGACCATGCCGGTGCTGTTCTGCCCGCGGATATGGCTGCCGGTGATGCCGGTGTAGACGCTGGTGATCTTGCAGGCGGCCATCATTTCGGCTTCTTTCAGGGCCTGCTGGATGCTCTGCACGGTAGCGTCGATGTTGACCACCACGCCGCGCTTCAAGCCGTGCGTGGCCGCCACGCCCAGGCCGGCCACGCGCAGGCTGCCGTCGGGCAAAACCTCGGCCGCCACCACCATCACCTTGGCGGTGCCGATGTCCAGCGCGAACACCATGTCCTTGAATTCTTTGGCCATGTCGGGTTTCCCTCGTTCGCTCTAATTGGTTTTATTGGCCGGGGCCGTGGTGCTGACACCGCGCAGGCGCACGGCGTATCCACCGGCTTGCCGCAGGTCGGCGTATTCCAGCGGTTGGCCGTAGCGGGCCGTGACCTGCGTCAACGTGCGCACAAAGCGTTCGGTGCGCGCCAGCACCTCGTTATCGCTGCCGCGGCCCATCTCGATCAAGGCGCCACTGTCCAGCTCGGCCCGCCACGAGCCGCGCTGGGTCAGCTGCAGCTTGTCGATGCCCAGGTCCAGCCGGGTCAGCACCGGCTGCAAGCGGCGGTACAGCGCCAGCATCTGGCGGGCACTGCCGTCGGGGCCGGCGAAGCTGGGCAGGCCGTCTTGTTCGACGTCGCCGACATTGGCCTGGAAGACCTCGCCGTGGTTGTTGACCAGCTTGTCGCCGGCGAACTCTTCGCCTGCGCCGACATTGCTTTGCCACAGCGCTTCGGCGCGGTGTTCTTCCAGGCGCACCGCCAGACGGTCGGGCCACACGCGGTGCACGACGGCACGGCGCACCCAAGGCACCGACTCGAAAGCCGCGCGGCCTTTTTGCAGGTCGACGCTGTAGAAGTTGCCGGCCAACATCGGGCCGGCGTTGGCGCGGATGGTGGGCACGCTGTTGCGCGACAGGTCACCGTCGAGCTGGATGCTGCGGATCGGGAACAGCGGGCTACGCATCAGCCACAACACACCGGCGATCAGCGCGCCAACGGCTGCCAAGGCATACACCGCACTGGCTACGGCATTCATCAGGCGGACGTCGGCCGGCATCACCGGCGCCGGGGCGATGGTGTGGTGGCGGGGGGCGGCGCCGCGGGGCATGGTCTTGTCGTTCAGCGCGTTGAATCGAGCGTGGCCTGCTGCAGCAGATGCAGGCACAGCGCTTCGTAGGACAGGCCGGCAGCGCGGGCCGACATCGGCACCAGCGAATGGCTGGTCATACCCGGGCTGGTATTCATTTCCAGCAGGAAGATCGCGCGATCCGACGCGCGCAACATCAGGTCGGCACGGCCCCAGCCACGGCAGCCGAGCAGGCGATAGGCGGCCAGCGTCAGGCGCTGGACTTCGGCTTCTTCGGCGGCCGACAAGCCACTGGGTATGCCGTACTTGACGACGTCGGTGTAGTACTTGTTCTGGAAGTCGTACTGGCCGTCGGGGGCGTCGATGCGCACCACCGGCAGGGCCCTGGCGGTTGAGCCCTGGCCCAGAACGGGACAGGTCAATTCCAGGCCTTCGATGAATTCTTCGCAAAGCACGTCGGGGTCGTATTTTGCGGCCAAGGCCACCGCGTCCTGCATCTGTGAATACCCGACCACCTTGCTGATGCCGATGCTGGAACCCTCGCGCGGCGGCTTCACGATCAAGGGCAGACCCAGCTGGTCCGGCACGGCCTGGATGGCCTCGCGTGACTGCGCATCGGGGGCCAGCCACACCCAGCACGGCGTGGGCAAACCTTCGGTCTGCCAGACCCGTTTGGTCATGACCTTGTCCATCGCGATAGCGCTGGCCATCACGCCGCTGCCGGTGTACGGCAGGCCCAGCAGTTCCAGCGCGCCCTGCACCGTGCCGTCTTCGCCGTGGCGGCCGTGCAGCGCAATGAAGACGCGGGTGTAAGCATCGCGCTTCAGCTCGCCCAGTTCGCGCTCGGCCGGGTCGAAGGCCTGCGCGTCGACACCCTGCGCCAGCAACGCCGTCAGCACACCGCCGCCCGACATCAGCGAGACCGCGCGTTCGGCGCTGCTGCCGCCCATCAAGACGGCCACCTTGCCCAAGTCCTTGACCGTCACCTTGCCGACTGCTGCGCTGCTCATGCTGCAACCTCCGTGTGGGGCATCAGCAACTGCGGCAGCGCGGCAATGGAGCCGGCGCCCAGGGTGATCAGCACGTCGCCGTTGCGCACCGTCAGTGCGATAGCCGCCGGCAGCGCTGCCACTGCCGGCACGAACTGCAGCGCGCTGCAAGCAGCGCTGCGAAGGGCCTGCGCCAGCGCGCGGCCGTCGGCGCCTGCGATGGGCGCTTCACCGGCGGCGTGAACCTCGGTCAGCAGCAGCGCATCGGCCCGGGCCAGCACGCTGACGAAATCAGCAAAGCAGTCGCGCGTGCGGCTGTAGCGGTGCGGCTGGAAAGCCAGTACCAGACGCCGGCCAGAGAAGGCACCGCGTGCGGCCTGGATGACCGCGTCCAACTCGACCGGGTGGTGGCCGTAGTCGTCGATCAAGGTGTAATGGCCGCCGCCGTTTTCGGCTGCGATGGCGATTTCGCCGTGGCGTTCGAAGCGCCTTGCCACGCCCGCAAATTGCGCCAGCGCGCGGGCTATCGGCGCGTCGGGCAATTCGATTTCGCGCGCCACCGCTATCGCCGCCAGCGCGTTGCGCACGTTGTGCTCGCCGGCCAGGTTCAGCGTCACAGCCAGGTCGGCACAGCCCGCTTGCTGCGCGGTGAAGCGCATGCCGCCACCGTCCAGCGCCTGCACGTTTACCGCGCGCACATCCACGCCCTCGTTCAGGCCGTAGGTGGTGACGGGCCGCTGCAGCGCCGGCAGGATGGCACGCACACCGGCGTCGTCGCTGCACAGCACGGCACGGCCGTAAAAGGGCAGGCGGTGGATGAATTCGACGAAGGCCGCGTGCAGCCGGGCCAGGTCGTGGCCGTAGGTGGCCATGTGGTCGGCGTCGATGTTGGTGACGACGCTGATGACGGGGCTCAAATGCAGGAAGCTGGTGTCGCTTTCGTCCGCTTCGACAACGATGTACTCGCCAGCGCCCAGCTTGGCACCCGCAGGCGCGGCTGCGCCCGCTGCGGTGGGTGGGTTTGCGCCGACGTTCTTCAACTGGCCGCCGATGACAAAGCTCGGGTCGACACCGGCCTCGGTCAGCACACTGGCCACCAGCGAGGTCGTCGTCGTCTTGCCGTGCGTGCCGGCGATGGCGATACCCTGCTTCAGCCGCATCAATTCGGCCAGCAGCACGGCGCGCGCCACCACCGGGATGTGCTGCGCGCGGGCGGCCAGCACCTCGGGGTTGTCGGCCTGCACGGCGGCGCTGGTGACCACGGCTTGCGCGCCGGCGATGTGTTCTGCGGCGTGGCCGGTGAACACGCTCAGGCCCAGACCGGCCAGGCGCCGCGTGGCCGCGCTGTCGCTCTGGTCCGAGCCCGACACGCGGTAACCCAGGCGGTGAAAGATCTCGGCAATCGGGCTCATGCCCGAGCCACCGATGCCGACAAAGTGGATGTGCTGGATGGCGTGCTTCATGCCCGGCCCCGCTGCCGTTGAAGCAACTTCTCCAGCTCATCGGCGACCCGCGCGGCCGCGTGCGGACGGGACAGCGCGCGCGCCTTATCGGCCATCGCCAGAAGGCCTTCGCGGTTCAATCCGACCAGCAGACCGGCCAGCTTTTTTGGCGTCAGATCTGGCTGCGGCAGATGGATGGCCGCGCCTTGCCCGGCCATCCACGCTGCGTTGTCGCGCTGGTGCGCGGTGGTGCTGGCGATGAAGGGCACCAGCATGGCCGGCACACCAGCGGCGCACAGCTCACTGACGGTGATGGCCCCGGCGCGGCAGAGCATCACGTCGCAAACGGCCAGGCGCTGCGGCATGTCGCTGATGAAGGGCAGCACCTCGGCGGCGATGCCGGCAGCGGCGTAGGCCGCGCGCACGCTGTCGGACTTCGCCGCGCCGGTCTGGTGGACGACCTGCGGGCGCTGTGCAGCGGGCAGCAAGGCCAGTGCGGCGGGCACGACCTGGTTCAGCGCTTGCGCGCCCAGGCTGCCACCCACGACCAGCAAGCGCAGCGGGCCGCTGCGGCCGGCATAGCGCGCAGCCGGTGCGGGCAGGGCTTCAATTTCCGCACGCACCGGGTTGCCGGTGACGACGGCGTTCTTCGTCTTCGCTGCGGCTGCGCCGGCGAAACCGAAAGCCACACGGTCGGCCACCGGCAGCAGGCTCTTGTTCGACAACAACAGTCCGGCATCGGCGTTCACCAGCATCAGCGGCCGGTTCAACAGGCTGGCCATCAGGCCGCCAGGAAAGCAGACGTAGCCGCCCATGCCCAGCACCGCGTTCGCGCCGCGCGCGCGCAGGATGCGGAAGCAGTCAACGAAGGCTTTCAGCAGGCGCAGGCCGCCGGTCAGCGTGTGCAGCAGGCCCTTGCCGCGAAGACCGCTGAAGGTGATGGTGTCCATGCGGATGCCCGATGCGGATACTGGCGGCACCAGCTTGTTTTCCATCCCGTGCGTGGTGCCCAGCCAGCTGACGCTCCAGCCGCGGCCCTGCATTTCCTGCGCAATGGCCAGACCCGGGATGATGTGGCCGCCCGTGCCCGCGGCCATGACGACGAGGTGCGGTGGCGTGCGCAGGTTCATGCTCGCCCCCCCCGCATCAGGGCACGGTTCTCGATGTCCACGCGCACCACGATGGCCAGCGCGATCAGGTTCATCAAGATCGCGCTGCCGCCGTAGCTCATCAACGGCAACGTCAGCCCCTTCGTCGGCAGCAGGCCCAGGTTCACGCCCATGTTGATGAAGGTCTGAAAGCCCATCCAGATACCGATGCCCTGGCACAGCAGGCCCGCAAAGACGCGGTCCAGCGCGATGGCCTGGCGGCCGATGTGGAACAGGCGGCGCGTCATCCAGAAGAAGAAGCAGATGACCGTGGCCACGCCGACGAAGCCCAGTTCTTCACCGATCACGGCCAGCAAAAAGTCGGTGTGCGCTTCGGGCAGGTAGTGCAGTTTTTCGACGCTGGCACCCAGACCCTGGCCGAAGATTTCACCCCGGCCCAGGGCGATCAGCGAATGCGTCAGCTGGTAGCCCTTGCCCTGCGCGTACTTGGGGTTCCAGGGGTCCAGGTAGGCCAGGATGCGTTCGCGGCGCAGGTCGTCGAAATACAGGAAGACGGCGGCGGTGGCGACGATGACGATGGCCATCAGGAAAAACATGCGGGCGTTGACGCCACCCAGGAACAGGATGCCCAGCGCAATGGTGGCCACCACCATGAAGGCACCCATGTCGGGTTCGCGCATCAGCAGCACGCCGACGATGGCCACGGCCACCACCATCGGCATCACGGCACGGAAGAACTCTTCGCGGGTGTCCATGCGGCGCACCATGTAGCCGGCCGCGTACAGCGCAATCGCCAGCTTGGCCAGTTCACTGGGCTGGAAGTTCATGATGCCCAGCGGAATCCAGCGGCGCGAGAAGTTCACCACCTTGCCGATGCCCGGTATCAGCACCAGCACCAGCAGCAGCAGCGACACCACGAAGATCAGCGGGGCGTGTTTTTCCCAGAACGCGATCGGCACCTGCACCGTGGCCAGCGCGACGACGAAAGCGATGGCCAGCGACAGCAGGTGCCGCTGCAGGAAGAAGGCCGGTGAGTAAGCCGCGAACTTGGGGTTGTCGGGCAGCGCCACGCTGGCCGAATAGACCATCACCACGCCCAGCAGCATCAGCGCGCCGACCACCGCCACCAGCGTCTGGTCGAAGGCCATCAGGCGCACCGGGCGGGCACCGCCCACCTCGACCTGGTCGCGCACCGGCAGCGCGCCCACGCTGTCGCGACGGTTCGCAAACCAGCCTTGGATCGAAGCCGTGAAAGCGCTCATGCCTGCCCCCGCTCCAGTGCCAGCGCCTGCACCGCCGCCACGAAAACCTCGGCGCGGTGGGCGTAGTTGCGGAACATGTCCAGGCTGGCGCAGGCCGGGCTCAGCAGCACGGCATCACCCGGCCGCGCTTGTTCGAAAGACCAGTTCACTGCGGCCTGCAGCGTGGCGAAGCGCTGCACCGGAACGCTTTCCACACCCGCTTCGCTAGCGGTTTCGCCAGCGGCTTCGACAACGGCTTCGATAACGGCTTCGATAACGGCTTCGCCAGCAGCTTCGATAACGGCTTCGATGACCTCGGCGTCGCGCCCGATGGTGGCTACGGCACGCGCATGGCGGGCCAGCGGCACGATCAGCGGGCTGAAGTCCTGTCCCTTGCCGTCGCCACCCAGGATCACCACCAGCTTGGACGGCGCCTGGTCGGCGCCCAGGCCATTCAACGCAGCCAGCGTGGCGCCGACGTTGGTGGCCTTGCTGTCGTCATAGGCCTGGACCTCGCCGACCCGGCCCACAGGCTGCATGCGGTGCGGTTCACCGGCATATTCGCGCAGCCCGTGCAGCATCGGCGCAAGCAGGCAGCCAATGGCCGTGGCCAGGCTCAGCGCGGCCAGCGCATTGGCCGCGTTGTGGCGGCCGCGCATGCGCAGCGCGTCGGCAGGCATCAAACGCTGCAAATGAATTTCGAGTTCCTCGCCCTTCTTCAGCTTGAAGGTCTCGTCCACCGGCAAAGCGCGCACCAGCCAGGCCATGCCGTTTTCCGTGACCAGGCCGAAGTCGCCGGGGTGGCGCGGTGCGTCCAGGCTGAAACGCAACACGGTCTGGGTGATGGGCACGGGCCTGGCCTTGCCTTTGACGACCGTAGGCTGCGGCACCAGCGCTTCCACGCGAGGGTCGTCGGCGTTGATCACCATCGTCACCCTGCTGCCAGGCGCCGAGCCGAACACGCGCGCCTTGGCCGCCGTGTAGGCTGCCATCGTGCCGTGCCAGTCCAGGTGGTCTTGCGTGATGTTGAGCACCGCGGCCGCGTCGGGCTCGAAGCCCTTCACGCCGGTGCCGCCGCCTTCCAGCTGGAAGCTGGACAGCTCCAGCACCCAGACCTCAGGCCGCTCGTCGCGCGCTTGGTCGAGACAGGCGCCGAGCGTGTCCAGCAGCGTCGGCCCGATGTTGCCGGCCACCGCCACGCGCCGGCCGGCGCGCGCCACCAACAGCGCGGTCAGCGCGGTGGTGGTGGTCTTGCCGTTGGTGCCGGTGATGGCCAGCACCTGCGGCGCGTAGGCCTGGTCGGCTTTCAGATCGGCCAGCGCCCGCGTGTACAGGTCGAGTTCGCCCTGGACCGCGATGCCGATGGCCCGCGCTTCGTCCAGCAGCGGTGCCACGCGCGCATCGGACGGCGCCAGGCCGGGGCTCTTCAGCACCAGCTGCATGCCGATCAGGCGGTCGACACCCAGCGCGCCGCTGACGATCTCGACAACGGGCCATTCGTGGCGCAGTGCGGCTGCACCGGGCGCGCTGGCCCGCGAGTCCCAGGCCGTGACCCGTGCACCGTGGCGCGCGCACCAGCGGGCCATGGCCAGGCCGCTGTCGCCCAGGCCCAGCACCAGCACGTGAAGGTCTTTGAGGAAGTTCATCGCCCGCTCATCACCCTGTCAGCGCAGCTTCAGGCTGGCCAGGCCGACCAAGCACAGCAGCATGGTGATGATCCAGAAGCGCACGACGACCTGCTGTTCGGCCCAGCCCTTCTTTTCGAAGTGGTGGTGCAGCGGCGCCATCAGGAACACCCGGCGGCCGGTGCCGGTTTTGCGCTTGGTGTACTTAAACCAGCCGACCTGGATCATCACGCTCAACGCTTCGGCAACGAAAACGCCGCCCATGATGCCGAGGACGATTTCCTGCCGCGTGATCACGGCTATGGTTCCCAGCGCACCCCCCAGCGACAGCGCACCCACGTCGCCCATGAAGACCTGCGCCGGGCTGGCGTTGAACCACAGGAAGGCCAGGCCCGCGCCGGCCATCGCCGCACAGAACACCAGCAATTCGCCGGAGCCGGGGATGTGCGGGAACAGCAGGTATTTGCTGAACACCACATTGCCGGTGATGTAAGCGAAGATACCGAGTGCCGAACCCACCATCACCACCGGCATGATGGCCAGACCGTCCAGACCGTCAGTGAAATTCACCGCGTTGGAAGCGCCGACGATGACGAACCAGGTCAGGAAGATGAAGCCGAAAACGCCCAGCGGGTAACTGACGGTCTTGAAGAACGGCACCATCAGGTCGGCGCGCGGTGGCAATTCGTTGCTGAAGCCGCTGCTGACCCAGCGCAGGAAGAGTTCCAGCACGCGCAGGTTGCTGGTTTCGCTGACGCTGAAGGCCAGGTACAGCGCGGCGATGACGCCGATCAGGCTTTGCCAGAAAAACTTCTCGTGGCTCTTCATGCCTTCGGGGTCTTTGTTGACGACCTTGCGGTAATCGTCGGTCCAGCCGATGGCGCCGAAGCCGAAAGTGACCAGCATCACGACCCAGACGAAGCGGTTGCCCCAGTCGAACCACAGCAGCGTGCTGACGCCGATACCGATCAGCACCAGCACGCCACCCATCGTCGGCGTGCCGCGTTTGCCCAGGTGCGCCTGCACGCCGTATTCGCGGATCGGCTGGCCGATCTTCAGCGCGGTCAGCTTGCGGATGACCCACGGCCCGAAAGCCAGGCCGATCAGCAAAGAGGTCATCGCGGCCAGTACGGCGCGGAAGGTCAGGTACTGGAAGACGCGCAGGAAACTGAAGGCTTCCGGGCTTTGCTGCAGCAGCCACTGACTCAGGCTAAGCAGCATCGGTGGCTTCCTGTCCCGGCGACGCTGGCGATGCCGGTGCCTGCTGCAGTGCCAGCACGACTTGTTCCATCTTCATGAAGCGCGACCCTTTGACCAGCACCGAGGCCGCAGCCCCGGCCTGCGGCAGCGCGGCGACGAGGTCGGCCACGCTGCTGAAGTGACGGTGGGCGCCGGCCTGCGCGCACAGCGCACCGACGGCCCAGAATTGCTCGAAGCCGGCCGCGCGCGCTGCCGCGCCGGCTTCGGCGTGCAGGCGCGGGCCTTCGTGGCCGACCTCGCCCATGTCACCCAGCACCAGCCAGTGCGGGCCTGGCAAGCCGGCCAGCACCCGGATGGCGGCCAGCACCGAATCGGGGTTGGCGTTGTAGCTGTCATCGACCAGCGTGACAGCCTGCCCGCCGCGCTGCAGCGGCAGCAGCTGCGAGCGGCCGGCCACCGGCGCGAAAGACGCGATGCCGTGGGCCACCGCCGCCAGCGGCGCGCCGGCCGCCATCGCGCAAGCCGCTGCAGCCAGCGCATTGCGCACGTTGTGCAAGCCGGCCTGGCGCAGTGTGCTGCTGGTGCTGCCGGCGGGCGTGTGCAGCGTCAACCGCCACATCTGCGTGTCGGCCTGCCAGCGGGCTTGTGCCGTGAAGTCGGCCGCGAACTCAGCCGTGAAGTCGGCCCGGCCCGATCCTGCCGCCGACAGCGCGAAGGTCCGCACACTGCGGCCACCGGCCAGCGCGCGCCACAGGGGCGTGTGTGCATCGTCGGCCGGCAGGATCACCGTGCCGCCGGCACCCATCGCCGTGATGACGCTGCCGTTCTCACGCGCCACCGCTTCCACGCTGTTCATGAATTCCAGGTGCTCGCGCTGGGCGTTGTTGACCAGGGCCACCGTTGGCGCAGCCAGGTCGGCCAGCAGCGCAATGTCACCGGGGTGGTTCATCCCCAGTTCCAACACCGCGGCGCGGTGCCCGGCGCGCAGCCGCAGCAGCGTCAAAGGCAGGCCAATGTGGTTGTTGAAATTCCCCGCCGTGGCCAGCGACGCCGCACCCAGCCAACTGCGCAGGATGGCCGCGGTCATCTGCGTGACGGTGGTCTTGCCGTTGCTGCCCGTCACTGCAATCAGCGGCAACGTGAAGCGCGCGCGCCAGCCCGCAGCCAGCTGTTGCAGCGCGGCCAGCGCGTCGGGCACCAGCAGGCCGGGCATGCCGTCTTCAGCATCGGACAGGCCGCGCTCGGCCAGGGCCGCGACGGCGCCGGCAGTCCGCGCTGGTGTCAGGTAGTCGGCGCCGTCGAAACGTTCGCCGCGCAGCGCGACGAACAGGTCGCCGGGCAGCAGCGTGCGCGTGTCGCTGTGCACACGGGACACGGTCAGGCCGCCATCGCCGACCACTCGGCTGCCGGGCAACAGGGCCTGGGCTTGGGCCAGGGTCAGCATCACGCAGGCTTCCGCACGTCGGGTGCCAGCCGTTCGCCATCGCGCAGCGCCAGTGCGGCACGGGCTTCGGCTACATCGGAAAACGGGCGCTTGACGCCGGCGATGTCCTGGTGGTCCTCATGGCCCTTGCCGGCCAGCAGCACCACATCGCCGGGCTCGGCCTGGCGCACCGCGTGGGCGATGGCCAGGCGGCGGTCTTCGATGACAGCCGTGTCGTCGTCGCCTTCACCGATAACGTTGATGCCGGCCAGGATCTGCGCCAGGATCGCGTCGGGCGATTCAGCGCGCGGGTTGTCGCTGGTCAGCACTACGTGGTCGGCACCGGCCGCGACGATGGCACCCATCAGTGGGCGCTTGGTGGCGTCGCGGTTGCCACCGCAGCCGAACACGCACCACAGCCGGCTGCCGCGCGCGGTGACCAGCGGGCGCAGCGCCTGCAGCACTTTGGCCAGCGCGTCGGGCGTGTGGGCGTAATCGACCACCACGTCGATGTCACGGCCGCCAATGCGCTGCATGCGGCCGGGCACCGGCGTCAGTTCGGCCGCCACCTGCGCGGCGTCGGCCAGCGGCACGCCCAAAGCGCGCAGGCCGCCTATGACGACCAGCAGGTTGCTGGCGTTGAATTCGCCGACCAACCGGCTGTGCACGCTGGCGTGGCGGCCGTTTTCGGTCAATTCGAAAGCCAGGCCATCGTCGGTGTAGCGCAGGCCGCCGGCCTGCACGCGGGCTGCGTGCTGCAGCGAAACCGTCCACAGGTCCAGCGCGCCGCGGCCCAGTTCGCCGGCCAGGGCGGCGCCATGCTCGTCGTCGGTGTTCACCACCGCCGACTTCAACCCGGGCCAGTCGAACAGAGCGCGTTTGGCTGCCCAGTAGTGCGCCATGCTGCCGTGGTGGTCCAGGTGGTCGCGGGTGAAGTTGGTGAACAGCGCCACGTCGATGCGTGCGGCCGCCAGGCGGTGTTCGGCCAAGCCGATGGACGAGGCCTCCAGCGCGCAGGCTGAAAAACCCAGGTCGACAAAGTTGCGGAAGGCAGCGTGCAGGGTGACCGGGTCGGGGGTGGTCAGGCCGGTGTGGGTGATACCACCGGCCCCGGTGCCGGCGGCATCACCGCCCGTACCGTGACTTGCACGGGAAGGCGGTTCACCCACGCCCAGCGTACCGATGACGCCGCAGCGCCGGCCCAGCCGGGTCAGCGCCTGCGCCGTCCACCATGCGGTGCTGGTCTTGCCGTTGGTGCCGGTGGTGGCCACCACGTCCAGCACGGCGCTGGGCTGGGCGAAATAGTGGTCGGCGATGGCGCCGGTTGCGGCTTTCAGGTCAGCCACTTGAGCCACGCGTTCCGAGTGGAAGGCGTAAGCCTCGGCGCCCTGCGCTTCGACCAGGCAGCCCGCAGCGCCGGCGTCCAGCGCGGCCTGCACGTAGTGCCGTCCGTCGGTGGCATGTCCCGGCCAGGCGATGAAGCCGTCACCCGGCTGCACTGTGCGGCTGTCCATGCGCAGCCGGCCGCGCACGCGGGCGCCCAGCCACTGCGCGGCTTCGTTGGTGGTCGTCAAGACGGTCGGCATCAGAAGCTTTCCGGCTCGGTGACCAGCGGCAGCGCAGCGCCCGGCTTGGCGCTGATCTGCGCCTTCACATCCAGGTCGGGCGCCACGCCCATCCTGCGCAGCGTTTGCTGCACCACTTCGCTGAACACCGGTGCGGCCACGTCGCCGCCGTAGTGCTTGCCGTTGCTCGGCTCGTCGACCATCACCGCGACGATGATGCGCGGCGCGCTGATCGGCGCCATGCCGACGAACCACGACCGGTATTTGTTCGTTGCGTAGCCCTTGCCTTCCTGCTTGTGCGCGGTGCCGCTCTTGCCGCCCACCGAATAGCCCACGGTCTGCGCCTTGGGACCGGTGCCGCCGGGGCCGGTGGCCATCTGCAGCATCTTGCGGATCTCGGCCGTGGTGGCGGCTGACAGCACGCGCGGGCCGTTGACCGCGTGGTCCTGCTTGAGCATGGTGACGGGAATCACATCGCCATCGCGGGCCAGCGGCGTGTAGGCCCGCGCCATCTGCAGCAGCGAGGCCGACAAACCGTAGCCGTAGGCCATCGTGGCTTGTTCCACCGGGCGCCAGTTCTTGTACGGTTTCAGCCGGCCCGTCACCGCACCCGGGAAGGCGATCTGCGGTTTCTGGCCGTAGCCGACCGCACTGAACAATTCCCACAATTCGCGCGCAGGGATGGCCATCGCGATGCGCGCGGCGCCGATGTTGCTGCTTTTCTGGATCACTTCCTGCACCGTCAGCGCCGCGTGCGGGTGGGCGTCCTTGACCACCAGCGGGCCAACGACCAGACTGCCCGGCGCGGTGTTGATCACCTGGTCAACACGCACGCGCTGGGTTTCCAGCGCCAGCGCCACGACCAGCGGCTTCATCGTCGAGCCCGGCTCGAAAACGTCGGTCAACGCGCGGTTGCGCAGCGAGCCGCCGCTCAGGCTGCTGCGGTTGGAAGGGTCGTAGCTGGGGTAGTTGGCCAGCGCCAGCACTTCACCGGTCTGGCTGTCCAGAACCACCACGCTGCCGGCCTTGGCCTTGTGTTCCTTCACCGCGTCGCGCACGCGCTGGTAGGCGAAGAACTGCACCTTGCTGTCGATGGACAGCGTGATGTCGCTGCCGTTCACCGGGTCGGCCTGGTCGCCCATTTCTTCGACCACGCGGCCCAGCCGGTCGCGCACCACGGTGCGCGCGCCCAGCTTGCCGATCAGCTGGCTCTGGAAGCCCAGCTCGATGCCGTCGATGCCCCGGCCGTCGATGTCGGTGAAACCCACCACGTGCGCGGCTGCTTCGCTTTCGGGGTAGCGGCGCTTGTACTCGCGCACTTCCTGCACACCCTTGATGCCGCCATCCCTGGTTTGCTGCCTGATCTGCTGCCAGGCGGCTTCTTCCACCAGGCGGCGCAGCGTGACGGTGTTGGCCGCACCTTCCAGCTTGTCGTCCACCTCGGCCAGCGTCATGCCCAGCGACTTGGCCAGCGCCTTGCGCTGCGCGGTGTCGGCGTTGAAGGTCTTGGGGTCGATCTGTACCGTGGGCAAGGCCACGCTGGTGGCCAGCACCAGACCATTGCGGTCGAGAATGCGGCCGCGGCTGGCCGGCAGCGTCTGCTTGTAGACGAAGCGCTTTTCGCCCTGCGCCTGGTAGAAGTCGGTGGCCCAGATCTGCAGGTAGGCCGCGCGGCCCAGCAGTGCCAGGAAGGCGCCGCCCACCAGCACCACGACAAAGCGCGAACGCCAGGTCGGCGTCTTGCTGGTCAGCAGCGGGCTGGTGGCGTAATTGACGCTGCGCACGCTGTTGGCGCCCAGCGTGCGCGCCGCGTTTTTCGAAACAGCGCGACCGACCGGGCGGCTCATCGTTGCGCCCCCGAAGCCGCGGGCCCAGCGGCTTCAGCGGTGTCGAAGACGTAGGTCATGACACCTTGTTGTGCGCGGTTCATGCCGAGCTTGTCGTGGGCCACGCGCTCGACACGCATGTTGGTGCTCTGCGCCTGCGCCTCGGCGTCCAGGCGCTTGTATTCGCCGTCCAGCTGGGCTTTTTCGGCGCGTGCGCTGTCGATGGCGGCGAACAGCTGGCGCGACTCGAAAGCCGTCTTCACCAGCAACAGCGCACTGACCAGCAGCGCGCCGATGAGCAGGGTGTTCAGCTTCATGGTCATGCGACGGCCGTGCGCTCGGCCACACGCAGCACGGCGGACCGCGAACGCGGGTTGCGCAGCACTTCCAGCGCGTTCGGCTTGACGCGGGCCACCGCCTCCAGCCGCATCGGTCTGGCCGGCGCGAAAGGCGCGCGGCGGTCGACCTCGTCGCGGCTTTCGCGATGAATGAAGGTCTTCACGATGCGGTCTTCCAGCGAATGGAAACTGATCACCACCAGCCGGCCCTGCGGCGCCAGCAAATCCAACGCAGCCTTCAGGCCTTGTTGCAGCGCCTCAAGCTCGGCGTTGACGTGAATCCGAAGAGCTTGAAATGTGCGCGTTGCAGGGTCCTGGCCCGGTTCGCGGGTTTTGACGACGCGAGCCACGAGCGCGGAAAGTTCAGCGGTTGTGCGACAGGCCTGCCCGCTCTCGCGGCCAGCGACAAGCGCCTTTGCAATCTGAAGAGCAAACCGTTCTTCGCCGTATTCACGTATCACCTCTGCAATCTCGCGTACGTCGGCACGCGCCAGGAATTCGGCTGCTGTCTCGCCGCGCGTGGTGTCCATGCGCATGTCCAGCTGGGCGTCGAAGCGGAAGCTGAAGCCCCGCTCGGGGTTGTCGATCTGCGGCGAACTGACGCCCAGGTCGAGCAGGATGCCGTCGACTTTTCCCACCCCACGCGCCGCCAGTTCGCCTTGCATGTCGGCAAAGCTGGCGTGGCAGATGGCGAAGCGTGGGTCGGTGACTTCTGCGGCGGCGGCGATGGCTTCCGGGTCTGTGTCGAAGGCCCACAGCCGACCTACCGGCGACAGCTGCGCCAGGATGGCGCGGCTGTGCCCGCCCCGGCCAAAGGTGCCGTCCACATAAACGCCGTCCGGCCGCGTCACCAGGGCCTCGACGGCTTCGGTGAGCAACACAGCGGTGTGGGTCCATGTTGCGGGGGACGCGTTGGGCGCAGCGGCGGTGCTCACCGGACGACCAGGTTGCGCAGCGCCTCGGGGCGGCCGGCTTCGAGTGCAGCGGCTTCCTTCGCTTCGTAGCGGGCCATGTCCCACAATTCGAAATGCGGCCCGACACCCATGAACTTCACGTCCTTGTCCAAGCCCGCCCAGGCACGCAGTTCGGGAGGAACCAGCACGCGTGCCGAGGCGTCGATCTCGACTTCGGTGGCGCTGCCGATGAAGAAGCGCCGCCAGGCGTCGTTCTCGCTGGCCAGCTCCAGCAACTGCGCTTCCAGCGCTTCCCAGACCGGCAGCGGGTACAGGCCCAGGCAACCGTCGGCGTTCTTCGCAACGACCATCTGGCCATCGACGGTGGCCATCAGCAGGTCACGCCAACGGGCGGGCACGGTGATGCGCCCTTTCCCGTCCAGCGTGAGCACCGGACCTCCTCGAAATGTCGTTGCTGCCACAAAACCCCACTTTTCTGCACTGATCTGCACTTTAACTGACTACAGAACGCAGGGTCAATTGGATTTCGCGCTGAAAATTCAATCAAATCAACGACTTACCAGGCCCTCTTCTACCAATGCCAAGGGCAAAAACTTGTTCCAAATGAAGTACTTGGGGTGCGTTATGAAAGTGCTTTCTGAGGTGATGTGAGGCAGGTGCCCGGCAGAAATACTGGGCGACGCCGCCATGTTTTTACCTGTTTGCCTGCTGCAGAACGGTCAACTTCGCGCCCCGATCAACGATTGCTGCCGCACAGATCGCCCGCGCTCGCGGCCTTAGCATTCGATGGCGTCATGTTGGCGCTGCCGTAACCGCACCGCCGCCATGAGCCGAACGTTGTTGACCTACGCTGCTTTAGCGTTTTCCATGCTGCTGCTGGATCTGATCTGGCTGGGCTTCATCGCCCGGCCGCTCTACGCCGCCGGCATCGGCCACTTGATGGCCGACAAGCCGAACTGGATTGCCGCCGCTTTGTTTTATCTGGTCTATGCAGCGGGCCTGCTGTGGTTTGCGGTGCGGCCTTTCGACGCGGCAGCAGGCTGGCAGACGCCGCTGCTGACGGCGGCAGCTTTCGGGTTCTTCGCTTATGCCACCTACGACCTGAGCAACCTGGCCACGCTGAAAGACTGGCCGTGGCGCATCACGCTGGCCGACATCGCCTGGGGCAGCCTGGCCAGCACACTGGCGGCGGCCGCCGGACGCTGGGTCTGGCTGCGTATGGCTGCGCTGGCCACTGCGCAAGCCGGCACGCAGGTGGGCTCATGATCCGGCTGCGTTTGTCACTGGAGCTGAACTATGAGATCGCGCTGCCCGGCTGCGACTTCATCTTCAACATCCACGCCGCTCACACCGACTGTCAAAGGGTGCTGGACGAGAACCTGCAAGTCAGCCAGAACGTGCCCCTGCAGGTGGACACCGATCCCGTCAGCCAGAACCGTTACCTGCGATTGAGTGCCGCGCCCGGCCCGCTGAAGGTGTTCTACAACGCCACGGTAGACCTGAACCACTTCGTCGAGCAGCCGGTCAACATTCTTGAGGTGCCAGTGGCGCAACTGCCGACCAGCGTGCTGGGCTGCATCTACCCCAGCCGCTATTGCCAGAGCGACCGCCTGCTGTGCCTGGCGACGCGTGAATTCGGCCACTTGCAGCAGGGCTACAGCCGCGTGCAGGGCATACGCGACTGGGTGTTGCAGCACGTGCAGTTCGCGCAGAACACCTCCAACAGCAACACCTCGGCGGTGGACACGCTGCTGGAAACCGTGGGCGTGTGCCGCGACTTTGCGCACTTGATGATTGCGCTGTGCCGCGCGGTGAACATCCCGGCGCGTTTCACCACCGGCATCGACTACGGCGCCGACCCGGCCCTGGGGCCCACCGACTTTCATGCCTACGTCGAGGTCTACCTGGGCCAACGCTGGTACATCTTCGACCCCTCGGGCACCGCCATCCCGATGGGGTTCGTGCGTTTTGGCACCGGGCGCGACGCTGCCGACGTGGCCTTCGCCACCATCTTCGGGCCGGTACAGTCACAGGCGCCGCGCATCACCATCGAAGCCCTGCCCGGTGCCGATGGCCGGCTGGTGATGCCTTACCACTGCCCCGAGGCGCTGTCGATGGATGCCTGAACGGTCCGGGGTGCCATCCTGCCCTGAGGTACCGGAACATGTCGACGCAAGACCCGCTCTGGAAGCTGCGCCATGCCCTTGCTGGCGTGGGTCTGGCCTTGTTGCTGGCGGTATTCGTCGCCGCTTTCGCCGGGGCTGCTTTGGGCGACCTGCTAGGCGGCGGCTACGGCACCCGCGTGGCGTTGTATGCCTCGCTGCTGGTCTATGTGCTGGCGGGTGCCGTGGTGCTGTTCGTCAAGGTGGCGCAGCACGAGACCGAGCCGGTGTCCTTCGCCCGCGTGGCGCGCTGGTTCGCCAGCTTGTGGCTGTGGCCCCTGTTGTGGGCAGCCGGCCGCAGAAAAGCCTAGTTGGACTGCATGATCCGTCTGCCCGAGGCGGCTTGAATCGGCCGTGCGTTCATCGGGTACATCCGCGCAAAGATCTCAATCTGCTCCTTGGTCAGCGTCACCGGCTGGCGCATCACGATCCACTTCACGCCTTCGCTGCACGGCGGCGTCGTTAGTGAACCCATATACGTGAAATAGCGGCGGTCGTTGGGCAACAAGTCGGCCAGCTCCATCGCGCTGCCGGCTTGCATTTCTTCGTTCTTCTCCAGCGGCAGGTTGTTCCACACCTGCTGCATCACGGCATTCGCCTGGCCCTTGTCGAACAGCAGGCCCACCACCGCCAACTGGCCCTGGTCGTTCTTGTGCACCAGATGCAGGCTCATCTCGAACTGGCGCCCGTCGATGCGCTCTTCAGACGGCCGGTGGAAGTGGAACTGCAGCAGTTCGTAGCGCTTGCCGCCGACCTCGATGGCGTTGCCCTGCGGCAGGTTGACCTGCACCGTGTGACCGTTATCGACCACGGCGAAGCGGCTGGACTGGTATTCGAAGCGTACTGGCTCCAGGTCGACCGACAGGCCGCCGCGGATGTCGATCGGGCTCTGCCGCTGGCCGCTGGCGCAGGCGGCAAATTCGGGCTTAAGGCTGCTCCAGGCCTGCGGGCCGCCGCTGCCGTTGTAGGCCCAGTGCGCGGCGCCATCGGCATGGCCATGGCCGGCGGCGGCCTTGACCTTGATGCCGGTCCTTTTCGGTGCGGCGCCGGCGCCGCCAGCCGCTGCCGGCAGCGCGGATTTGACACTGACGCGCACTTCACCCTGCGCGGCGCCATCGGCTGACTTGCCATTGCCCAGCCTCTCGGCCAGACGCTGACGCAACTGGTCCATCGGGTCGGCGGGCATCGCCGGCGGCGCCGTGGCGACCTTGGTGCCGCGGGAGTCGGACCTTTCCACCTGCTCGGTCTTCGCTGCTTTCGCTGGCGCGCCGTGGTCGGACGACGGCAGCGCCGCCGCGGGCACCAGCAGGCCCAGGGCGACGAGGACGGACGGCAGCGGCGTGGCGAAAGATCGCAAAGGGGTGGTCATGGCGTGAGCCTCCTGGCCCCCTTATCGACCGCCGGCCGCCCGTCTTGAGCCGAAGATAGCGGCCCGCCACCGCCTTGCCAGTGCGATCGGTCCGGGCCGTCAACGGCCTTTAGTCCAGCCGCGGCTTGACCCAGACCCAGGCAACGATGCCGATGGCCATCATGCCCAGCGAAGTGAAGGCCAGCGCAATGGTCGAATGCATCACCAGCGGGGCCACCACGCCGGCCACCGCGGCGTTCGCCAGGCTGCCCACGCAGGCCTGCACCGACGACGCCATGCCGCGCCGCTCGGGCACCTGGTCCAACGCCATGAGCGTGACCACCGGCACCATCAACGCCCAGCCGAATGCGAACACCGCCAGCGGCAACATTGCCCACCAGGCCTGCGGTTCGAACAGCAGGTTCAGCACCACATTGACCACCGACGTGACTAGCATGATGAGAAAGCCGTGGCGGATCTGGTGGCGCGGCTTGATGCGCCCTGCCATGCGGCCCGACAACCACGCGCCGCCCATGATGCCGCTGATGGTCAGCAGAAAGAACCAGAAAAACTGCGTCGGCGCCAAGTGCAGGTGGCGGCCGAGGAATTCGGGTGCCGACAGAACGTACAGGAACATGCCGTTGAAAGGCACGCCGCTGGCGAACACCAGAGCGAGGAAGCGCGGGCTGCGGATCAGCTGCCAGTATCCGCGCATCAGATGCGCCGGATGAAAGGACTGGCGCGAGCTGGGCTGCAGCGTTTCCGGCAAAACGCGCCAGCAGGCGACAAACAGCAGGGCGCCCAGCACCACCAGCAACCAGAAGATCGAATGCCAGTTGTAGTGGGCGTAAAGGAAACCGCCGACCAGCGGCGCCACGGCCGGTGCGATGCCGAAATAGATCGTCACCTGCGACATCACCCGCTGCGCGTCGGCCGGCGGGAACATGTCGCGGATGATGGCCCGCGACACCACCATGCCGGCACCCGCCGACATGCCCTGCAGCGCGCGGAAGGCCACCAGCGAGGCGATGGAATTGCTCATCGCGCAGCCCACCGAGGCCACGGTGAACAGCGCCACGCCGAACAGGATCACCGGCTTGCGGCCCAGGCTGTCGGACAGCGCACCGTGGAACAGGTTCATCAGCGCGAAACCCAGCAGGTAGCTCGACAGCGTCTGCTGCATCTGCACCGGCGTGGCGCCGATGGTCTGCGCGATGCCCGAAAACGCCGGCAGGTAGGTGTCGATGGAAAACGGCCCGAGCATGCCCAGACAGGCCAGCATCAGCGCCAGCGTCCAGCGCTTGCCGGGCCACAGGGTTTGCGCGTCGGGGTTCATGCAGTGCGTGCGGCGCAGCCGGGCTGGCTGCGCTGAAGTTGAAAAGTGTGAAGCGAGCCGATAGGCCGGATTCTGTGCAACGGGTCGGCTTGCGCTTCCCCGCCGTGACCGCCATTCCTCTGGGCCGAGAGTCACCTCTCGGCTCGGTGCTACCTACCCGCACACTCGCCGAGCCGGGTCAACGTGTGCCTATTTGGTATTGCTGCGCGTAGAGATTGCCCGTTTCACCCAATCCGAAGCGAACCCCGAATTGACTCGTCTCTGTTGCTCTGATCCTCACCTCGCGGTGGGCAGCCGTTAACTGCTACGCCGCTCTGTGCAGTCCGGACCTTCCTCCAGTGCCGTGTTTCCACGATCGCACCAGCGGCGGTCTGGCTTGCTTCACGAGCAGATTATCGGTGCTGATGCTGGCAGCTGCCGAAAGGACCTTGGACTAACCGCCGGGTGAGGACCATGGCGGCTCAGCAGTTGCCCTTGCTTCGCCCTCGGAGCCACCATATCCACACTCATCGTCGGTTGCCTCGGCCTGTCCCTGGACGGCTACAGCGCCGGGCCGCGGCAAAGCCTGGAGCACCCGCTGGGTGTCGGGGGTGCGGAGATGATGGCTTGGCTGTTCCCGACGCGCACCTTCCAGCAGATGCACGGCAGTGGCGACGGGGTAAAGGGCATCGATGACGACTTCGCGCCGCGTGGCTTTCGCAACATCGGCGCGTGGATCCTGGGCCGCAACATGTTTAAGCCGGTGCGCGGTCCCTGGCCCGACGACGGATGGAAAGGCTGGTGGGGGCCGAACCCGCCGTACCACGTGCCGGCGAATCGCTGCTCGTGGACCTGGACCTGCCGGCGCTGGGCTACACCTGCACCGAACGCGTCGCGTCCGAGCGCATCACGCACACCGTCCTGAGCAAGCGCGCTGCGGTCTGATCCCGCGTTCAGATCGACATCTTCGCCCGCACGCCCTCGGCTTGCATGTCGGCACCGCGGCCGCGCTGCACGATCTCGCCGCGTTCCATCACTATGTATTGGTCCGCCAGTTCTTCGGCGAAGTCGTAGTACTGCTCGACCAACACGATGGCCATCTTCTGGCCGTTCATCCCCGTGTCGGCCAGCATGCGCAGCACGCGGCCAATGTCCTTGATGATGCTGGGCTGGATGCCTTCGGTGGGTTCATCCAGCATCAGCAGTCGCGGGCAGGCAGCCAGCGCACGCGCGATAGCCAGTTGCTGCTGCTGGCCGCCCGACAAATCGCCGCCACGGCGGTTCAGGAACTGCTTCAGGATGGGAAACAACTCGAACAACTGCGCCGGCACCGCCGTGCCACCGTTCTTCGTCGCCAAGCCCATGCGCAGGTTTTCGTCCACCGTCAGGCGGCCGAAGATCTCGCGGCCCTGCGGGACATAGCCGATGCCCTTGCGCACGCGGTCGTAGCTGGTGGCTTTGGTGATGTCCACGCCGTCCAGCGTGACTGTGCCGGTCTTCACGCCGACCACACCCATCAGGCTCTTCAGCAGCGTGGTCTTGCCCACACCGTTGCGGCCCAGGATGACGGTGATCTCGCCCACCTTCGCTTCGAAGCCCAGGTTGCGCAAGATGTGGCTGCCGCCGTAGTACTGGTTCAGGCCTTCGACCTTCAGCAGCGGCGCGGCACTGGCCTCAGCGGCCAAGGTAGACCTCCACGACTCTTTCGTTGGCCTGCACCTCGCTCAGCAGGCCCTCGGCCAGCACGCTGCCTTCGTGCAGCACCGTCACCGTCTTGCGGCCTTGCGTCAGTTCATCGACGAACTTCATGTCGTGTTCGACGACGACCAGCGAATGCTTGCCTTCCAGCGACAGAAAAAGCTCAGCCGTGCGTTCGGTTTCTTCGTCGGTCATGCCGGCAACCGGCTCGTCCAGCAACAGCAGTTTCGGGTCCTGCATCAGCAGGATGCCGATCTCCAGCCACTGCTTCTGGCCATGGCTGAGCAAGCCGGCGGTGCGCTGGGCGTCGTCTTTCAAATGGATCAGCGTCAGCACCTCACCGATGCGGTCCAGCTGCTGGCCGCTGAGGCGGTGGAACAGCGCGGCGCGCACGCCACGGTCGGACTTCAGCGCCAGTTCCAGGTTCTCGAAGACGCTGAGTCGTTCGTACACGGTGGGCTTCTGGAACTTGCGGCCGACGCCGGCCTGTGCGATCTGCGGTTCGGTCAGGCGCAGCAGGTCGATGTTGCTGCCGAAGAAGACCTTGCCACTGTCGGGTCGGGTCTTGCCGGTGATGCAGTCCATCATCGTCGTCTTGCCCGCACCGTTGGGGCCGATGATGCAGCGCAACTCGCCGACGTTGATGGTCAGACTGAGGTTGTTCAAGGCGCGAAAGCCGTCGAAGCTGACCGTGATGCCATCGACATACAAGGCCACGCCCTGGCCGAAATAGACCTCTTCGCCCGCGATGACCGAGCCGGCCTTGGCCTTGTATTCGGCCAGCGCGCGGGCGCCGGCTTCCATCAGGTCCGGCGTCATGCGTATTTCTCTTTCTTGCGCTTGAACAGGCCCACGATGCCGTCGGGAAGGAAAAGCGTGACGGCGATGAACAGCGCGCCCAGGAAGAACAGCCAGAACTCGGGAAAAGCGACGGTGAACCAGCTCTTCGCGCCGTTGACGAAGAAGGCGCCGACGATGGGGCCGATCAGCGTGGCGCGGCCGCCGACTGCGGCCCAGATGGCGATCTCGATGCTGGCCGCCGGGCTCATCTCGCCGGGGTTGATGATGCCCACCTGCGGCACGTAGAGCGCCCCGGCCACGCCGCACATCACGGCGGAAAGCGTCCAGATGCTGAGCTTGTAGTGCAGGGGCGAGTAGCCCGTGAACATGACCCGCGTTTCGGCGTCGCGGATGGCTTGCAGCACGCGGCCGAACTTGCTTTGCACGATGGCCCGGGCCATGACGAAGAAGCCGATCAGCACCAGCCCGCTGATCACGCACAGCAACACGCGCATGCTGGGCGTGGTGATCGGAACACCCAATATGCGTTTGAAGTCGGTGAAGCCGTTGTTGCCGCCAAAGCCCGTTTCATTGCGGAAGAACAGCAGCATGGCGGCGAAGGTCAGGGCCTGCGTGATGATGGAAAAGTAAACGCCCTTGACGCGGCTGCGAAAGGCGAAGAAGCCGAACACGAAGGCCAGCAGGCCGGGCACCAGCAGCACGAAGAGCATCTGCATGAGGAAGCTGTCGCTGAAAGCCCAGGCCGCCGGAAATTCCTTCCAGTTCAGGAAGACCATGAAGTCGGGCATGTCGGACTTGTACTGGCCGTCGGTGCCGATCTGGCGCATCAGGTACATGCCCATCGCATAACCGCCGAGCGCGAAGAACAGGCCATGGCCCAGCGACAGGATGCCGGTGTAGCCCCAGATCAGGTCCATCGCCAGGGCAGCGATGGCGTAGCACATGATCTTGCCGACCAGGCCGACGGCGTAGTCGCTCATGTGGAAGATGCTGCCGGCGGGAACGACGAGGTTCAGCAGCGGTGCGACCGCGCAGATGACGATCAGGGCGACGATGAAGCTGGTCCAGCCCCAGCCGCTCAGGACGGCGGGACGCCCGGGCAAGTCAGGCACCGTGCGAGCGGTTTGAGTCTCCAGGTCACGCTTCATCATCAAGCCTCCGCGCTGCGGCCCTTCATCGCGAAGATGCCCTGCGGGCGCTTCTGGATGAAGATGATGATGAGAACCAGCACCGCGATCTTGGCCAACACGGCGCCGGCCCAACCTTCGAGGAACTTGTTCAGCACGCCCAGGCCCAGCGCCGCGTACACGGTGCCTGCGAGCTGGCCGACGCCGCCCAGCACGACGACCATGAACGCATCGACGATGTAGCCCTGGCCCAGGTCTGGGCCGACGTTGCCGATCTGGCTGAGCGCGCAGCCGGCCAGGCCGGCGATGCCGGAGCCGAGCGCAAAGGCGTACGTGTCGATCCGCGCCGTGTTCACGCCCATGCAGGAAGCGATGGGCCGGTTCTGAGTGACGCCGCGCACGAACAGGCCGAGGCGCGTGCGGCCGATCAGGAAGGCCATGCCGAGCAGCACGACAAACGCGAAGCCGATGATGATGATCCGGTTCCATGGCAGCTGCAGGTTGCCCAGGACCTGCAAGCCGCCGCTCATCCAGCTCGGGTTCTCGACGCCGACATTCTGCGCACCGAACACCGAACGTACCAGCTGCTGCAGCATCAGGCTGATGCCCCAGGTGGCGAGCAGCGTTTCCAGCGGCCGCCCGTACAGGAAGCGGATCACCGATCGCTCAAGGATCGCGCCCATCAGCGCCGAGGCGCCGAAGGCCACCGGCAGTGCCGCCAGCAGGTACCAGTCGAAAGCGCCCGGCAGGTATTTCTGGAACAGGCCCTGCACAACATAGGTGGCGTAGGCGCCGATCATCATCAGTTCGCCGTGCGCCATGTTGATGACGCCCATCAGCCCGTAGGTGATCGCCAGGCCCAACGCCACCAGCAGCAGGATCGAGCCCAGGCTGAGGCCGCTGAACACCGCGCCGATCTTGTCGCCCCAGGCCAGCGAGGCCTCGACGCTGCGCAGCGAGCTATCGATCGCGGCTTTCACGTCCGCTTCGGTTTCGGTCTTCAAGCGCGCCAGCAGCACGCTTTTGGTATTGGTGTTGTTGCTGCCAGCCAGCAGCTTCGCCGCATCCAGCCGCCTGTTCCGGTCCGGGCTGTTCAGCAGGATGGCGGCGCGCACCACTTCCAGCTGGCCCTTGATTTCGGGGTTGGTTTCGGCGGCGAAGGCCTTCTCGACCAGCGGCAGCTTGGCTTCGTCGGTGTCGCCCGTCATGGACTTGATGGCCGCGCGCCGCACCTTTTCGTCGGGTGAGAACAGCTTGAGCGCCGCGCCGGCGGAATCAAGTTCGCCGCGCATGCGGTTGTTGATGACGACGTCTTCGGCTGTCGCCGGAAGCTTGGCGGCGGCGCCGGTGACCGGATCGGTCGCCTTGCCGTCGCGCACGATGAAGACCTTCTCGCCCTCAACCTTTACCGCTTCGTCCGACAGCGCCTGGATAAAGGCGGCCGTGCGTTCATCCGCGGTCGCCACGGCCTTGTTCAGCGCCTCGATGCGGGCGTCAGTTTCGCCGGCGGCGATGGCTTTCGCTTCGGTTGCCGTCAGCGCGTGGGCGCTGTTGCCTGCGAGCAGCGCGATGAGAAGAAAGAAGTGTCTGATCAACATGAGGAACCTGTGGAGTGGACACACGCGATGCCCACTGCACAAGCCCCGGGCTGCGCCCGGAACCCGTCATTCCCGCGGAGTCATTCCCGCGAACCCGTCATTCCCGCGTAGGCGGGAATCCAGAGCTCTCAAGTGGGAGCCCTGGGTCCCCGCCTCCGCGGGGATGACGCTTTTTGGGTTATTTCTTCGCCGGCTCGTCGGGCTTCTTGTCGTTGCCTTCGATGTACGGGGACCAGGGCTTGGCTTTCACCGGGCCGGGGGTCTTCCACACGACGTTGAACTGGCCGTCGGCCTTGATCTCGCCGATGAACACCGACTTGTGCAGGTGGTGGTTCTTCTCGTCCATCTTGGAGATGATTCCGCTCGGCGCCTTGAAGGTCTGGCCGGCCATGGCGGCGATCACCTTGTCGGTGTCGGTGGACTTGGCCTTCTCGACGGCCTGCTTCCACATGTTGATGCCGATGTAGGTGGCTTCCATCGGGTCGTTCGTCAGCGGCTTGTCGGCGCCCGGCAGGTTCTTCGCCTTGGCGTAAGCAGCCCACTTCTTTTCGAACTCGGTGTTGGTCGGGTTCTTGATCGACTGGAAGTAGTTCCAGGCCGCCAGGTGGCCCACCAGCGGCTTCGTGTCGACGCCGCGCAGTTCCTCTTCGCCCACGGAGAAGGCGACCACCGGCACGTCCTTGGCCTTCAGGCCGGCGTTGCCCAGTTCCTTGTAGAAGGGAACGTTGGAGTCGCCGTTGATGGTGGAGACCACGGCCGTCTTGCCACCCGACGAGAACTTCTTGATGTCGGCGACGATGGTCTGGTAATCGCTGTGGCCGAACGGGGTGTACTTCTCGTCGATGTCGGTGTCCTTCACGCCCTTGGACTTCAGGTAGGCGCGCAGGATCTTGTTGGTGGTGCGGGGATAGACGTAATCCGTGCCCAGCAGCACCCAGCGCTTGGCGCCGCCGCCGTCCTTGGACATCAGGTAGTCGACCGCCGGGATGGCCTGCTGGTT
>JAYSYH010000108.1:0-18562 GCA_043716645.1 Betaproteobacteria bacterium | reverse complement strand
CCGCCGGTAAGCGCACCTGGTCGCTGTTCGACTTTTAGGCAACGGACCCAGCCGCCCCATGGCTGTCTACACGCAGGTCGGCTTCGACGAGGCCGACACGCTCTGCCGGCGCTTGGGTCTGGGCGCACTGACGGAGCTGACCGGCATCCGGTCGGGCATCGAGAACACCAACTACTACGCCACCACGGTGCGCGGGCAGTGGGTGCTGACGCTGTTCGAACGCCTGACCGCCGAGCAACTGCCCTACTACCTGAAGCTGATGCAGCACCTGGCCGCGCACGGCATACCGGTGCCCGCGCCGCAGGCCGATGGCGCCGGGCAGCTGGTCCACACGCTGGCGCGCAAGCCGGCTTCGGTGGTGACGCGCCTGCCCGGCAGCCACCGCAACGCGCCCGACGCACCGCACGCCGCACAGGTGGGCGAAATGCTGGCCCGCATGCACGGGGCCGGGGCCAGTTTCGCGCTGCACCAGCCGCACCTGCGCGGCCTGGCCTGGTGGGCCGAAACGGCACCGGTGGTGCTGCCGCACATGGACACCGCGCAAGCCGGGCTGCTGCGTGAAGAGCTGGCCTTCCAGCAGCAGGTAGCGGCTTCACCGGCCGGCCAGGCGCTGCCGCACGGGCCCATCCACGCCGACCTGTTCCGCGACAACGTGATGTTCGACGACACCGCCGGGCCCGACACCCTGTGCGGCTTCTTCGATTTCTATTTCGCCGGCACCGATGCATGGCTGTTCGACGTGGCGGTGTGCCTGAACGACTGGTGCACCGCGCCAGACAGCGGCGTGCTGGACGAGGCCCGCGCAGCGGCTTTCATCACCGCTTACGAAAGCGTTCGGCCCCTCACCAGCGGTGAACGCCGCCTGTTGCCGGCCGCGCTGCGTGCCGCTGCATTGCGCTTCTGGATTTCACGCCTGTGGGACAGCCAGTTGCCGCGCAACGCCGCGCTGCTGCAACCCAAGGACCCGACCCACTTCGAGCGCGTGCTGCGCGGCTGCATCGCGCAGCCCTGGCATCCGTCGCTCTGACCTGAATCGCCTGAAACGCCCATGGCCCTGATGCTCAAGTCCGTCGACGCCGCGCGTGGACCGCGCTGGATCGGCGACGCCTTTCGCCTGTTCGCGAGACGGCCCTTCGCGTTCACCGCGCTGTTCGCGATTTACCTCTTCGCGGCCATGCTGATCGCCCAGGTGCCCATCCTGGGCAGCGTCGTGCAGATGGTGTCGCTGCCGCTGCTGTCGCTGGGCTTCATGGTTGCCGGGCAGTCGGCGTTGCTGGACGGCCCTGTGCACCCGCGCCACTTCATCGAAGCGCTGCGCGGCGATCCGGTGCGCCGGCGCGCCTTGCTGACGCTGTGCCTGATTTACGGCGTGCTGGCCATCGGCATCCTGCTGATTGCCGACACCGTTTCGGGCCACGCATGGGCACGCATGCAGCAGTTGCTGGCCAAGGGCGGCGACGGCATGCAGGCCGAGATGGACGCGTTGCTGTCCGAGTCGGGCGTGGCCGCCGGCGCACTGCTGGCGGTGGTGCTGGGCTCGCTGCTGTCGATGCCCTTCTGGCACGCGCCGGCGTTGGTTCACTGGGGCGGCCAGGGCGTGCGCCAGGCGCTGTTTTCCAGCACCGTGGCACTGTGGCGCAGCAAGGGCGCCTTCTTCGCCTTCATGATGGCGTGGGTCGGCGTGCTGCTGTTGTTCGGCCTGATCAGCGCTGTTGTCTTCGGCCTGATCGGTGTGCCGCAACTGACCGGGCTGATCGGCATCCCGGCCGGCCTGGTCTTCTCCACCGTCTTCTACATTTCGGTGCTGTTCACTTTCACCGACAGCTTCGGCGGCAGCCCTGGCCCGGAAACCCGGTCTTAGCCGCCCGTCATTCGGGTTCGACCTTGGCGTCGCGCACCACCTTGCCCCAGCGCGGCGATTCCGACCTGATCAGGGCCGCAAACTGCTCGGGCGTGCCACCGCCGATCTCGTTGCCCTGCTCCAACATCTTGGTGCGCAGTTCCGGGTCTTGCAGCCCCTTGTTGCCGGCCGCATTCAAGATGCGGATGATCTCGGGCGGCAAACCTTTCGGGCCGACGATGCCCTGCCAGTTCAGCACTTCGACGGCCGGATAGCCGGCTTCGCCCATCGTGGGCAGGTCGGGCAGCAGCGGGCTGCGCGTCTTGCTCGTAATGGCCAGAGCCCGCAGGCGGCCGCCCTTGATCGACGGCATCGCGGCGTACATTTGCTCGAACATCATGTCCACCTGGCCGCCCATCAGATCGGTGGCGCCGGCCGAGCCGCTTTTGTACGGTGCGTGGATCAGGTCGATGTCGGCCGCGTGCTCGAACAATGCGCCGCTCAGGTGGTGCGAACCGCCCAGGCCGCCCGAGGCGTAACTGAGCACACCCTTCTTGGCTTTGGCCGCCGCGACCACGTCCTTCACGGTCTTGAAAGGCGACTCCTGCTTGACCATCAGGATCAGCGGCCCGCGCTCGATCAACATGATCGGCACGATGTCGTTGAGCGGGTCGAAATTCAGTTTCTTGAACAGCGCATGGTTGACGGCCAGCGGCGCGAAGTTGCCCATGCCGACGGTGTAGCCGTCGGGCTTGGCTTTGGCGATGTTGTCGGTGCCGACGTTGCCGCCGCCGCCGGCCTTGTTGTCGATGATGATGGTCTGGCCCAGCGTGGCCTGCATCAGCTTGGCGACCTGGCGCGAGCGCGTGTCGGCGTTGCCACCGGCGGCGTACGGGCAGACCCAGGTGATCAGCTTGCTGGGGTATTTGTCTTGGGCCCGGGCCCAGGGTGCGAAGACGGCCCCGCCGGTTGAAGCAGCAGTAGCGGCAGTGGCGGTGATGAGTGTGCGGCGTTTCATGGGCGACATCCTTTGCGGGGTTGAACCGCCGCCAGGATATCGCTGCGCACCCCGCCTGCGGCTTGGGGGCAACGCGCAGCCGGCGTCAATCCACCGGCGTCAGCTTGGCGATGGCCAGCGCCAGCCACTTGCTGCCATGGCGACCGAAGCTGACCTGCGCGCGGGCGTCGGCGCCGCGGCCTTCCAGCGTGCTGATCACGCCTTCGCCGAACTTGGTGTGAAAGACGGTCTGGCCGACGCGCAGGCCCGCTGCCTGCCCGGCTGCCGCAGCCACGAAGGCGGGCGCCGTGGGCTGGGCGAAGGGCGATGCAGAGGGCAAGGCTTCCACCCGACCCGCCCCCACGATGCCGCTCAGGCCGCTGCCACGCTGCCAGGCCTGCTGGTACTCACGCGCATAGCCCGAGCCGAAGCCCTGCTGCTTGGGCGTGATCCATCTCAGCGTGTCTTGCGGTATCTCGTCGAAGAAACGGCTCTTCACGTTGTAGCGGGTCTGGCCGTGCAGCATGCGCGTCTGGCTGAAGCTCAGGTACAGGCGGCGGCGGGCGCGGGTGATGGCCACGTACATCAGGCGGCGTTCTTCTTCCACGCCGTCGGCGTCGCTCAGGCTTTGCTCGTGCGGGAACAGGCCTTCTTCGATGCCGGTGATGAAGACCGCATCGAATTCCAAACCCTTGGCCGAATGCACCGTCATCAGTTGGATCGCGTCCTGCCCGGTCTTGGCCTGGTTGTCGCCGGCTTCCAGCGACGCATGCGTCAGGAAGGCCGCCAGCGGCGACATGATCTCGCCGGTGTCGGCGTCGGGTGTCACGGGCAGCGCTGCTGCTGCGGCTGCTGAAGACATGGGCGCCGCGGCCTGGCTGCCCGGCCCGTGCTCGTCCACCGGCAGGCCCACGGCGTCTTTGCCGAAGCCTTCCTGCGTGACGAAGCTTTCGGCCGCGTTGACCAGTTCTTCCAGGTTCTCGATGCGGTCCTGCCCTTCCTTGTCGGTCTTGTAGAACTCGACCAGGCCGGTCTGCGCCAGCATGTGTTCGATGATCAGCCGCAGCGTCAAACCCTGCGTGGCGGCGCGCATGCCATCAACCAGCGCGACGAAGGCCTGCAGGTTGGCGCCGGCCTTGCCCGGCACCGCGCCCACGCTCTGCGCCAGGCTGCGCCCGCTGGTGCGCGCGGCGTCTTGCAACTGCTCGATGCTGCGCGTGCCGATGCCGCGCGCCGGAAAATTCACCACGCGCAGGAAGCTGGTCTCGTCGTTGGGGTTTTCGAGCAAGCGCAGATAGGCCAGCGCGTGCTTGACCTCGGCGCGTTCGAAGAAGCGCAAGCCGCCATACACGCGGTAAGGCACACCCGCATTGAACAAAGCGCTTTCCAGCACCCGGCTTTGTGCGTTGCTGCGGTAGAGCAGCGCGATCTCGCTGCGCGGCGTGCCGGCGCGGTGCAGGGCTTGCGCTTCTTCCAGTAACCACTGCGCTTCGGCGTAATCGCTGGTGCTCTCGTACACGCGCACCGGTTCGCCGGCGCCGGCGTCGGTGCGCAACACCTTGCCCAGGCGGTGGGTGTTGCGGCTGATCAAGCCGTTGGCGGCGTCAAGAATGTGGCCGTGGCTGCGGTAGTTCTGTTCCAGCTTGATCACCGCCGGCACGCGGTATTCGCGCTCGAAGTCGGCCATGTTGCCCACGCGCGCGCCGCGGAAGGCGTAGATGCTCTGGTCGTCGTCGCCGACCGCGATCACGCTCTGGTTCATGCCCCCCGAAACCTGCGGGTTCCCCGCCCGGTCGGGCGGGGGTGCAAACATCTTCAGCCACGCGTACTGCAGCTTGTTGGTGTCCTGGAACTCGTCGACCAGCACGTGGCTGAAGCGGCGGCGGTAGTGCTCGCGCAGCGGGTCGTTGTCGCGTAGCAGTTCGTAGGTGCGCAGCATCAGTTCGCCGAAATCGACCACGCCCTCGCGTTCGCACTGGTCTTGATACGACTGGTAGATCTCGACCAGCTTGCGCGTCTGCTCGTCACGCACGTCCACGTCGCGCGGCCGTTCGCCTTCTTCCTTGCGCCCGGCGATGAACCAGGTGCACTGCTTGGGCACGAAGCGCTCTTCGTCCAGATTCATCGCCTTGATCACGCGCTTGACCGCACTCAGCTGGTCGCCGCTGTCCAGGATCTGGAAGCCCTGGGCCAACCCGGCCAGCTTCCAGTGCGCGCGCAGGAAGCGGTTGCACAGGCCGTGGAAAGTGCCGATCCACATGCCGCGCACGGCCACCGGCAGCATGCTGGACAGGCGCGTCAGCATTTCCTTGGCGGCCTTGTTGGTGAAAGTGACGGCCAGCACGCCACCGGGGCCTACCTGCCCGGTCTGCAGCAGCCACGCGATGCGCGTGGTCAGCACCCGCGTCTTGCCCGAACCGGCACCAGCCAGAATCAACGCTGGCACGGCCGGCAGTGTCACCGCGGCCAGTTGTTCGGGGTTCAGGTTGCGCAGCAGCGGCGAGGTGCCGCCGGCGGCTTCGCGTCGGGCTTCGTTGGCGACTTCGGAGGCCGCGTCGGTGTGGGGTCCAGGCATGCCGGCATTGTCAGGCAAGGCCGGTGATGGGCGGGCCTTTCGCCACCTCGGCCTGGCTCTCGGTCAGCACCTTGCGCACCAGGCCGGCCAGCTCTTCCAGCGTGTGTTCTTTTTTCAGCAAGCCGCGTACGCCAAGGGCCGCCGCCTGGGCACGCAGTTCGTCGGTGACGAAGCCCGAGGTGATCACGACCGGCAGCGCCCGCAAGCCGAGCTCTCCTTGCAGTTGGCGCGCCAGTTCGATGCCCGACAGCTCGGGCATGTTGAAGTCGCTGATCACCAGATCGCAGTGCAGCGTGCCGCCGCGAAGCCCGGCCAGGGCCTGCACGGCGTCGCTGCAGATCAGCACCCGGTGGCCCTCGCGCTGCAGCAGCCGTTGCACCATCAACAACATGACTTCGTCGTCATCCACGTACAGCACGCAGTGGCTGGGTGTGCCCGCGGCGGTGGGCTGCGGCGCCGCCGCCGCGTTGCCCGCCACGGCGTCGACCGACTGAGGCTCGGTCACCAGCGGCAGCAGCAGGTGGAAGGTGCTGCCCCCGGCGGGTGTGCTGTCGACCACCACCGCGCCGTGGTGGCTGCGCACGATGCCATGCACCACCGACAGACCCAGCCCGGTGCCCTGCCCCACCGGCTTGGTGGTGAAGAAGGGTTCGAAGATGCGCTCCAGCGTTGCCGGGTCCATGCCCACACCATCGTCTCGCACCCACAGGTGTACGCACGAACCCATGCCGGATGGCAGTTGACCGCCCGCGCGCAAGCGCAGCGGCGCGTCGGCCGGCAAAACCGTGCAGCCCACCTCGATGCGCCCGCGCCCATCTGGCAGCGCGTGCCAGGCGTTGGTGCACAGGTTCATCAGTACCTGCTGCAACTGCGTGGCATCCGCTTCCACCCACAGCGGCTCCTCATCCATCCCGCCATCCATGCTGCTGCCCAGCCGGTTGTCCAGCCGCACCGAGGCCGGCAGCGTGGCGCGCAACAAGGCTAGCGTTTCGTCGATCACCGGCCGCAGGGCCTGCACCACCAGCGGATTCTGCTGGCGGCGGCTGAAGGTCAAAATCTGTTGCACCAGGCTGCGTGCCCGCAGGCTGGACTTCTGGATCTGGTCCAGGCTGGCGCAGGCGCTGTGGTGTGACGACAGATCAGCGCGAGCCAACGCCAGATTACCCAGGATGGCCGCCAGGATGTTGTTGAAGTCGTGCGCAATGCCGCCAGCCAGCGTGCCGATGGATTCCATCTTCTGTGCCTCGCGCAATCGCGCTTCGGTGGCCCGCAGGGCTTCTTCGGTGGCCACGCGGCCGGAAATGTCCATGTGCGTGCCGACCATGCGCACGGCCACACCCGCGGCGTCGCGTTCCACCACACGGCCGCGGTCCAGCACCCATACGCTGTGCCCATCGCGGTGACGCAGCCGGTACTGTGCTTCGTAGCTGGCCGTGCGGCCCTGCACATGGTCGGCTTGCAGGGCCAGCACGCGCGCCAGATCGTCAGGATGCACCAGCGCTTCCCAGCCGCCCTGGTCGGCAGACACCTCACCCGGTCGGTAGCCCGCCATCTCGTACCAGCGCAAGTTGACCGTGCCCTTGCGGCTGGGCAAGTGGGCGTCCCACAGCGCCAGATCGCCGCCGTGCAACGCCAGCGACAGGCGCTCGGCTTCGGTGGCGGCCTGCAACTGGCGCTCGGCATCCATCAAGGCCTGCGCGAGGCGGTGACGCTGGCTGGCCAGCAAGGCCAGCCCGGCGGCCACGGCAAAACCCACGAACAGCGCCGCCACCCAGGTGGTTTGCCGCAGCCAGGCGGCAAATGCGGATTCGCGGTCGCGGCTGACCGAAATGACCAAGGCTTCGTCCATGGCCAGACCCTCGGGCCGCAGCGTGCGCAGCGCGATCAGGCGCCACTCGGGGGCGCCCAACGCGTGGCCGGTGAGCGCCGACGTCGCCAGCCCGCTGGCCAGATGCTGGCTGAAAGGCGTGCCGGGGCGCGCCTCGTTCAGGCCCTGAGACCGCGGATCTTCGGGGCTGACCACCAGCGCGGTGCCCCGACCGTGCAGCACGGCCACCCGCATGTCGGGCGCATAGGTCACGGAATCCAGCACCTCGCGCAGGTAGCCCGGGTCGAGTGTGGCCGCCAGCACGCCAACGAAATGCCCCTGTGCGTCGAACAGCGCGAGCGACAGGTTGAGCGTATAGACGCCGTCGCTAGCGACGAACGGCGCCGACACGTACAGCACAGCCGGGTCGGGGTGACGGCGCAGGTCCATGAAGTAGGGCCGGGCGGCATCGTCACGGCCCGGCGCCGATGTCCGGTTGCCGGCCCGCACGCGGCCGTCGGCATCCAGCCATTGCATGGCGTGCAGGCCGGGCACAGCTTCGCACAGCGCCTGCAGTTGCGAGCCGGCCCGCGCGGCCCGCTCGTCCTCGGGCCCCTGAGACAAACCGCGCTGCAGCCCGCGCAAGGCGGCGTGGATGCCGGCCAGCTGGCGGGCCAGGTTCTGTTCGATGGCGCGGGCCTGCACGCCCAGACGGGCGCGCTCCAGGCTCTCGCTGTTGCGCCGGCTCTCGAAGCGGCTGCCGGTCAGTGCAGCAGCCAGCAAAATCAGTGCCCCAAGCAGCCAGCGCCGCTCGGTGGCCCAGATCCGCGCGGGCTGCGCTGGCGATTCGCTCAGGGGCGACGGCGGGTTTTTCACTGACAGCAGCCTATCACTGCACTGCGCGGATCCAGCCCGGGCGCCGTCAGGCCGCCATGAGTGCGCCTGCTCGGCCGAGCTTGAAGACCCCGACCACGCTGGCCAGGTGGGCCGCCTGCTGCTTCAGGCTGTCAGCCGCTGCAGCGCTTTGCTCCACCAGCGCCGCGTTCTGCTGAGTGGCGTTGTCGAGCTGGGAAACGGCCGCGCTGACCTGGCCGATACCGGTGGTCTGCTCCAGGGTCGAAGCACTGATTTCGCTGATCAGCACCGACACCCGGCGAACCTGCATCACGATGTCGTCCATCGTCGCGCCGGCGTCGCCGACCAGCCTGGAGCCTGACTCGACCTTTTCGACGCTGCTGCCGATGAGCGACTTGATTTCCTTGGCCGCCTCGGCGCTGCGCCGCGCCAGGCTGCGCACTTCGCTGGCCACCACGGCGAAGCCGCGGCCCTGCTCGCCAGCGCGCGCCGCTTCCACCGCCGCGTTCAGCGCCAGGATGTTGGTCTGGAAAGCGATGCCGTCGATGACCCCGATGATGTCGGCAATCTTCTTCGAACTGCTGCTGATCTCGTTCATGGTGGCCACCACGCGGCTGACCACTTGACCGCCCTTCTCGGCAACCGCACTGGCCGATGTCGCCAGTTGCGTGGCCTGGCGAGCGGTCTCGGCGTTGGATTTGACGGTCACGTTCATCTGCTCCATCGACGCGGCCGTTTGCTGCAGGTTGCTGGCTTGCAATTCGGTGCGTTGCGACAGGTCTGCATTGCCGCTGGCAATTTCCACCGAACCGGTGGCAATCGAGTCAGAGGCGTTACGCACCTGGCCCACCACGCGGGCCAGGCTGGCCTGCATCGCACCCAGCGAGGCCAGCACGCTCCCCGCAGGTGCCAGCGAAACGCCGGGCACTTCGCTCAGGTCGCCCTCAGAGACGCGCCGAGCTGCATGGCTCAAGGCGTCGGGTTCAGCGCCGAGTTGCAAAACGATGCTGCGCGCGATCACCAAAGCCAGCCCGATACCGATGGCCAAGGCCACCGCCAGCGAAGTCAACATGACCGCGCGAAAGCCCGTTGCCTGGGCCATTGCGACCATATTCAGCTGCTGGATGCGGGCTTCCTCGAAGTCGATCAGCTTGTTGATCGAGGCCAGCCACTGCACGTACTGCGGCTTTGCCTGCGACCACAGCAGCGTTTGCGCTGTAGCGGTGTCGCCTTTGTCGACAGCCGCGATCACGGCCCTGGTGGTGGCAACCGCCTGGCTCTCGATGTCCTTGATGGCGCCGTAAAGGCGCCCCAGTTCGACAGCATCGTTGGCGCCGCCGATCAGCTTTTGCAGCGGCCCGGCGGAATCGGCATAAAACTTGGCGAGCGTGTCGATGGCAGCCAACTCCTGCTGCCGCTCGGCTGCCGTAGCTGCCAGCACCACGTCGCGCGTGGCGATCGAGCGGTCGTGCGCTGAGCCGCGAAAGTTGATGGCGAAACGCTGGATGGAAACGTGCTCTTCGCTGTTGGCGCGCAATGCGCTCTCAATGGCCTGAACCTTGAACAGTGCCAGCACGGTGACCGTTGCCATGACCGTCAGGATCAAACCGAATCCTGCGTACAAGCGTTTGCCGAGTGTCATTCGAGACAAATTCATGGTCGCCTTTGATAAAGGTGACGATGCAGCACACCCATTGGCGAAGTCGCCGCTGCACCGGATCATTCCTTTTCGGTGCGGCTCGCCGAAACTTGAAGCTGTTGTGACGGCCTGGTCTAAAGCCTAGCCTGGGAACTCCGAGACAGCGTGGAGTTTGCAAAGCAGAAGTTGCAAGCCTCCCGCCACGGGTCACCCAGAGGTCGTCCATGAACCGTGATCTGTACGTGATCGTCTACGACCAGACAGGCGAGAACCTGGCCCATCGTCTATGTCGAACGCCTGGGCGACACCTTCGTCGGCTGCGGCGTCTTCCTGGACTGAGGCGGGAAACGGCATGTTGGCGCGTAACTTCTCGATCGCTCACAGGCTCGCGGCCAGCATCTGGGCCATCTTGCTCGGCCGTGATGGTGCGCAACATGGGTTTACAGACCGAAGTCGAAGGGGTCAACGCGGCCGAGCAAGCGGCTGTCAAGACCCGCAAGACCCGCAAGGCCCGCAAGACCCGCAAGACCCACCTGAACCTGCGCCAACAGCTGGAAGACGGCGGCCTGGATGAAAGCGGCAAGGCCTTGTTCCTGAAGCTGCAAGATCTGGACGGCCGGACCGAGAAGCAGTTCCGCGAGGCCGTCGATCTGGCCCAGCAGTTCAACAACGACCAGGCTTCGGCCATCATCTTCAAAAAGATCGATTCGCTCACCGCACAGAGCGAAGCCGTCTTGCACCACTTGGCCACGCTGCAAGACCAGCTGACGGCGCGCGCGCAGGCCGAAGCCGAGGCCCGCGCCTGGCGCGTTTCGATGGTGGTGGTGGGCGCGGGCGGGCCGTTGCGCGCAGCAGTGAACTTCGCGCAGCGCGTGGCCGCCGGCGACCTGGCGGTGCAAGCCGAGCCACAAGGACGCGATGAACCCGCGCAGTTACTCGTCGCGTTGAATCACATGACGGCCAGCCTGGCGAGCGGGGCGGTGCGGTGGTTGAGCAAGTGATGGGCACGATGAAGACCATCACCGAAAGCGCGCGCCGCATCGCCGACATCGTCGGCATCGTCGGCACTATCGACGGCATCGCGTTCCAGACCAACATCCTGGCGCTGAATGCCGCTGTCGAAGCGGCACGCGCCGGCGAGCAAGGCCGTGGTTTCGCGGTGGTGCCCACCGAGGTGCGGTCACTGACACAACGCAGCACCGAGGCCGTTCGCCAGATCAAGAGCCTGATCGGCGCCAACGTCGAGCGCGTCGAGCAGGGCAATGCGCAGGTGGAACAGGCCGGCTCGACGATGGGCGAAGTCGTGCACGCCATCCAACGCGTGTCGCACATCATCAGTGAGATCAGCACGGTCAGTGCCGAGCAAAGCGCCGGTGTGGCGCAGGTCGGGCAGGCTGTGGTGCTGATGGACCAGGCCCCGCAGCAGAACGCCGCACTGGTCGAGCAAAGCGCTGCGGCCGCTGAAAGCCTGCAGCGCCAGGCTCTTCTGCTGGTGCAGTCGGTCAGCGTGTTCAGGCTGGACGCGCGCTGAAGCCCCAAGCAAAGCGTGCCGCAGCCGCCGCGCCGCGCCGCGCCGCGTTACCTTTGCCTTCAGCGCGCCAACAATCCTCGGCGTTCGCCGGGCTCGTCGCTGCGCTGCGACGCCGGTACAACCGGCAATGACGACGCTGGCGGGCAACTGCCAGCGTCGGCATAGCGCATCGCGGCGGCCATCAATGGATCGGCCGGGGAAGCCTGGGCGACCGCGAAGTCCTCGGCCACTGCGCAGGTCGGTGCAAAGCCACTGAAATAGCGCCCCGCACCCAATTGGTTGACGCTTTCGAAGTTGACGACGCTGTAGGTCGTGCCGCACTGGCTGGTGGGCTGAAAACCCACCGGCTTGCCGCAGCTGGTTTCGCCGATGGTGACCACGTTCAGGCCGACACCACGCAGACCGTTGATGACCTGTTCACTGGCCGAACAAGTACGCCGGCCGGTCAGCACGAAAACCCGCGGTAGATTCAGCGCGGCAGCCGGCACCGCGTAAGGAAAGCTGCTGTTGCTGGCGCTGTGCTTGGCGTTGTAGACCAAGCTGGCGTAATTCAGGCCCGCGCCGCGACTGCCCGCGATGTAGCCGGCCAGCGTGGCCCCGGTCGAAACCAGACCGCCCCCGTTGTAGCGCAGGTCCAGCACCACGTCGGCCACGTCGGCGGTCTTGAATCGCGCGAAGGCGACGTCGGCCGGGCTCAGCGCCTGGCTGATCATGTCTTTCACGGCCATATAGCCCAGCTCGCGGCCACCCGGGCTTTGCACGACGGTGGCACCGGTGACCGGCACCAGGTTGTAGCTGGCGGCGGTCAGCAAGCCGCTGAATGACGCGTTGCCGGCCCGCGTGGTGGTGATGGCCACGGTCTGCCCGGCCGTGCTGGCCGTCAGCGCGGTGAAGTCGTCGGTGGCGATGACGTCGCTGGCGGCCCGGCCGGCGACCTGTGTCACGCGGTCGCCGCGCCGAATACCGGCTACGGCGGCCGGCGAACCCGGGTCGACATGGCGCACGTACAGCGGCTTGCTGCCGTCCTTGCCCAATTCGAGGCCGGCCACCGCCAGCCCATAGCCCAGCGTCACGCCCTCGGTGAACAAGCGGCTGAAGGCGTCACTGCCCTGCGTGTACGACCAGCGGTCGGCCGGGAAGCGGCTGTCGGTGCCGGAGTAGCGCAGGGCTTCCAGGTAGGCCAGCGCATCGGCATACGGGCCCGGCGCGGGCTTGGGTGAGGCGGCGGTCCAGAAGTACCAGTCGTCCATGTAGCTGGCCAGCCAGTTCTTCTGGTCGGTGGCCGAGCAGCTCAGCGGCGGGCTGACGCTGTCGCCACCACCACCGCCACCACCACCACAGCCGCCCACCAGCAAGCCGAGCCAGGCCACCGCAGTCCAGGGACGGGCCAAGCTGTGCATCAAAGCGGGCCGCGTGCTGGCGGCAGTAAGGTCAAGCGGCATGCGGTTCTTTCCGGCGGATCGGGTTCAGGCGGGGCCAGGGCACCGACCTACAATTGCGGGCTTTCCTGACCTGCCCGCGTGCCGCATTTTCGCGACGCTGCGCGGGCTCGCTGCACCCGCCATCATGACCGAACTTGCCAAGTCTTTCGACCCCGCCGCCATCGAAGCCCGCTGGGGCTTGAAGTGGGCGCAGGGCGATGCCTACACGGCCACGCTGGACCCGGCAAAACCGTCGTTCTGCATCCAGCTGCCGCCGCCCAATGTGACGGGCACGCTGCACATGGGACACGCTTTCAACCAGACCATCATGGACGCGCTGACCCGCTACCACCGCATGCGCGGCGACAACACGCTGTGGCTGCCCGGCACCGACCACGCGGGCATTGCCACGCAGATCGTCGTCGAGCGCCAGCTGCAGGAAAACGGCCTCAACCGCCACGAGCTGGGGCGCAAGAATTTCGTCGCCCAGGTCTGGGACTGGAAGGCCAGCAGCGGCGCAACCATCACCAACCAGATGCGCCGCATGGGCGACAGCGTGGACTGGTCGCGCGAGTACTTCACGATGGACGACAAGCTGTCGGCCACGGTCACCGAGACCTTCGTGCGCCTGTACGACGAGGGCCTGATCTACCGCGGCAAGCGGCTGGTCAGCTGGGACCCGACGCTGAAGAGCGCGGTGTCAGACCTGGAAGTGGAAAGCGAAGAAGAAGACGGCTGGCTGTGGCACATCCGCTACCCGCTGGTGGACGTGGACGGCAGCCTGGCGGGGGCCGGTGGGCCGACCAGTCTGGTGGTGGCCACGACGCGGCCCGAAACGCTGCTGGGCGACACCGCCGTGATGGTCCATCCCGAAGACCCGCGCTACACCGCCTTCATCGGTCTGCAGGTCAAGCTGCCGCTGACCGACCGCGTGATCCCGGTCATCGCCGACGACTATGTCGACCGCGAATTCGGCACCGGCGTGGTCAAGGTGACACCGGCCCACGACGCGAACGACTACGCGGTGGGCCTGCGCCACGGTCTGCCGATGGTCGGCGTGCTGGCGCTGGACGCCACGTTGAACGACAACGCGCCGCAGGCCTACCGCGGCCTGGACCGTTTCGTGGCGCGCAAGAAGATCTTGGCCGACCTGGACGCATTGGGTCTGCTGGTTGAAACGAAAAAGCACCGCCTGCAGGTGCCGCGCTGCGCACGCACCGGCCAGGTGATCGAACCGATGCTGACCGACCAGTGGTTCGTGGCCGTCAACAAGGCCGGCGCGGATCTTGACGGCCAGCCCGGCATCAGCATCGCGCAGAAGGCGCGTGACGCCGTCAGCAGCGGCCAGGTGCGCTTCGTGCCCGAGAACTGGGTCAACACCTACAACCACTGGATGAACAACCTGCAGGACTGGTGCATCAGCCGCCAGCTGTGGTGGGGGCATCAGATACCGGCCTGGTACGGCGCGGGCGGTGAACTGTTCGTTGGCCGCGACGAAACCGAAGCCCGCGCCCGCGCCAGCGCTGCCGGCTACAGCGGCGCGCTGACCCGCGACGAGGACGTGCTGGACACCTGGTACAGCAGTGCGCTGGTGCCGTTCAGCACGCTGGGCTGGCCGGCCAAGACCGTCGAGCAGGACCTGTTCCTGCCGTCGTCGGTACTGGTGACGGGCTTTGACATCATCTTTTTCTGGGTCGCCCGGATGATCATGATGACGACGCACTTCACCGCGACGCCCGAGTGCCGCGGTGGCAAAGTGCCCTTCAAGGACGTCTACATCCACGGCCTGGTGCGCGATGCGCAGGGCCACAAGATGAGCAAGAGCGAAGGCAATGTGCTGGACCCGGTGGACCTGATCGACGGCATCGAACTCGGCCCGCTGCTGGACAAGCGGGTGGTCGGCCTGCGCAAGCCCGAGACCGCGCAGCGCGTGCGCAAGGAAACCGAGCAGGAATTTCCGAACGGCATTCCGGCCTTCGGTGCCGACGCGCTGCGTTTCACGATGGCCAGCTACGCCACGCTGGGCCGCAACATCAACTTCGACGCCAAGCGCTGCGAGGGCTACCGCAACTTCTGCAACAAGCTGTGGAACGCGACCAAGTTCGTGCTGATGAACTGCGAGGGCCGGGACTGCGGCTTGAAGGAGCACACCAAAGCCGAGTGCGCCCCTGGCCAACCCTTCCATGGCTACATGCAATTCAGCTTGGCCGACCGCTGGGTCAGCGGAGAGCTGCAGCGCGTAGAGGCTGCTGTCGCGCAGGCATTTGCCGACTACCGGCTCGACAACGTCGCCAACGCCATCTACGCCTTCGTGTGGGACGAGTACTGCGACTGGTACCTGGAAATCGCCAAAGTGCAACTTGCCGAAGCGGTGAAGAGTGGCAACGAAGGCCAGCAGCGTGCGACGCGCCGCACACTGCTCAGCGTGCTGGAAACGGTGCTGCGTCTGCTTCACCCAGTGGCGCCCTTCATCACGGCCGAACTGTGGGACACCGTCGCCACGGCGGTGCAGCGCAAGACGGCGGACAGCATCGTCAACGCCCGCTACCCGCAGGCTCAGCTGGAGAAGATCGACCCGGCAGCCGACGCCTGGGTGGCGCGGCTGAAGGCCGTGGTCGCCGAAACGCGCCGCCTGCGCAGCGAGATGAACCTGCCGGCCAGCGAACGCGTGCCACTGCTGACGCAGGGCGACGACGCCTTCGTGCAGTCTGCCGCGCCGCTGCTGAAGGCACTGGCGCGGCTGGCGGACGTTCAGGCCCTAACCGACGGTGCGGCCTTTGCGGCCGCCACGCAAGCTGCACCCATCGCGATGAACGGTGAACTGCGACTGGCGCTGCATGTGACCATCGACGTGGCTGCCGAGCAGGCCCGCCTGGGCAAGGAAATCACGCGGCTGGAGGGCGAGATCGCCAAGGCCGATGCCAAATTGGCGAATGCGTCCTTCGTCGCCCGCGCCAAGCCCGCCGTGGTGGAACAGGAACGCGCGCGGCTGGCCGAGTTCAGGCAGGCAGTGAGTCGTCTGCAAGACCAGCGGGCACGCCTGGCGCCGCAGTCGGCGCCGGCCTGACACCGACCCGGCCGGTTTCTTTCAAGCGTTCGTCGATGCGTTGCGCCAGCGCCCAGGCGCTGCGCTTGCGCGACTGCTGTGTGGTGCCGCTGACGCGCGGCGTGACCTGCAAGGTGTCGACAACGTGACGCCTTCAATGCCGCTGCGCTGCCAGATCGGGTCGGCCATGTGCACGGCCGGGTCGTAGGCCAGCAACTGCGCGCCGAAAGCCCCCAGCAGCGGTGTCAGCTGACGCACAGCCGGCGTCATGCCGACCCGGCGCTGGCCGGGCGCACCACCTCGACACCGGCCTGGGCACAGGCCTCGAGGTCGATCTTTTCGGCACCCACACTCAGCCGCCCGACGATGCACAGCCGGGGCGCGCGCCTGAGCGCGGTCGCGTTGATGGTTACCGGCGGCGGCACGATGGCGGCGAGCGCACCGGCCAATGTCTGGCGCAAGGCCACCGGGTGCGCTGCCAGCTCGGGCGCCACCTTCACGGCATGCCGCACTCCCAGCCAGACCAGCACATCGCTGTCCGGCGGTTCTATCGTCAAAACGCCCATGGCTGAAGGCTTGAAGGTGTCATGAAAAGACCTGATGAGGGCATGCCACAATGATTTGATTCGGCCAATTCGGCCACAGCAAAAGCCCCCAATGATCGTTCAAAAGGCCATTTTTCCGGTTGCCGGACTGGGCACCCGCTTCCTGCCAGCAACAAAGGCACAGCCCAAGGAAATGTTGCCGGTGGTGGACAAGCCGCTTATCCAGTACGCCGTCGAAGAAGCCTACGCAGCAGGGGTACGGGAAATGATCTTCGTCACCGGCCGCCACAAAAGGCCGATCGAAGACCACTTCGACATGACTTTCGAGCTGGAAGTGGCGTTGGAGCAGGCCAACAAACAAGAACTGCTGAAAGTCGTGCGCAGTGTCAAGCCCGACGACATGGAGTGCATTTACGTGCGCCAACCGCAGGCCCTGGGACTGGGCCACGCCGTGTTGTGCGGCCAGCGCTTGGTTGGCAACCAGCCGTTCGCCGTGTTGCTGGCCGACGACCTGATGGTGGGTGAGCCGCCGGTGTTGGCGCAGATGGTTGAACAGTACCGCGAGTGGCGGGCATCGATCCTGGCCGTGCAGGAAGTACCAGCCGAACACACGCGGCGCTACGGCATCGTCGATGGCACGGTGGTCAACGACCGCGTGATGGACGTCAACCGCATCGTCGAAAAGCCGGCGCCTGAAGACGCGCCTTCACGCCTGGGCGTGGCTGGCCGCTACATCCTGACCCCTGGCGTCTTCCACGAAATCGCCGCGCAACAGCGCGGCGTGGGCGGCGAGATCCAGCTCACCGACGGCATCGCGTCGCTGCTGCGCCGCGAAAAGGTCTTCGCTTACCGCTATCACGGCAAACGCTACGACTGCGGCAGCAAGGAAGGTTTCCTGGAAGCCAACGTCGAACTGGCTCTGGCCCACCCCGACCTGGGCCCGGGTTTCCGCAAATACCTGAAGAGCCTGGAACTCTGAAACGCCAGATGCACTGCGCCTACCGGCGCCGCAACAGGTGGACGAAATCAGCGCCCTGGGTGGTTTGCTCGACCAGTTCGTTGCCGGTCTGTCGGGCAAAGGCCTGGAAATCGCGCACCGAACCGGGGTCGGTGCTAAGCACGCGCAGCATCTCGCCGCTGGCCATGTCGGCCAGCGCCTTCTTGGCTTTCAGGATGGGCAGCGGGCAGTTCAGGCCACGGGTATCTAAGTCTTTGGACGTTGCCATGTCGGTCACTTTGCAATGGGTGGTTCGGCTGGCCGGGGTGGCAGTTCGATGAATTGCGGTTCGTGGCCGCGCGAACGCAGCCAGTCGGCCAAGCCGTAACCGGTGCCGGCGCGCCAGCAGCGCAGGTCCTGCACGGGAAACAACCTGTACTCGGCAAGTTCGGGCGACAGCCGAACCTCGCCATGTGCCAGCGCGTGGTACACGACGATGAGCTGGTTCATGCGCTGGAAATCGTAGACGCCGACCAGCGTCAGCCGGTCCACCTGTAGTGCGGTTTCCTCCATCACCTCGCGGGCGATGCCGGCTTCGGGCGTTTCACCGGCTTCCATGAAGCCGGTGATCAGCGCGAACATGCGTCCCGCCCAGGCCGCATTGCGGGCCAGCAATACCTGGCCGCCTTGATCGGTGCATTCGATGATGGCGGCCAGCACCGGCGTCGGGTTGTTCCAGTGCGTCCAGCCGCAGGCCGCGCAGCGCAGGCGCTGCTTGGGGCCGCCGTCCTCGTCCTGCACCAACATCTGCAGCGGCGTGCCGCACTGCAGGCAGAAATTGGCTGGCGGCTGCAGGGTCATGCGGGGAAAACGCCGGTGGACAAGTAGCGGTCGCCGCGGTCGCAGACGATGAACACGATGGTCGCGTTCTCGACGGATTGCGCAACCTTCAGCGCCGCCCAACAAGCGCCGGCCGCAGAGATACCCGCGAAAAGGCCTTCTTCACGCGCCATGCGCCGGGCCATGTCTTCGGCGTCGGCTTGGCTGACCAGCACCAGTTCGTCTACAGCACTCGCGTCGTAGATTTTCGGCATGTAGGCCTGGGGCCATTTACGGATGCCGGGAATGCGTGAACCCTCGCTGGGCTGCGCGCCGATGATGCGCACTGCAGGATTTTGCTGCCGGAGGAACTTGGACACACCGGTGATGGTGCCGGTGGTGCCCATCGCGCTGACAAAGTGGGTCACGCGACCGGCGGTGTCAGCCCAGATTTCCGGGCCGGTGGTATCAAAGTGCGCGCGCGGATTGTCAGCATTGGCGAACTGGTCCAGCACCCGTCCCTTGCCTTCGGCCTGCATCTGCTCGGCCA
>JAYSYH010000107.1:0-1972 GCA_043716645.1 Betaproteobacteria bacterium | reverse complement strand
TGCGGCGTCCCCTTGGGCCAAGCTGACATGGTGATGCTGCATGGCCTGGCCGTGCTGCTGCTGTGCCAATCGGCCGGCGAGGCGCTGTCACGCCTGCTCAAGCTGGGCTTCAACCTGCCGCTGCCCGGCCCGGTGCTGGGCATGCTGGCGCTGGCCGGGCTGCTGTGCTGGCCGCCGCTGCGCCGGCCGGTGGGCACGGCCGCCGACGGGCTGCTGGCGCACCTGTCGCTGCTGTTCGTGCCAGTTGGGGTTGGGGTGATGGTGCACGGCGCACTGATCGCGCAGCATGGCGCCGGCATGTTGCTGGCGCTGGTGCTCTCGACCTGGATCGGCCTGGTGGTGTGCGCAGGGGTGCTGCGTGCCCTGCTGCCGAAGCCGCCCGCCCCGCCCATGCCTACGCCCACCCCGGTGCCGGCGGGCTGACCCCGGGCCGCCGCGATGCCCGACTTCGTGCAACTGTGGGTCTACCTGTCGGCCACGCCGCTGTTCTGGCTGACCGCCACACTGAGTGTCTACCTGCTCGCCCAGGCCGCCTACCAGCGGCTAGACCACGCGGCGGTGGCCAACCCGGTGCTGTGGACGGTGCTGGCACTGGCCGGCCTGCTGGAGGCCACTGGCACGCCCTATCCCAGCTACTTTTCGGGAGCCCAGTTCATCCACTTTCTGCTGGGGCCGGCGGTGGTGGCGCTGGGCTGGCCGCTGTGGCAGCGCCGCGCGCAATTGCGCCAGCGCGGCCCGGCGCTGCTGGCCGCGGCCCTGGCTGGCGGCGCCGCGGCGGCCGCCAGCGCGGTGGCCATCGGCTGGGCGCTGGGCCTGCCGACCGAGGTGCTGCGCTCGCTGGCGCCGAAATCGGTCACCGCGCCGGTGGCCATGGGCATTGCCGAGCAGTTGGGTGGCATCCCCGCGCTGGCCGCCGCGCTGGCGGTGATCACCGGGCTGGTCGGTGCGATCAGTGGCAAGTTCCTGTTCGACCGGCTGGGCATCAGCGGCCACGATGTGCGCGGTTTTGCGCTGGGCACCACTTCGCACGGCATCGGCGCGGCCCGCGCGCTGCAGGTGCACCCCGACGCCGGTGCCTACGCCGGCCTGGCGCTGGGGCTGCAGGTGGTGTTGGCGTCGTTGCTGATGCCGCTGCTGGCACCCTTCATCACGCGGTGGTTGGGCGGCTGAACCGCACCGACCGCCCCCGTCTCACCCCGTACCACGGTCCACCTCCCACCATGCAAACCGCCCTCGCCCCCGAATTCCAAGGCACGCCCGACGGCATGGCAGCCGAGGCCATCCTGCGCAAATGTGTGCACTGCGGCTTCTGCACCGCCACCTGCCCTACCTACCAGCTGCTGGGCGACGAGCTGGACGGCCCGCGCGGCCGCATCTACCTGATGAAGCAGGTGCTCGAAGGCGCCACACCCACCCGCGCCACCCAGCTGCACCTGGACCGCTGCCTGACCTGCCGCAACTGCGAAACCACCTGCCCCAGCGGCGTGCAGTACGGCCATCTGATCGACATTGGCCGCAAGCTGGTCGATGAACGTGTGGAGCGGCCCATGGCTGAAAAGGCCGTGCGCTGGGCACTCAAAGAAGGCTTGCCGTCACCGTTGTTCGCCCCCGCCATGGCGGTGGGCCAGGCGGTGCGCGGCCTGCTACCTGCGTCGCTTAAAAACAAGGTGCCTGCCAAGCAGGCATCAGGTGTGCTGCCCACCCGCAGCCATGCGCGCAAGGTGTTGATGCTTGAAGGCTGCGTGCAGCCCGCCATGTCGCCCAACATCAACGCCGCCACAGCTCGTGTGCTGGATGCTGCAGGTCTGCAAGTGGTGGTGGCCAAAAAAGCCGGCTGCTGCGGCGCGGTCAAATTCCACTTGAACGACAACGACGGCAGCAAAGACGAGATGCGCCGCAACATCGACGCGTGGTGGCCGCACGTGGAGGCAGGCGTTGAAAGCATTGTGATGAACGCCTCAGGTTGCGGCAG
>JAYSYH010000106.1:0-1981 GCA_043716645.1 Betaproteobacteria bacterium | reverse complement strand
GCGCGGCGCCAACCTGGCTGCAGTGGCGGCCAACGGCATGACGCTGCAGGAGGAAAACGGCAATCAGCTGCATCTGCGACCGGCGCAGGTCACCAACGTCATCGCGCAGGTCGGCCAGCAAGACCTGGTAATCCTCGGCATGAAGGCCCATCAGGTCGCGGCCGTGGCGGCCGATCTCGCCAGCCTGTTGCACGGCGACACCCGCATCGTCACGATGCAAAACGGCATCCCATGGTGGTACTTCCACAAGCTGCCCGGGCCGTATCTGGGCACCGTGGTGCAGGCCGTCGATCCTGGGGGTGTTATCGCAAACCATATCGACGTGAATCGGGTGATCGGCAGTGTGGTCTACCCGGCCAGCGAGGTCGTGCGCCCGGGCGTGATCAGGGTGATCGAAGGCAATCGCTTCAGCCTCGGCGAACTCGATGGCAGCGACACATCAGGCATCCGGGCCATCAGCGGCGTGTTCAAGGAAGCCGGCTTCAGGGCGCCCGTGACCCGCGACATCCGCTCGGAAATCTGGCTCAAGTTATGGGGCAACCTGAGCTTCAATCCGATCAGCGCACTGACCCATGCCACCCTGGAAGATATCTGCCAATTCGACCCCACACGCGAACTGGCTGCCGCCATGATGCGTGAGGCACAGGCGATTGGCGAGAAACTCGGGGTGGTGTTCAAGGTCAGCCTCGACCAACGCATCGCAGGCGCGCAGGCGGTTGGCCAGCACAAAACCTCGATGCTGCAGGACGTCGAGCAGGGCCGCCCTCTGGAGCTGCAGGCGCTGGTCGGTTCGGTCATAGAACTCGGCACGATAACCAGCTCCCCGACACCCACCATCAACGCCGTTTACGCACTGACCGGCTTGTTGGCCAGGAACCTTCAGGCAGGCGGCGCGGCGTTGCGCATTGCCTAGAACTTACTTTTTCACCATGACCTCATTCACCACCCTGGCCGAAATGATCGCGCAACAAGTGCCCGATGCCGTAGCCATGACGGCACCGTCGGCTGGTCCGCTGACTTATGGGGGCCTGCACCAACTCATCACGCGTACTGCCGACACCCTGAACCGCCTCGGTATCGGACGCGGCGACCGGGTTGCGATCGTATTGCCAAACTGCCCCGAGATGGCCTGCGCCTTTGTCGCCGTAGCCAGCGCCTGCACTGCGGCACCGCTCAACACGGCGTACCGCGAGGACGAGTTCGAGTTCTACCTGAGCGACCTGAACGCCAAGGCCCTGATCGTGGCGCACGGCAGTACCAGCCCCGCCTTGGCGGTTGCCTCCAAGCTCGGCATCCTGGCGCTGGAGCTGCACGCCCTGCCGGAGCAGGGAGCCGGTAATTTTTCGCTGTCCGCCATCCGCGCTTCGGCTGCCATCACACCGGTGGCGCCGCAAGCTGCCGGCTTGGCGCAGGAACATGACATCGCCTTGATATTGCATACCTCGGGCACGACGGCGCGGCCCAAAATAGTACCTTTGTCGCAGCGCAATGTGTGTGCTTCGGCGCGCAATATCAGCCGCACCTTGCAACTCACTGCGGCCGACCGTGAGTTGCACGTGATGCCTTTGTTCCATATCCACGGGCTGATCGCTGGTGTGCTGGCGCCGATGGCGGTGGGCAGCCAGATTTTCTGTACGCCGGGCTTCAACGCGCTCAAATTTTTCGGCTGGATGAAGGAGTGCCGTCCGACCTGGTACACAGCGGTGCCAACCATGCACCAAACCATCCTTGCGCGCGCCACCGGCAATGCCGACGTGATCGCTGCCAACCCTTTGCGCTTTATCCGGTCGTCGTCATCGTCGATGCCGCCACAAGTGATTGCCGAACTCGAGCGGGTGTTCACTGCACCCTTGATCGAGTCCTATGGCATGACCGAAGCTGCGCACCAGATGGCCAGCAGTCCGCTACCACCGGCGCGGCGTATCCCCGGCTCGGTTGGCGTCGCCTCCGGGCCCGATGTCGCGATCATGGACAACATCGG
>JAYSYH010000105.1:0-6216 GCA_043716645.1 Betaproteobacteria bacterium | reverse complement strand
ACCTGTACGCCGCGGCCAAGGCGCGCATCTTCGGCGCCCGTCCGGACGCTGCCGCCGTGATGGTGATCAACCGCGACGACCCGCGTGTCGAGGCGATGGTGCCCGCAGCGGTGCTGGTCAAGGGCGGGCGCGGCAAGCCGGCGAAATCGGTCGGCCGCAAAGTGGTCCGCTTCGGCCTGGACACGCCGCGGTACCCGGGCGACTTCGGCCTGGTGGTCGAGCGCGGCATGGCCTGGCTGGTGCGCGCTCGGGAGGTCGATGAGACCTCGGCCCGCCGCAAAGCGGGCCGCCAGCAAGCGGACGAAGCCATCCCGCTGCAGCGCCTGATGCCCGCCGACGCGCTGCACATCCGCGGCCGCCACAACGCGGCCAACGCGCTGGCCGCGCTGGCACTGGCCACGGCGATCGGCTGCCCGCTCAACTTGCTGCTGCATGGTCTGCGCGATTACCACGGTGAACCGCACCGGGTCGAACTCATCGCCAGCCTCGGCGGCATCGAGGCCTTCGACGACAGCAAGGGCACCAATGTGGGCGCCACGGTGGCCGCACTGGTCGGGCTGGGCGCTGACAAGGCGCCGGCCCAGCTGGTCGTCATCCTGGGCGGTGATGGCAAGGGCCAGGATTTCAGCCCGCTCGCCGCGCCGGTGGGCCGCCATGCCCGCGCGGTGGCGCTGATCGGCCGCGACGCCGGCCGCATCGCCGCCGCGCTGGACGCCGATCCCGCCGCGGCCGCGGTGCCGCGCCAGCACCACGCCAGCCTGGACGCCGCCGTGGGCTGGTGTTTCGAACAGGCGCACCCGGGCGACGCGGTGCTGTTGAGCCCGGCCTGCGCCAGCCTGGACATGTTTCGCAACTACCGCCACCGCGCCGAGGTGTTTGCCGCCGCGGTGCGGGCGCTGGCGGTCGAGCGCGGAGAGATGTTGGCATGAGCCCCGCTCGGCCGCCCGAAGGAACTCATGCCCGCTTGGCGGGACGGGCTGCAGGCCCAAGGGTGCAACTGTGACCAGTCTGGCGCAGAAATTCGGTCTCGGCGGCCTGCTGCAGCGCCTGCAAGGGCGGCCCGCCGCTGGCGACACCGCCGTCGGCGACCTGCCGATCCGCGACTACACGGGGCCTGCCAGCGGCCAGCCGACCCGCATCGCCGGCTTCGACCAGGGCCTGGTCTGGTGTGTGATCGGCCTGTTGGCGCTGGGCCTGGTGATGGTCTATTCGGCCAGCGTGGCGCTGCCCGACAGCCCCAAGTACGCGCGTTACTCGCATACCTTTTTCCTCGGGCGTCACGCCATCTCGCTGGGCATTGCCTTTGTCGCCGCCTTGTTGGCGGTGCAGGTGCCGGTGGCGGTCTGGGAGAAGTCGGCGCCCTGGTTGTTCGTGCTCTCGCTGCTGCTGCTGGTCCTGGTGTTGATCCCGGGCGTGGGCAAGGGCGTCAACGGCGCGCGGCGCTGGTTGCCGCTGGGGGTGATGAACTTCCAGCCCAGCGAGCTGGCCAAACTGGCGATGGCGATGTACGCGGCCAGCTACATGGTGCGCAAGATGGACGTGAAAGAGCGCTTCATCAAGGCGGTGTGGCCGATGGCGGTGGCGCTGGCCGTGATCGGCATGCTGCTGCTGGCCGAGCCCGACATGGGCGCTTTCGTGGTGATCGCGATCACCGCGCTGGGCATCCTGTTTTTGGGCGGTGTCAACGGCCGCATGTTCTTCCTGAGCTTTGCGGTGCTGCTGGGCGCTTTCGGGATGATGATCGCCACCAGCCCGTTTCGCCGCGAGCGCATCCTGGCCTTCATGGATCCGTTCGACCCGGTGTACTCGGCTGGCAAGGGCTACCAGCTGACCCATTCGCTGATCGCCTTCGGCCGCGGCGAGTTGGCCGGTCAGGGCCTGGGCGACAGCATCGAGAAGCTGCATTACCTGCCCGAGGCCCACACCGACTTTCTGCTGGCGGTGATCGGCGAGGAACTCGGCTTCATCGGTGTGGCCTGCGTGATCGTGGCCTTTTTCTGGCTGACCCGCCGCATCTTCATGATCGGCCGGCAGGCGGTGGCGATGGACCGCATCTTCGCCGGCCTGATGGTGCAGGGCATCGGCATCTGGATGGGTGGTCAGACGTTGATCAACATGGGCGTCAATCTGGGCGCGCTGCCGACCAAAGGCCTGACCTTGCCGCTGCTGAGCTACGGCGGCTCAGCGATCCTGATGAACCTGATCTCGCTGGCCATCGTCGTGAGAGTGGATGTTGAAAACAGGCAACTCATGCGCGGAGGCCGCGCATGAGCGCCATGACCGGTACGGGCATGGCGCCGACGCGCAGCGTTGGATGCCTGTTTCGGCGCAGGCTCACATCGCGCAGCGATGTGAAGCGCACGCAGTGCGCGGCCGCAGCCAAAACGACAACTCGCGGAGGCCGCGTCTGATGCCGCACCTCGTCATCATGGCGGCGGGCACCGGCGGCCACATCATCCCGGGCATCGCGGTCGCCCGTGAGGTGCAGCGCCGTGGCTGGAGCGTCAGCTGGCTGGGCACCACCACCGGCATGGAAAACAAGCTGGTGCCACCGACCCAGATCCCGCTCGATCGGCTGGCCTTCAGCGGCCTGCGCGGCAAGGGCCTGCTGCACACGCTGAGCGGGGCCTTGAGGCTGCTGCTGGCCTGCTGGGAGGCGGCCCGTATCCTGCGCCGGCGCGGCGCCGACGCGGTGCTGGGCATGGGTGGCTACGTCTGCTTGCCCGGTGGATTGATGGCCCGTCTGCTGGGCAAGCCGCTGCTGCTGGTCAATGCCGACGCGGCGCTGCTGTTGTCGAACAAGGCCTTGTTGCCGTTTGCCGACCGCATCGCCTTCGGTTTTGACGGCCCGGCCAGCCGCATCAAGAACGGCCTGGTCACCGGCAACCCGGTGCGTGCCGAGATCGAGGCCTTGCCGCTGCCCGCGCTGCGCTATGCCGGCAGAAGCGGGCCGCTGCAACTGCTGGTGGTCGGTGGCAGCCTGGGCGCGCAGGTACTCAACACCACGCTGCCGGCCGCGCTGGCGCTGCTGCCGGTCGCCACCCGCCCACAGGTCGTGCACCAGACCGGTGTGGCCCAGCTCGACACCGTGCGCGCCGCCTACACCGGCGCCGGCATCCCTGCCGAGGTGTTGCCCTTCATCGACGACATGGACCAACGCCTGGCCACTTGTGACCTGATCGTCTGCCGCGCCGGCGCGGTCACGGTCAGCGAGCTGTGTGCCGCCGGCGTGCCCAGCCTGCTGGTGCCGCTGGTGGTCAGCACCACCGCGCACCAGCGCGACAACGCCCAGCACCTGGCCGCGCAGGGCGCTGCGCTGCACTTGCCGCAGGCTGAATTGACGCCGCAGTCGCTGGCCACCCGGCTCTCGACGCTGGACCGGCCCGCGCTGTTGATCATGGCCGAAAAGGCCCGCACGCTGGCCAAGCCCCACGCGGCGGCGCGTGTGGCCGACGAACTGCAAAAGCTGGTGAACAGGCCATGAAACACGCCGTCAAGCACATCCACTTCGTCGAGACCTGCCCGTCGCCGACGAAACGCAGCGGCTGCGGTTGGAACGCAGGCTCATGAAACACGCCGTCAAGCACATCCACTTCGTCGGCGTCGGCGGCGCCGGCATGAGCGGCATCGCCGAGATCCTGCACAACCTGGGCTACACCGTGTCGGGCAGCGACCAGGCCGACAGTGTCACGTCGCGGCGGCTGGCCGAGCTGGGCATCCGGGTTTTTGTCGGCCACGACGCGGCGCACATCGCCGGCGCCCAGGCGGTGGTCACTTCCACCGCGGTCAGGGGCGACAACCCCGAGGTCATCGCCGCCCGCAGCAAGCGCATCCCGGTGGTGCCGCGCGCGGTGATGCTGGCCGAACTGATGCGCCTGAAGAGCGGCATCGCCATCGCCGGCACCCACGGCAAGACGACGACCACCTCGCTGGTCACCTGCGTGCTGGCCGAGGCCGGTGTCGACCCCACCTTCGTGATCGGCGGCAAGCTCAATTCGGCCGGCGCCAACTCGCGTTTGGGCTCGGGCGACTACATCGTGGTCGAGGCCGACGAGAGCGATGCGTCCTTCCTGAATCTGATCCCGGTCATGGCGGTCGTCACCAACATCGACGCCGACCACATGGACACCTATGGCCATGATTTCGCGCGGCTGAAGGCGGCGTTTGTCGAGTTTCTGCACCGCATGCCGTTTTACGGCGCGGCCATCGTCTGCGGCGACGACGCCGGTGTGCGCTCGGTGCTGGCGATGGTCTCGCGGCCGATCGTCACCTACGGCCTGGCCGAAGGCAACCAGGTGCGCGCCGTCGATGTGCAGGCGCTGCCCGGCGGCCAGATGCGTTTCACCTGCCAGCGCCGCAACGGCGACGTGCTGCCTGATCTGCTGATCACGCTGAACCTGCCCGGTGTGCACAACGTGTGCAACGCCCTGGCGGCGATCGCCGTGGCCACCGAGCTGGAGTTGCCCGACGCGGCTATCGTCAAGGCGCTGGCCGAGTTCGCTGGCGTGGGCCGGCGTTTCCAGCGTTATGGCGAGCTGCCGGTGGCCGAGGCCAATGGCGGTGGCGAGTTCACGCTGATCGACGACTACGGCCACCACCCGGTCGAGATGGCCGCGGTGATCGCTGCGGCGCGCGGCGCCTTCCCCGGTCGCCGGTTGGTGCTGGCTTTCCAGCCTCATCGTTTCACCCGCACCCGCGATTGTTTCGAGGATTTCGTCAAGGTCATGGGCCGCGCCGACGTGGTGTTACTGACCGAGGTTTATGCCGCCGGCGAGGCACCGATCGCTGCCGCCGATGGCCGCGCGCTCACCCGCGCGCTGCGGCTGGCTGGCAAGGTCGACCCGGTGTTCGTCGACGACGTGGCGGCCTTGCCTGCGGCGATCGCCCTGCAGGCGCGGGCCGGCGACGTGGTGATCTGCATGGGCGCCGGCTCGATGGGCGCGGTGCCGGCCCAGGTGGTCGAGGCTGTTCTGGGGGATCTGGCATGACGGTTGACGAGCGCGCAGCGGGCCCGCATCCCCTTGGGCGATTGGTCGACGCTCTCGTCGGACGAGGGGCACCAAGTTTTGGCAAAGTCGCCGTGCTGCTGGGCGGCAGCAGTGCCGAGCGCGAGATCTCGTTGCTGTCTGGCCACGGCGTGCTGGCTGCGCTGCGCAGCCAGGGCGTCGACGCCCATGCCTTCGACCCGGCGCAGCGCGAGCTGGGTGAACTCAAGCGCGACGGCTTCGCCCGCGTCTTCATCGCGCTGCACGGTCGGCATGGCGAAGACGGCACGGTGCAGGGCGCGTTGGAACTGCTGGGCCTGCCCTACACCGGGTCGGGCGTGATGGCCTCGGCCATCGCGATGGACAAGACCATGACCAAGCGGGTCTGGACGGCCGAAGGCCTGCCGACGCCGAAGTCGGTCTGGCTGGGCGCCGACAACCAGTCGCGCGAACGGCTGCGCAGCGTGCCGGACGAGTTGGGCCTGCCGCTGATCGTCAAGCCGCCGCGCGAGGGTTCGTCGATCGGCATCAGCAAGGTGATGGGCTATTCAGAGATGCGGGATGCGGTGCAACTGGCGTCGCGTTACGACGCCGACGTGCTGTGCGAGGAGTTCATCGACGGCGAGGAAATCACCTGCCCGGTGATCGGCTCGGGCGCGTCGGCGCAGGCCCTGCCGGTGGTGCGAATCGTCGCCCCCGCGGGCAACTACGACTACCAGCACAAGTACTTCACCGACGACACCCTCTACCAGTGTCCCAGTGGCCTGCCTGCCGATGAAGAACGCGAGATCGCCCGCATCGTCGTCGCCGCCTACCAGGCCTTGGGCTGCCGCGGTTGGGGGCGTGCCGACCTGATGATCCGCGCCGCCGACCGCAAGCCCTTCCTGCTGGAGATGAACACCTCGCCCGGCATGACCGGGCACTCGCTGGTGCCGATGTCGGCCCGCGCGGCCGGCCTGTCGTACGAGCAGCTCTGCGTTTACCTGCTCAGCACCGCCACGTTGGACAGCGGCCCCCCGTTGCTGCCGGTTGCCGCGTCGCAAGCGGCCGACAGGGCGCCCAGCGCCTGACCGCCGATGGCCCGCGCCAATACCTTTCAACCTGCCTTCGGCCCGGCCGTCGGCCGCTCGGCGGGCCTGCCCACCGACGTGCACCTGATGCAGGCCACCGCCAACACGCTGTTCGTGCTGGCGGCGCTGGCAGCCTGCGTGGCGGCGGCCTTGGGGGCAGC
>JAYSYH010000104.1:0-18916 GCA_043716645.1 Betaproteobacteria bacterium | reverse complement strand
GGAACAGCGGCAGCATGATCGATGCCACAAACAGGATGGACAGCAACGGCAGCGCGCGCACAGCTTCGATGAAGACGACGCAGCTCATGCGCACCGCCGGCAGCGTGCTGCGCCGGCCTAGCGCCAGCAGCACGCCCAGCGGGAAGCCCAGGCCGATGGCCACCACGGTGAGGATTAGCGTCACCGGCAGCCCGCCCCACAAGGCCGACGGCACCGGCGCCAAGCCCAGGCCTCCGCCCATCAACCAGAACACCACCGCCAGCGCCGCTACCCACAGCACGCCGAGCCGGCCATGCCAGCTCGCGGGACGCACCGACCACACCAGCAAGGCCAAGATGAGCCCGCACACCAGGCCGGGCCGCCAGCGCTGCTCGAACGGGTAGATGCCGAAGAGCAACTGGCCCAGCTTCGCCCAAATGAAGTTCCAGCAGGCGCCGCTGGCGGCGCGGCAACTGGCCGGGTCGGGATCGAACCACACGGCGTCAATGACGCCCCAGCGCAGCAAGGGTGGCGCCGTCATCAGCAGCATGGCGCCAAACAGCACGGTCAGCAGCGCGTTGCCGGGTGTGCCGAAGTAGACGCGCAGCAGCCGCTGCCCGACAACAGGTCCAGGCAGCGGAGCCGAGGGCGTGGTCGGCGTAGGCACAGGTACAGGCCGTGAATCCGACATCACGCCTTCACCTTTCCACCAGCGCGATGCGCCGGTTGTAGGCATTGGCCAGCATCGACAGCGACAAGTTGATGGCCAGATAGACGCCCAGGATGATGGCTACGCCTTCGATCGAGTGGCTGCTCTTGCTGATGATGGTGTTCATGACCGCCAGAAAATCGGGGTAGCCCACCGCGATGACGAGGGTCGAGTTCTTGACGACGTTGATGTACTGGCTGTTCATCGGCGGGACGATGACGCGCAGGGTCTGCGGAATGATCACCAGACGCAGGATCTGCCGTCGAGACATGGCCAGCGAACGGCCCGCCTCCCACTGGCCCTTGGCGATCGCCTGCACGCCCGCACGCACGATTTCGGCGATGAAGCCGGCGGTGTAGATCGTCAGCCCGATGACCACGGTGCTGAGTTCGGGCGACAGCTCCCACCCCGCATCGCCCGCTTGAAGCCCGCGCATCGACAGCGTCAGCCCCGGCAGCAGCTGCCAGGCCTCGTCCACCTGCGGCAGGATCTTCCACCACAGCGAATACAGGAAGATCAGGATTACGATGGGTGGAAAGTTGCGGGCCAGTTCGATCCACACACGGCTGGTGCCGCGCGCCAAGGCGTTGTCGCTCAAGCGGGCCAGGCCGAGCAGCAGACCGAACACCGAGGACAGAACGATGACCATCGCCGACACGTAGAGCGTGTTGCCGATGCCGACCACGATCGCACGCCAGGTGGCGCCCTCATGGTCGTGCGACAGCAGCGACTCCGAGATCACTACGTTCGACGGTGCCCACAGGAAGTCCCAGCCCAGCGGAATGCCGCGGCGTTGCAGGTTGCCCGCGGTGGTGATGACCAGCAGGACCAGGAGGCCGAGGAGACCCGCCAGCAGCGCGGCCTGGATCAGCCGCCCACGGCGCCTGGCGTCACGAAGCATCACGTCAGCGCCCTGCCACTCGATCGTGTCTGTGGCATCAGTCCCATGGGTAAGGGTGGTAGAGGCCACCGTTGCGCCACAAGGCGTTCAGCCCGCGCGGCACCTTCAGCGGCGAGTCCTTGCCCAGGTTGCGATCCCACAGTTCGGCGTAGTTGCCGACCTGCTTGATCACGTTGAAGACCCATTTGTCGTCCAGCCCGATGGGCTTGCCGAAGCCCGGCGCCCCCAGAACGCGCTTTTCTTCGGCCGTGCCGCTGGCCGCACGTTGCTCCACATTCGCCGAAGTGATGCCGGCGGCTTCGGCCCAGATCAGCGCGTTCAGCGTCCAGCGCGCGACGTCGAAGAGACGGTCGTCTCCGCGTGCGATGACCAGCCCATTGGGCTCGGCCATGTGGCCCACCGTGATCAGCAGGTGGTCGTCGGGGTTCTTGGCCACGGTCGCGCGCTGGCCCGCCGCCGCCGTGCCGTCGGTGATGTAAGCGTCGCATCGACCGGCGAAGTACGCGTCGCGGGCCTGGGTCGTCGAGTCGAAGTAGACCTTCTTTGTCTTGATCTTGTGGTCGGCTTCCATCTCCAGCAGCGAGTTCTCCGTCAGGCTGCCGCCGCCTTGCAGGCACACCGTCTTGCCGTTCAGGTCCTTGCCGGTCTTGATCTTGTCTTTCTTGCGCACCAGCACGCCGTCACTGTCGTACTGGTAGATCTGCACGAAGCGCACCGACATGTCGCGAGAGTAGGTGATGGTGGAGGTGCGCGGCAGGACGTCGATCTCGCCGGTTTGCAGCGCCAGGAAGCGTTGACCGGCGTTCAGCGGCACGTAGCGCGCCTTCTCGCGGTCGCCCAACACGGCAGCGGCGATGGCGCGGCAGATGTCGGAATCGAAGCCTCGGTAGTAGCCCTTCTCGTCAGGCCGGGACAGTCCTGGCACGCCCTGGCTGGCACCGCAGGTGACGAAGCCGCGGCTCTTGATACGGTCGAGCACGGCCGATTGCGCATGGACTGCGGGCGCCATAACGCAGGCGGCCAGGCAGGCGATCAAGTGGGCTGCAGTCCGACGAAGCATCTGATGTTGGCGAGGCATTCGGGGTTCTCTCCTGGTTTGCGTGTGATTCATCTCTGTCAGCTGGCCGCTGGCCCGATGATGTTGGTGCTCTCGGTGCCGGTGCCGGCGTCATCGGTGGTATAGGCATGCAATTTCCCGGCCGGAAACTCGCGCAGGCGTTCGAGTCCCCGCCGCAAGTCTTCCAGCAGGGCATCGAAAGGCTCCAGCCCGATATGCAGGCGCACCACGAAGCTGCCGGCTGCGCGCGCCCGTACTGTTCTTGCCGCCGAAAGATCGGCCAGCGCCACCAGGCTTTCGGTGCCGCCCCAGCTGGCACCGATGCGGAAGTGCGCCATGCCGTCGATCATCGCAGCCAGTGCGTCCAGGTCCTGACGCTCGGGCACGAAGCTCACCAGCCCGTTGCCACGCCTGAAGAATCGCTGGAAGCGCGAGTAACCCGCATCGCTGGGGTCGGCAGGGTTCAGCACGGTCTGGACGCCGGGCTGTTCGCGCAGCCATCGCGACACGGCCACACCGCGCCGCGCATGCTCCGCAAGACGTACGTCCAGGGTGCTGAGGCCCCGCTGCACGAGGTAGGCATCGTCGGACGACACCCCCGCACCCAGCGCGGCAAAGAAGGCCTTCAGCTTTCTGAACAGCGCCTCGTCGCGCACTGTCACCGAACCCATGCACACGTCGGAGTGCCCGCTGGCGTACTTCGACAGTGCCGTGGCCACGATGTCCACGCCCAGTAAAAACAAATCGGTGCTGCCGAAGCCCCAGGTGTTGTCGGCGATGACGAGAGCACCATTGGCGTGCGCCTGCTCGCACAGCGCCTCGACGTCCTGGATCTCCATGCTGTACGAGCCCGGCGACTCCAGGATCACCAGCCGCGTGCGTGTGTCCATCAGGGGCCGGATGTCGGCGGCATCGGGGGCGAAGAAGTCCACGCGGATGCCCAGGCGCCGCAACGTCGACGCGCAGTGCTCGCGCGTCGGGCCATACACACAGTCGGCCACCAGCACCTGGTCGCCCGAGGTCAGCAGGGCCAGTGTGGTGTGCGTCAGCGCGGCCAGGCCCGATGGCAGCAGCATCGCCCGCGTCCCGCCTTCGACGCGCGCCACCGTGGCTTCCAGCGCACGCGTGGTGGGCGTGCCGTAGAGCCCATAGGAGAATCCATCGAAGAGTTGCGAGCGCCGCGCCAGGAAGGCGGCCGTGTTGTCGAAGACCACCGTGGAGGCGCGGTGCACGGCGACATTCAAGGCATGGAAGCCCGGCTGGGGTGACTCGCCGTCGGCAGGAGTGTGGTGGGTCATGTGGGTCGGTCAATCGTGAAGCAGCGCCGGTTGTCCGGTCGCCAGGGCGCACTGCGCCGGCATGGAAGGGGAGCCGCTTGTGGAGATGCGTGAGGTCGAGATCTTCCGCGCCGTGATGCACGCCGGCAGCACCGGCAAGGCCGCGGCGCTGCTGGGCATCTCGCAGCCAGCGGTCAGCCAGTCGATCAAGAAGTTCGAGACGAGTTCGGGCCTGCGGCTGTTCGAACGCGCGCGCGGTCGACTCGTGCCCACGCCCGAAGCGCAGGCCCTGCTGGTGGAGGTGGACCTGTACGTCACCGGGTTCGAGAACCTGAAGCACCGCGTGCGCAGCCTGCGCCAGTTCGGTGTGCAGCGCCTGTCCATCGCGTCCTTCCCGGCGCTGGGCACCGGCTTCATGGCCCGCGCGATCGCGGCCTTCGAGCCCCAGCGGCGCGGCATCCAAATGTCGCTGCAGATCATGAACTCGCGCGAGGTGCACCAGCGCGTGACCAGCGGCCGCGTGGACTTCGGGCTGATGGCCGACGAACTGGACGTGGCCGGCATGGAAAGTTCGGTCTTCATGAGCTTGCCGGGCGTGATCGTGATGGCGCCGGGCCACCCGCTGGCGCGCGCGCCCGTGGTGCAGCCGGCCGACCTGGTGGCATACCCGTTCATCGCCCTCAACCCCGAGGACGCCAGTCGCACGCGGCTGGAACAGGCCCTGCAACCGCTGGGCATCGCGCTGAATCCGCTGATCGAGACCATCTTTGCCAATTCGGTGTGCGAACTGGCGCTGCGGGGCGTGGGCATCGGCATGGCCAATCCGATCGTCGCGCTGGACTATGCCGAACGCGGGCTGGTGCTCAGGCCCTTGTCCATCGACATCAGCTTTCGCAGCTTGCTGGTCTTCCGCGCCGGTGTGCCGCTATCGGACAACGCGCGCGAGTTACTGAAAACCATGCGTATCTCGATGGAGCAGGACACCCAGGCCCTGACGGCCATCCTGGCCAAAGGCCCGGGGCGTGGCACGCGCCGCGCGTGACCCCGCACCCGAGGCACCGCCGAGGCGCTCAAAACTTCATCTCCGCCTTGGCGAAGAACGCACGGCCCGTGTAGCCGAAAGGCGAGATGTAGGGGTAAGAGAAGATGCCGGCGTTGTCGGCTCCGTTGGTCCCTGCGGCTACCGAGGCGACGGTCGAGCCCAGATTCTTGTCGGGATAGACGTCGAACAGGTTGTTCACGCCTGCGGTAAGTGTCACGCGGCCGAGTTGCACCCCGGCGCTCACATCGGTGATCCACTTGGCGCCGAAGATCTGCACCACTTGGGAGTTGGCCGACGGTGGGTCGGTTGGCTCGAATCGCATCTCATAGCCCGGCGTTAGCACGGCGATGCGTGCAGGCGAAAGGCTGCTGTTGGCCACGGCGGCCACCTTGCCATAGCGCAACATCATCAGGTTGGCGGTCCAGTCACCACGCTGCCAGTTGAAGCCCAGCGTCAGCTTGTCTTTGGGCGTGGATTCAGTCACCCGCACCTGCTGCGTCAGGTCGAACAAAGGAGCAGTGATGCCGATGGCTGCCAGCGGCGCTGGCGTGGGCGCGATGCGGTCTAGCTTGGTCTTGTTGATGTTGGCGGCCACCGTGGTCGTCAGGCTGCCCCAGTCCTGCAGGCCCAACTTCCAGCCGCCCGTGATGTCGATGCCGGTGGTGGTGGTGTCGATGGCGTTGGTCATGAACTGCACGGCGTCGATGCCCGGGTAGCCCAGCGTCGCCAGGCGCGCGGTGACCGCAGCACCGCCGAACTGTGTCGAAAGTGCAAGGCGGTCCTTGATCTGGATGCGGTACGCGTCTACCGTCATGTTCACCGGCCCCTGCGCGAACACGAAGCCCACCGAGGCGTTCTGCGACTTGGCCGGCTTAAGATCGGTCGCGCCCAGGGAACGCGCTGCCGGGTTGTCCACCGGCAGCAGGCGCACCGTGCTGGGCACGAAGTTGTTGAAATTGGTGGCAGTCGTGCTGGTGTAGGACTGCGCCAGGTGCGGCGCCTTGAAGCCGCTGCTCAGCGAGCCGCGAAGAGCCAGCGGCGTCGACAGCCTGTAGCGCGTGCTCAGCTTGTAGGTGCTGTTGTTGCCGAAGTCGCCGAAGCGCTCGAAGCGGGCGGCGCCCGTCAACACCCATTCCGGACTGAGGTCCTGCTCGATCTCGGCATACAGCGCGGCGGCGGTACGCCGGGCCTTGCGCACGTCACCCGGGGTTAGGCCGGGCTGCATCTGCATGCCCACGGCCGCGGGGCGCCCGGCGTTCGGCCCGTCGAGGATGGCGCCGGGCGTGCCGATGCGGTAGCTGTCGGGCTCGCCCGCCACCGATTCGTAGAACTCGCGCCGGAACTCGGCGCCGGTGGCGAAGCGCGCGGCCGTGGTCAGGCCCAGGCTGAACTCGCGCGACAAGTCCAGGTCGCTGGTCCACTGGCTGAAACGCTCCCCGCCGACATAGGTATCCGACTTGCCGGTGGTGCCGAGCGAGGCGTTCAGCGAGTTGTAGACGCGGTCGTCCAGCTGCGCGCGGCCGTACAGGGTCGAGGCGTCCCAGGCGAAGCCGAGCAGGCCATCGCCGCGCGCGCCCACGGCCAGCGAGGTGTTTTCGAAGGTCGAGTCGGTATAGGGGCGGTAGCCATCCGGATAGATGGCGCGAACCGTGCGGTCGTCGCCGGCGCGGCGGAAGAAGCCCTGTGATGTTCCCTTCAGGCGGCTGTAGCCACCAAAGGTGTAAGCGGTGACGCCGCCGGCCAGCGGCAGTTCGCCGTTGATGAAGACGGTACCGGCCTTGAAGGGCGAATCACCGAGCCAATGGTTGTCGCGGTCGATGGTGGCTTCGCGCGGGTCCAGGGTCCCGCTGGAGGGCGTCAGCCCGGTGCCCGAGCCATAGTTGCCTGAAGGCAGCGTCCGGACGCCCGTCGCAGGGTTGGTGCCAAAGTACTGTTGACGCGTGTCGGGTTCGGCACGGTTGCTGCGTTTGCGCTCGTTCAGGCGCACGGTGGTGCGCAGCACGCCGCTGTCGCCCACGCGGATGCCGAAGCCGGCGCTGACGTCGGTGGTCTGTCCGTCCCCTTCTCCCGTGGCGCCGAGCTGCACGCTGCCCACAGCGCCGAGCGATTTGTCCAGCACGACGTTGATGACGCCGGCCACGGCGTCGGCGCCATAGATGGCCGACGCACCATCGCGCAGCACATCGATGCGGCCGATGGCCGCAGGCGGCACCGTGTTGAAGTCGTAGCCCACGTCGCCACGGCCGATCTGGTTGTTCAGGTTCAGCGCCGGCATGCTGTGGCGGCGCTTGCCGTTGAGCAGCAGCAGTGTGTCGCCCGGGCCCAGGCCGCGCAGGGTGGGCGAACTCGTGAAATCAAGCGCTCCGGCAGTCGACGGCTTGGAGACACTGAACGAAGGCACTATGACGCTGAGTGCGTTCTGCAATTGGATCTGGCCGGTGCTGGCGAGATCCTCGCGACGCACCACATCCACGGGTGTCGAAGTGTCCGTCACCACGCGCGGGCTCACGCGGCTCCCCGTGATGGCTATGCTCTGGGTCGCCGCCTCGGCACTAGCGGTGGCGCCAGAACTCTGGGCGTTTGCTGTCCCCGCACAAGCCAGGGCGGCTGCCAGTGCCAGCTGCGTCCATCCCAGCCCGGGCGCAGTTCTCCAGCCTTGGGAAAACCGGGCGAAGCCGACATGTGCAGTTCGGGTCATGGTTGGAAGTCCTTGTGGTGAAAGCCGGGCGAGATCGCGTTTCATGAACTCGAAGCCGAGTCTCGTGGCGGCGGCCCCAGGCCACAAGGCGGGGCCAGCACTTGCTGGATAAGCAGCGCTTATGGGTCCTTGCACCACAGGCCCAAGGTCGATTCGATAGACTTGCTGCTCCATGCGCCGCACTGCCGTCTTCCTCGTCATGCTGTTTGCCATGCTCTGGCAGTCGGTGGCGATGGCGCGCGTCGGCTCGACGGTGAACGCGCTGGCTGACCTGGCGCATGCGACGCTGCATTGGCAGGAAGTAGCCCATCACCACCACGGGGATGGGTCCTACCACCGGGACGACTCGAAGGAGTCGGTACAGCATGCGGTGACGGACCATCTGAGCGCGTCGCTGGCGATGGCGGCGCCGACAGCCCACGACTTCTCTGCCCTGGGCTCAGGCGCACCCGGCGACCTGCGCACGACAGCCTTCCCGAACCCGACGCTCGAAGGCCTGCTCCGGCCTCCTCGGCCCCGCGCCTGACCCGCCTTCGCGGCGGGCGTCCACCCATGGACGCTCGGCCTATCGCTGGCCCGGTACCCACGCAAGCTCCTGTCTGCACTTGGCGTGACCGGATCGCGTGTTCATCCGGCACCCCATGTCGAATCGTCAGGATCGCTGTGAAACCTCTTCCTTGGCTGTCTGCCTGCGCCATCGCGGGCAGCCTGGCCGGCGGGCCCGTCTGGGCCCAGCCAGTCGCACCGCTGGATGCGCCCCGGGGCGCCCTGCCACCCCCGTCCGTCCCGGCGTCCGCGCCAGCCGACGGCAGCATCAACCTTCGCGCGGCGCTGGACGCTGCATGGCAGCGCGCCGTCGCTGCCCGGGAGAGCGAAGGCCAGCGTCGTCGCGCCGAAGCGGATCGCACCGCCGCGGGCAGCTTCTGGGCGGCGCCACCGTCTCTGGAACTCAGTCACCGCAGCGACCGCCTGCACCGCAACACCGGCGGCCGCGAGACGGAGATCGGTGTGGCCGTTCGCTTGTGGCTGCCTGGCCAGAGAGCAGCCCGCGCGGGCACCGCGGACGCTGCCGCGGCACAGGCTCTGGCGGCCGAACAGGTGGCCCGGCTGCGATTGGCCGGTGAGCTGCGCGAAGCGGCCTGGCAGATCGCCACAGCGCAGGCCGAAAGAGCCCAGGCAGATTCCCAGGCCCAGGGGCTGAAGCAACTCGCAGACGATGTCGAGCGCCGCGTACGTGCCGGTGACCTGGCACGTGCCGACGGCCTGGCCGCGCAGGCCGAGCAGCTGGCAGCCGCCGCGCTGCAGGCAGAGGTGCGTCAGCGCCTGCAGGCCGCGCGCGCGCACTGGACCCTGCTGAGCGGAGTGACCTTAGCGCCCGATCTGACGGCGGCGACGAATGAGGTCGCGCCAGGCCCGGCTGCGCTGCACCCGGAACTGCAACTCGCCCGCCAGTCCACCGAACTCGCACGCCAGCGCGTGGAACTGATGCGCCGCTCGCGCCGCGATGCGCCCGAGCTGAGCGTGGGCGTGCGGCACGACGTGTTGGGTCGGGCCGAAGCCTCGCAAGGCAGCCTGGTCGTTGGCCTGCGCCTGCCCTTCGACACCGACGACCGCAACCGCCCGCTGGAAGCGTCTGCGCTCGCCGAGCTGGACGTGGCCCAGACCCACGAGCAGCGGCTGCGAGAACGTCTGGACAGCGACATCGCTGCCGCACGCGACGCGCTGCGCTCGGCGCAGGCGCAGCTCGACGCCGAGACCGCTCGGGCCCGCCTGCTGCGCGAGCGCGCCGCGCTGATCGACAAGTCCTTCCGTGCCGGCGAGACGCCGCTGCCCGACCTGCTGCGCGCGCTCGCCGCCGCAGCACAGGCCGACAGCGCCGGCGCCCGCCAGACCGCCGCGCTGGGCCTCACCCGCGCGCGCCTCCAACAAGCCCTGGGATTCCTGCCATGAACCTGATGCACATCCGCTGCACCCCGCAGTACCTGATGGCCGCTGCCCTGCGCGCGCTGCTCCTGGTCGCCACCGCGTCCGCCACAGCCGGCCCCGGTGCCCACGGCCCCAACGGCGAACATCTGGACGGCCCGACCACGATGCGTGCCGCATCTGCGCTGCCGCGCCTCGAAGCCAAGTCGGAAGCTTTCGAACTGGTCGCCACGCTTCACGGCAGCGAGTTGTCGGTGCTGATCGACCGCTTCGAGACCAATGAGCCGGTGCTGAACGCACAGCTGGACGTGGAGAGCGCTGGTGTGAGGGCCAAGGCCACGTTCCACGCCGACCAAGGCGACTACGCGATAGACGACCCCAAGCTGCTGGCGCTGCTTCGCACGCCTGGCGAGCATGGCCTGGTCTTCACGTTGGTGGCCGACAAGGACAGCGACCTGCTCGATGGCACGCTGGTGACCGCGAGCGGCAGCGGCGCCGCTGCCGCCCTGGCCGCGAAGGACGACCACGGGCACGCGCACGGCACCGACGACCACGCCGATGGGCACGGCTACGAACTTGAACGCGCCGCCTGGATCGGCGCTGGTGTCGCTGCACTCGGCCTGATCGGCGGTATCGCCTGGTGGCGCCAGCGCCACCACGGCGCCGTCCAGCTGCAGGGAGGTCTGTGATGGTGATGATCCACGTCCAACCAAGGCGCCGCCACTCGATCGTCGCAGCGGTGACGCTGGCCGCCGGGCTGCTCGGGCTGTCGCTGGCGAACGCGGCCCCCGGCGCGCATGGTCCCAACGGCGAGCACCTCGACGCACCCGGCGCGGTTGTCAACGCTTCGGGGCTGGCCCGCCTGCCCGACGGCAGCGTGAACGTGCCCAAGCTCGCTCAGCGACGCATGGCCATCCGCACCGTGCTGGCACCCGAGTCCGAAGCCGCTGCGACGGTTGAGATGCCTGGCCGAGTGGTCATGGACCCGAATGCCAGCGGCCGCGTGCAGGCCGCCAACGGCGGTCGCATCGAGCCGGGGCCGAAGGGACTGCCCGTGGCCGGGCAGACGGTGAAGCGAGGTGACGTGCTGGCCTACGTGCGCCACCAAGCCGAGCCCTATGCCCTGGGTGCGCAACAGGCACAGCTGGCAGAGCTGCGCGCGCAACGGCAGCTGGCCGAACAGCGCGTGCAGCGCCTCGAAGGCCTGGAAGGCACGGTGCCTCGCAAGGAGATCGATGCAGCACGCAGCGAAGTCACCAGCTTCGCAGAGCGCGAGCGCAGCATCGGTGGCAGCCTGGTCGCGCGCGCGGCCCTGACCGCACCCGTCAGCGGCGTCATCGCCCGTGCCGACCTCGTGGTCGGCCAGGTGGTCGAGCCGCGCGACGTGCTGTTCGAGGTGGTGGACCCGGCGCGCATGCTGGTGGAAGCCACCACTGCAAATGCCGCCTTGGCCACCCGCGTGGCCGGCGCGTCGCTGCAGGGCGTGCCCGAGGTGACGCTGCGCCTGCTGGGCGCTTCGCGCTCGCTGCGCGACGGGGTGCTGCCGATCACGTTCGCCGTGAGTGCATCCAAGCCAGGCAGCGCCTTGCCACTCGCCATCGGCCAGCCGGTCACCGTGATCGCGCAATCGAAGGAACGCATCAAGGGCGTGGTGCTGCCGGCGCAGGCCGTGGTGCGCAACCCGTCCAACGAGCCCATCGTCTGGATCAAGTCGGGCGCCGAGCGCTTTATCCCGCAGCCTGTGCAGTTCCGGCCGCTCGATGCGGGCACGGTCGTGGTCACCCAGGGCCTGAGTGCCGACAACCGCGTTGTGGTGCAAGGCGCGCCGCTGCTCGCGCAAATCCGCTGAACGGGGACGCACACCATGTTCAACTGGATCGTTCGCACCAGCCTGCACAACCGCCTGTTCGTGCTGGCTGTGGCGGCGCTGTTGATGGTCTACGGCGCGCTGACGGCCTGGCGCACGCCGGTCGACGTTTTCCCCGACCTCAACAAGCCGCTGATCACCGTGCTCACCGAAGCCGGTGGCATGGCACCCGAAGAGGTGGAGCAGCTCGTCACCTTCCCGCTGGAGACCGCGCTCAACGGCATGCCGGGCGTCACCCGCGTGCGCAGCACCTCGGGCGTGGGCCTGTCGCTGGTGTATGCCGAGTTCGACTGGGGCACCGACATCTACCGCAACCGCCAGCTGGTGGCCGAGCGGCTCGCCATCGTGCGCGCGCAGATGCCGGGTGACATCACGCCGGTGATGGGGCCGGTGTCGTCGATCATGGGCGAGGTGATGCTCGTCGCGCTGCCGCTGGTGCCGGGTGATGGCAAGACCCCGGTGGCGACGCCGATGCAGGCGCGCGAGTACGCCGACTTCGTGTTGCGCCCGCGGCTGCTGTCGATCCCGGGCGTGTCGCAGGTGATTCCCATCGGTGGCGAGGTGCGCACCTTGCGCGTGGCACCCGACACGGCGCGCATGGCGCAGTTCGGCGTCTCGCTCACGCAGGTGGAACAGGCGCTCAAGGGATATGCCAGCAACGCCGGTGGCGGATTCATCGACCTGAACAGCCGCGAATACCTCATCCGGCATCTGGGTCGCAGCAACCGCATCGAAGACCTGGCGGGCATCGCCGTGGCCTGGAAGGACGGCCGCGCGATCCTGCTGGAGCAGGTGGCCAGCGTCTCCTTCGCCGCCGGGCTCAAGCGCGGTGACGCCGGCTACAACGGCCTACCCGCCGTGGTGATCAGCGTGCAGAAGCAGCCTGATGCCGACACCGTCAAGCTCACCGCGCAGATCGGGACGGCACTCTCCGAGCTGAAGCAGGGCCTGCCCAAGGGCCTGGCCGAGCCCCGCGTGCTCTTTCGCCAGGCCGACTTCATCCAGGCCTCCATCGGCAACGTGGCCGAAGCGCTGCGCGACGGCGCCATCATGGTGGCCATCGTGCTGTTCGCCTTCCTGCTGTCGGCGCGCACGACGGTGATTTCGCTGGTCGCCATCCCGCTGTCGCTGGCGGTCACGGCGCTGGTCTTCCAGAGGCTCGGGCAGTCGATCAACGTGATGACGCTGGGCGGCCTGGCCATCGCGATCGGCGAACTGGTCGACGACGCGGTGGTGGACGTGGAGAACATCCTTCGGCGCCTGAAGCAGAACAAGGCCGCCAGCAACCCGCTGTCGGTGCTGGAAGTCGTGCGCAGCGCCAGCGTGGAAGTGCGCTCGGGTATCGTCTATGCCACCGTCATCGTCGTGCTGGTCTTCGTGCCACTGTTTGCGCTGCCGGGCATCGAGGGGCGGCTCTTCACGCCGCTGGGTATCGCCTACATCGTGTCGGTCCTCGCGTCGATGTTGGTCTCGATGACGGTCACGCCGGTGCTGTGCTACTACCTGCTGCCGACGATGAAGCGACTGGACCACGGCGACAGCCCGCTGGTGGCGTGGCTCAAGCGCCAGGACAGCCGGCTGCTGGCCTGGTCTTTCAGCCGGGCGAAGCTGCTGATCGTGCTGGCCGTGCTGGCGGTCGCCGGTGCCGCGGCGACCGTGCCCTTCTTCCCGCGCGCCTTCCTGCCGGCCTTCAACGAGGGTTCGCTGGTGCTCGGTCTGGTGATGCAGCCGGGCACCGCACTGGCCGAGGCCAACCGCATCGGCGCGCTGGCCGAGACGCTGATCCGCCAAGTGCCCGAGGTCACGCAAGTGGGCCGCCGCACCGGCCGCGCCGAACTCGACGAACACGCCGAAGGCGTGCACTCGGCCGAGATCGACGTCGACCTCAAGCGCCGGGGCGATGGCCGCTCGCGCGATCGCGAAGCCATCATGGCCGACATCCGCGACCGCCTGTCGACGCTGCCGGCGCAGGTGGCCATCGGCCAGCCCATCAGCCACCGGTTGGACCACCTGCTGTCGGGTGTGCGCGCGCAGATCGCAGTGAAGATCTTCGGCGACGGCACCGACACGCTTCGCGGCCTGGCCGAGCAGGTGCGCAGCCAGCTCGCCGCAGTGCCGGGCCTGGTGGATCTCACGGTCGAGAAGCAGGTTCTGATCCCGCAGATCACCGTGCGGCTGGACCACCGCAAGGCGGCGCAGGTTGGCCTGTCGCCGGGCGAAGCGATCCGCGTGCTGAAGGCGTTGACCGATGGTGCGCACGGCGCCGACATCGTCGATGGCCCGCGCCGCTACGAGCTGGTGCTGCGCCTGCCCGACCAGCAGCGCGGCCCGCAGGACCTGGCGCGAACGCTGATCGACACGCCGGCAGGCCGCATTCCGGTGTCGAGCATCGCCACGGTGGAAGAGACCGACGGCCCGAACCAGATCGGCCGTGAGAACGGCCGCCGCCGCATCATCGTCTACGCCAACACCGACGGCGGCGACATGGGGCGCGTCATCAAGGACATCCGCAGCATCATCGACAAGACGCCCTTGCCGGCGGGCAACTTCGTCAGCCTGGAGGGGCAGTTTCAGGCCCAGGAGCAGGCCACACGCCTGATCGCCGGCCTGTCGGTGGTGTCGCTGGCGATGATGTTCCTGGTGCTGTACTCGCGCTACCAATCGGTGGTGCTGGCTGGCATCGTGATGGCCAACATCCCGCTGGCGCTGATTGGCTCGGTGGTGGCGATGTGGATCGCGGGCGTAAGCCTGTCGGTGGCGTCGATGGTGGGCTTCATCACGCTGGCGGGCATCGCCACGCGCAACGGCATCCTGAAGATCAGCCACTACATCAACCTCGTCAAGTTCGAGGGCGAACGCTTCGATCAGGCCATGATCGTGCGCGGCTCGCTGGAGCGGCTGACGCCGGTGCTGATGACGGCGCTGGTGGCGGCCTTCGCGCTGACGCCGCTGCTGCTGGCGGCCGACGCCCCGGGCAAAGAGATCCTGCACCCGGTGGCGGTGGTGATCTTCGGTGGGTTGGTCAGCTCGACGATGCTGGACACCTTGCTGACGCCAGTGCTGTTCTGGCTGTTTGGCGAGAAGGCGACGCGGCGGCTGACCGAACCTGAGACGGACGCAGCGCCAGGATCCAACGGCGCCGAGGAAGCGTATTGAGTAGAAATCAGGCCCTGCGGCGCCGCCTGCCCCAGTGCGCCGCACCCTTGAAGGAGATCGAAGTGATGATGAAAAAGCTGTTCGCCGTGGCGGTACTGGGCTTGTCGGTCCTGTCGTTCAATGCCGCGTTCGCCCATGGCGACTCCACGGCCAAGCACGGTGGAGTCGTTGCTGTGGCCAGCGATCTGGGTTTTGAGCTGGTCGGCACGGCTGGCGGCGCGGCGATCTACGTCGAGGACCATGGCAAGCCGGTGGTGCCCACGGGCATGACAGGCAAGCTGACCGTACTCAAAGGCGCAGAGAAATCCGAGGCCGAGCTCGCGGTCGCAGGCGACAAGCTTGAAGCCAAAGGCGTGAAGCTCGCCGCCGGCGCCAAGGTCGTGGCCTCCCTGACCACGCCGGCCAAGAAGGCGATCACGGTGCGATTCACTGTGAAGTAGACGGTGTCGTCCGTCCTCAAACTCCCGGCCCTCCGGGGTGGGCTGCTCGCCCTGCTGGCCGCCGCGCTGTTCGGCGTCAGCACGCCACTGGTACAGCAGTTTGGCGTGGGGCTCGGGGCCTTCAGCACAGCGGCGCTGCTCTACGCCGGGGCGGCAGCCGTCGGATTGCTGTCGCGCCAGCGGATTGACCGGGAGGCCCGCCTGCAGCGGGCCGACCTGCCGCGGCTGATCGCGATGGCGGGCTGCGGCGCCGTCGTCGGCCCGGTGGCGCTGGCCTGGGGACTTCAGCACACCAGCGGCACCAGTGCCTCGCTGATGCTGACGCTGGAAGCACTGTTCACGGCCGTGCTGGCTTGGCGCCTGTACCGCGAGACCATGGACGGCCGCGTCTGGACAGCGATGGCCCTGCTGCTGGCCGGCGGCATGGTGCTGGTGCTGGACCAGGGGCTGAGATCCAACTCGGGTGGCGCGCAGCTGTGGGGTCTACTGGCCGTGCTGCTGGCCACCGTCGCCTGGGGCGTCGACAACACGCTGTCGCGCGCGCTGGCCGAGCGCGACCCTGGGCAGGTGGTGATGTCCAAGGCGCTGCTGGGGGCCACGGCGACCAGCGCCCTGGCTGTGGCCTTCGAGGAGTCGCTGCCATCGGCGCTGGCGGCGATGGCTCTGTTCGCCATCGGCGCCACGGGTTATGGCCTGAGCCTTCGCTTTTACCTGCTGGCGCAGCGGGCCTTCGGTGCGGCGCGCACGGGGTCGGTGTTCGCCTTTGCGCCGTTCATCGGCGCGGCATTTGCGGTGGCACTGGGCGATCGGTCAGGCAGCGGGCTGATGGCGCTGGGCAGTGTGCTGATGATGGCCGGCGTGGTGCTGCACCTTGCAGAGTCACATGGCCACGAGCATGAGCACGGAGCGCTGGAGCATGAACACGCCCATCGGCATGACGATGGCCACCATGATCACCACCACGACGCCATGCCTGCGGCTGATCACAGCCATGTGCATCGGCACGCACCGCTTCGCCATCAACACCCGCATGTTCCCGATGCCCATCACGGGCACCGGCACTGAACGCATGGGTGCATGGGCGGGGCCCGCTTCGAATCTGCGACGGCCAGTGATCTTCGACCTGTTCGAGGACACGGTGAAAATGGTCTTCATCGTGTTTTGCTTCCAGGTAGTTTTCCGGGCCTACGTACGCCTGCGATAACCGGCATGGTCGATGGTGCTGGAGAGGCGTCGCCTGGCGATCCTGGCTGCGCTGGTCCTGACCGTGCTGGCCATCAAGGTCACCGAAGATGTGCTTGGCGGTGAGTCCGGCCCGATCGACAAGGCGATCCTGGTCTTTATCCACGCTCACGTCTCGACCGCATGCACGACAGCCTTCAAGGCCATCACGCTGAGCGGGTCAGGATCGGTGCTGGTTCCTGGGATCGCTGCAGTCACGGTCACCCTGTTGTTCAGGCAGCATCGCCACGAAGCCTTCTCGCTGGCTGCGTCGGCGTTAATCGGATCGGGGTTGGTGTACGTCGTGAAGGCCTGGGTGGGTGGGGCACGTCCAGCACTCTGGCCATCAGAGTGGTGGGCCGGCTCGAGTTTCCCCAGCGGTCACACGCTTGTCGTCGCTGCAACGGCCGCGGCTTGCGTGCTGAACACGATGCTACTGAGGCCGGCGTCCGGCACATGGGCAATCGGCGCCGCCTTGGCCTAGACGGTGCTCGTGGCGCTCTCGCGCCTTGAGCTCGGGGTCCACTGGCCGACCGACGTGCTGGCTGCGCCCTGCATTGGTGCCGCGATACCGCTCGTCCTCAGCCTAGCACTGGCATTCAGGCACCACGGATCGAATCGATCGTCCCGCTGAAGCCGGACGGGGTCGCTGGCGTCGGTGCCGTCCTGATGCCGACGTCCCATCGCTCAACGTGCGGGCCGTTGCGGTCTGCCAGAAGTCTTGTCACCTGGACATGCTCGAGGTGAGCTGCCGCCGCACCAGCCAGATCAGCAATGGCGGCAGAACCAGCCACTGGACCAGAGGCGACAGCCCGACACCGAGACCGGGCACGACCGGCATGAGTGGCGAATACGACCAGTCCTGCATCCAGAGCCCGCCCAGCGCGAGGCGCTCGAGGACGATGGTGATCGCCAAACCGCACGCCGTGAATCCCAGCACCCTGGATGCGGTGGGCACGACCACCCAGCCGCGATGGCGAACGACCAGCGCGACGGCCCAGTAGGCCACCACGGCAATCACGGCATCGCCGGCTGCCGCCCGGCTGCAGGTCTTCACGGCCTCCCAATGGGGTGCAGCGGCCATCCGATCGAACAGTGGCACCTGCCACAGCTCCCACGGAAGGTTCAGCAGAAACGCAAACAGCGCGACGTTGAACTCGGGCGTCCAGGTCAGCTCTTGCAGGCGCTTCAGCACAGACTTCCCACCCGGACTGCTTTAGGCCGCAGCCATCATTTCGCCACTTCGATGGCCGTCACGGTCAAGGTGCCGTTCACCTTGTCGGCCGCGAACTTCACTTTGTCGCCTTGCTTGAGGGTGTCGAGCATCTTGAGGTCGGCGACCTTGAACACCATCGTCATGGGCGGCATGTCGATGCTGGCGATCGGTCCGTGTTTGAGGGTGACCTTACCTTGCTCCTTGTCCACTTTGCGGATCTCGCCGTCGGCCATGGGCGTGGCTGCAGTCGTGGGCTGCGCACCGGCCGGATGGTGCGCAGCATGGTCGGCTGGGAACGGCTGAGCGAAGGCCGCAGCGGACAAGGCCAGTGCGCTGAAGGCGATGAGAGATGACAACTTCATGGGTAACTCCTAGATTCACAAGTGAAGGAAAAGGGACGCTGACGGCAGCAGCCACCAGCGACAAAACCGCGCAGCAAGTTATTTGACGGCCACCTTGCCCACCATGCCGCTCTCGTAGTGGCCAGGCTGTAGGCAAGCGAACTGAAACGCCCCGGCCTTGGTGAACTGCCAGACGATTTCGCCGGTTGCACCCGGCTTGACGTGGGCCATGTTCGGGTCCGCGTGCTCCATTTCCGGGAACCGCTTCATCAGCTCGGCGTGCTCCTTCAGGGCCTGGGTGGTACCCAGCACCATCTCGTGGAGTTGCTTGCCCTCGTTGTGGATGACGAACCTCACCGTCTCACCGCGCTTGACTGTCACGTCTGCCGGCGTGAAGCGCATCGTGTCGGCCATGTCGACTTTGATGGTGCGGCTGACCTTCCTCGGGTTGCCTTCGCGCCCGAAAGCGGTGTCCTCGACTTTGCTCGCGTCGTACTTGTGCGCCTTGGTCTTGTGATCATCGCCGTGGGCCAGGGCGGCTGTCGTGCCTGCCGCCAGGAAGGCGATGGCCAGCGCGTTGAGCGTCTTCAGCATGTTGGATCCCGTTCAGTGGCCTTCGTGGCCGGTGGGTTTACGAACTTGGAGGGTGTTTGTGTCCGCCTTGGGCGCCGCCGCGCGAACGGCCTCAGGCATCTCGGCCGTGTATTCGCTGGCCAGTGTTCCCGCAGGGTGCTTGTAGGGCCCAGGGTCCTTGAAGTCGCCACGCCGGATCTCGTCGCGCACCTTCACAACGCTGAACATGCCGCCCATGCCGACAGGCCCGAACGGTCCGGTGCCGGTCATCATCGGCAGCGTGTTGTCGGGCAGCGGCATCTCCATCTCGGCCATGTCGTGCATGCCGCGTTCGCCCATCACCATGTAGTCAGGGATCAGCCCGGTGATCTTCCGGGCCACGTCGCGGTGGTCGACGCCGATCATCGTGGGCACACCGTGGCCCATCGCGTTCATCGTGTGGTGCGACTTGTGGCAGTGGATGGCCCAGTCGCCTGCGAGCGCGTCGAACTCGAAGGCGCGCATCTGCCCCACGGC
>JAYSYH010000103.1:0-18945 GCA_043716645.1 Betaproteobacteria bacterium | reverse complement strand
TCGGCCAGCGGCATGTCCGCGGCGCGGCGTGGCGTGCCCAGCGGGGCGGCGCTGCGACCCTCGCGGGTGGCAACGATGTCTTCCTCGCTCGGCCACTGCCCGGCCAGCAGGTAATCGAACACCCGGCGGGCGATCGGCGCAGCGGCGGTGGCGCCGAAACCGGCGTTCTCGACCACGATGGCCAGTGCCACGGACGGGGCATCGACCGGCGCAAACGCGGTGTAAAGCGAGTGGTCGCGTTGGTATTCCGACAGCTTGCTGGCGTTGTACTTCTCGTTGGCGCGGATGCCCACGGCTTGCGCGGTGCCAGTCTTGCCGCCACTCTGGTAGGGCGCGCCGACGAACACGCGGGTCGACGTGCCCTCCAAGGTGACGCCGTGCATCGCGCTGGCGACCAGCGCGACATGTTCAGGCTTGAACGGCAGCGGGCTTAGGCGCTCGCCAGCCGCCGGGGTGATCGCTTGCGTGACCACGTCGTGGATCTCGCGCACCAGCCGCGGCTCGAAGCGCTGGCCGCCCGAGACGAGCGTGGCGGTGGCGCTGGCCAGCTGCAGCATGGTGAAGTGGTTGTAGCCCTGGCCGATGCCCAGCGAGATGGTCTCGCCGGCGTACCACTTCTGCTGCTCGGGCTTCCTGAAGCGCTTCTTCTTCCACTCGGTGGACGGCAGGTCACCGGTGACCTCGCCTTCGACGTCGATGCCGGTCTTGCGACCGAAACCCATCGGGTAGAGCTGCTCGTGGATCAGGTCGACGCCCATCTCGTTGGCCAGCGAATAGAAGTAGACGTTGCTGGACTGCACGATGGCGCGGTGCATATCCATGATGCCGCCACGCTCGGTTTCGGGGCTGCCGAAACGGTGGCCGCCAAAGTTAAAGACCAGCGTGTCGTTGATCAGGGTCGAAGGCGAACGCTTGCCGCTGTTCAGCGCGGCCATCGCCATGAACGGCTTGTAGGTCGACCCTGGCGGGTAGGTGCCGCGCAGGGCCCGGTTCAGCAGCGGCTTGTCGATGCTCTCGTTCAGGTCGCGCCAGCTTTCGACGTCGATGCCGTCGACGAAAAGATTGGGGTCGAAGGTCGGCTTGCTGACAAAGGCCAGCACCTCGCCGGTGCGCGGGTCCAGCGCCACCAACGCGCCGCGCCGGTCACCGAACAGGTCTTCGACCAGCGCCTGCAGTTTGATGTCGACAGACAGCACCAGCTTGTCGCCGGGCGTCGGCGGGTGGCTGTTCAGCCGGCGCACCGCACGCCCGCCAGCGCTGGTCTCGACTTCTTCGAAACCGGCCGTGCCGTGCAGCACTTTCTCGTAACTTTGCTCCAGGCCCAGCTTGCCGATGTACTCGGTGCCTTTGTAATTGCCTTGCTCGGCTTCGTCCCAGTCTTCGATGGCGGCCTTTTCGGCCTGGTTGATGCGGCCGATATAGCCCAGCAGGTGCGCACCGGTTTCGCCCAGCGGGTAATTGCGGAACAGGCGCGCCTTGACCTCGACACCCGGGAAACGGAAGCGCTGTGCGGTAAAGCGCGCCACTTCCTCGTCGGTCAGCCGGGTGCGGATGGGCAGCGAATCGGCGCCCTTCAGCTCTTCTTGCAGGCGCTTGAAGCGCCGCCTGTCCTTGGCATCGATGTTGACGACGGCGGCCAGCTCGTCGATCAGCGCATCCAGTTCGACGGCCACGTTCTTGCCCCGTTTGGGCGCGATTTCCAGCGTGTAGGCCGAATAGTTGGTGGCCAGCACCACGCCGTTGCGGTCGACGATCAAGCCGCGGTTCGGCACGATGGGCACCACCGCGATGCGGTTGGCTTCGGCCTGGGTGGCGAGTTCGTCGTGGCGGATGACCTGCAGGTAGACCAGGCGCGCCGACAACAGCGCGAAAGCCAGCAGCACGAAACCCGCCGCGGCCAGCAAGCGGCCGCGGAAGCGGCCGATTTCCTGTTCGAGGTCTCTGAGCTCGGTCATGACCTGCATCCTAGAGCGGCCGGTTCTGATCGGGGTCGGGCGCGCGCCGTTGCGGCGCCAGGAGCAGCAGGGTCACCAAGGGCCACGCCAGCGCTTCAAGGATCGGCGCCAGCAACAACCACCAGCCTGGAAACATGCCACCTGCCAGCATGCGTACGGCCAGCGAAACGCCGTGCGCCGCCACGAAAACCGGCAAGATCTGCAGCGCCTGTTCGATGACACCAAACCACAGCAGCCGGCGGTGGATGGTGATGGCCACGAAGCTGAGCAGGGTGTAGGCAAAAGCGTGCTGGCCGAGCAGCGCACCCTGGTGCACGTCCATCACCAGGCCGAACAGAAAGGCCACGCCGACGCCCACCCGGCGCGGCTGGTGCACGTTCCAGAACACCAGCGCCACAGCCAGCATGTCGGGCATGGCCGGCTGGCGGCCCAACGGCAGCAAGTTGAAGATGAGCGCCAGCGCCAGCGTGAGAGCGATGAAAAAAGGGTTGACCGGCAGCAGCAACTGGTCGGAACCGCGCGGCATGATCACGGCGCGGCTCCCGGGCTTTGCAGGATCAACGCACCGATCGTCACGGCGTGGACGCGCTTCTTCGACCCGGCGCGTTCAATCTGCGCTCGGCCTTGGCCTCTTCGGCAACCGGCGCCGGCCGCGGCGGCAACTGCACATTCAGTGGCTCCAGCACCAGCACGTGGCGCACGCCGTCGGGGTTGGCCGTGGGCAGCAGCGAAATGCGCGCAAAACCCGATTCCACGCGGCGCTGCACCGCCGCTACCTTGGCCACGGGCAGGCCCGGCGGGTAGATGCCGTCCAGCCCGCTGGTCTGCAGGATGTCGCCCACCAGCACGTCGGCGTTGGCCGAGGTGAAGCGCAGTTCCATGCCGCCCGGCGTGCCGCCGCCGAAGGCCGCGCTGCGCTGCTGGGTGCGCGTGTTCAGCACCGGGATGGCGGCGTCCTTGTCGGCCAGCAGCGTGACCTCGGCGTTCAGCGCGTAGATCCGCGTCACCTGGCCCAGCACGCCGGCTTCGTTGATGACCGGCGAGCCCAGCACCACGCCTTGCGCGGTGCCCCTGTCGATGAAAACCTTGCGTGAATACGGGTCGGCGGCCTCAAACATCACCTCGGCCGGCTGGGCGCGACCCACCAACGCCGGTCGCAAGTCCAGCAAAGCGCGCAGGCGCGCGTTTTCCCGTGTCAGCTGTTCGACGCGCAGCAGGCGCTCGGCCTGCCCTGCCAGGCGCGCCTGGGCCTTGGCTTCGCGTGTCAGGGCCTGCTGCAGACCACCCAGATAGTCGCTGCCGCCTTCGGCCATTTCAATGGGCACAGCCAGCGTGCGCTGCACCGGCAGCAGCAGCACGGCCAACGTGACGCGCACGGGCGTGGCAACCTTGAAACGGGTATCGGCCACCATCAAAAAAACCGCTAGCGCCGAGAAAAAGATCAATTTCGTCAGAGCCGACGGACCCTGGCGGAAAAACGGCGGCGGCGTGCGGTCGAGGGTGCCGAGCGGCATGGGTGGTGGCGGGCGGCGTGGGAGCAGTTCGCTCGCGGGGCTTGCTCTAACTCTGGCGGCAGCGTTGCCGGGTCACTCTGACGTGAAGATGGAGCCCAGCCGTTCCATGCGTTCCAGCGCCATGCCGCAACCGCGCACGACACAGGTCAGCGGGTCTTCGGCCACCAGCACCGGCAGGCCGGTTTCCTCGGCCAGCAAGCGGTCCAGGTCGCGCAGCAAAGCGCCGCCGCCGGTCAGCATCATGCCGCGCTCGGCGATGTCGGCGCCCAACTCGGGCGGCGTCTGTTCAAGCGCATTCTTGACCGCACTCACCATCTGGTTCAGCGGGTCGGTCAGGGCTTCCAGAATCTCGTTCGAGGAAATGGTGAAGCTGCGCGGCACGCCTTCCGACAGGTTGCGGCCCTTGACTTCCATTTCCTTCACTTCGCTGCCGGGGAAGGCGCTGCCGATGTTCTTCTTGATCATCTCGGCGGTGGGCTCGCCGATCAACATGCCGTAGTTGCGGCGGATGTAGTTGATGATGGATTCGTCAAATTTATCGCCACCGACGCGGATACTGCCTTTGTAGACCATGCCGCCGAGGCTGATCACGCCGACCTCGGTGGTGCCGCCGCCAATGTCCACCACCATCGAGCCGCTGGCCTCGCTGACCGGCAGGCCGGCGCCAATGGCCGCAGCCATCGGCTCTTCGATCAGGTACACGTCCGATGCGCCGGCGCCGAGCGCTGATTCACGGATAGCGCGGCGCTCGACCTGGGTGGAGCCGCAGGGCACACAAATGATGATGCGCGGGCTGGGCCGCAGGATGCCCCGCGGATGAACCATCTTGATGAATTGCTTGAGCATCTGCTCGGTCACCGTGAAGTCGGCGATGACGCCGTCTTTCATCGGCCGGATGGCTTCGATGTTGCCGGGCACTTTGCCCAGCATGGCCTTGGCTTCCTTGCCAACGGCCTGGATGGTCTTCTTGCCTTGCGGGCCGCCTTCGTGGCGGATGGCGACAACCGAAGGTTCGTCCAGCACGATGCCCTTGCCGCGCACGTAGATCAACGTGTTGGCGGTGCCCAGGTCGATGGCGAGGTCGGTTGAGAAATAACGGCGCAGGGATGCAGCGAACATGGCGGGAACGGACGGGCAAAAAAGACAAATGAGCGAAATGAAATGGCGCTTGCTGAAACCGCTTGCTGAAACCGCTTGCGTCGGAATGCGGCCAGGGCCAAACCGGAATTGCACCGGGGTAGCGGGCAAGGCCCCGAGGGCTTGCAACTAACCAGGGATAATACCGTATCAACCCCGATCTACCGAGGTAACACGCTGCTTTTTTCAGCAACGAACCTCACTCTGGGTCGCAATAGAAACGGCTTTTCAGACGATGGCGCTGACCCCTCACGACGTGAACCGCATTGCGCACTTGGCGCGGCTCGAACTCTCGGTCGCCGAGCAGATGCAGATGCTGGAACAGCTCAACGGCTTCTTCGGCATCGTCGAACAGATGAGAGCCGTGGACACGCGCGGCGTGGAGCCGCTGTCCACACCGCTGTCGGCACTGCACGCGGTGCAATTGCGGCTGCGCGACGACGTGGTCACCGAAGGCAATGACCGCGAGGCCAACCAGAAAAGTGCACCGGCTGTCGAAGGCGGCTTGTTCCTGGTGCCCAGGGTGATCGAATGAAGGACAGCTTGCTCAAACAGGGTGTTGCGGGCCTGTCGCGCGCGCTGGCGGCGCGTGAGATATCCAGTGTCGAACTGACGCAGGCACTGCTCGACGGCATTGCCGCGCACCGCGACTTGGGCGCGTTCCTGTGCACCGACACCGAACATGCGATGGCCGCGGCAAAAGTGGCCGACGGGGCGATAGCCGCCGGCACTGCCGGCCCGCTGACCGGCGTGCCCATCGCGCACAAGGACATCTTCGTCACCGACCACGCGCGCAGCGGCCTGCCGTCCACCGCCGGCTCGAAGATGCTGGCCGGCTACGCCAGCCCCTTCGACGCCACCGTGGTGGCCCGCCTGGGCGCCGGCGAGACCGGCACACCCGCGCACGGCCCGGGCGCCGGAATGGTCACGCTGGGCAAGCTGAACTGCGACGAGTTCGCGATGGGTTCCTCCAACGAGAACTCCGCTTACGGGCCCGTGCGCAACCCCTGGGACCGCCAGCGCGTACCCGGCGGTTCGTCGGGCGGCAGCGCGGCGGCCGTCGCGGCGCGCCTGGTGCCGGCCGCCACCGGCACCGACACCGGCGGCTCCATCCGCCAGCCGGCCAGCTTTACCGGCATTACCGGTATCAAACCGACCTACGGCGTGTGTTCGCGCTACGGCATGATCGCCTTCGCCAGCAGCCTGGATCAGGCCGGACCGATGGCGCGCTCGGCCGAAGACTGCGCGATGCTGCTGTCGGCAATGAGCGGCTTCGACAGCCGCGATGCGACCAGTGTCGAGCGCCCGCCGCAAGACTACCTGGCGATGCTGCGCAAGGTCCGTGAAGGCGCGACGGCGGCCAGGCCGCTGCACGGCTTGCGTGTCGGTCTGCCCAAGGAATTCTTCCCGGCCGCACTGGCCGCCGACGTGCACGGCGCGGTGCATAGCGCGCTGGCCGAACTGGAGAAGCTGGGCGCCACGCTGGTCGACGTCAGCCTGCCGCGCACCGAGTTGTCGATACCGGTCTACTACATCATCGCGCCGGCCGAGGCCAGCTCGAACCTGGGCCGTTTCGACGGCGTGAAGTTCGGCCACCGCACAGCGCAGCATGGCGACCTGATGGACATGTACAAGAAAAGCCGCGCCGAAGGCTTCGGCCCCGAGGTGAAGCGCCGCATCATGATGGGCACCTATGTGCTGTCGCATGGCTACTACGATGCCTACTACCTGCAGGCGCAGAAGCTGCGTCGCATCATTGCTGATGACTTCCAGGCGTGTTTTTCGGCCGGTGCGCAAGGCTGTGACGTGATCGCCGGTCCAGTTGCGCCGACAGTGGCCTGGAAGCTGGGCGAGCAGGGCGACGACCCGCTGCAGGCCTACCTGGCCGACATCTTCACACTGCCCGCCAGCTTGGCCGGCCTGCCGGGCATGAGCGTGCCGGCCGGCTTCGGCGAACACGGCATGCCGGTGGGCCTGCAGCTGATCGGTAACTACTTCGACGAAGGCACCTTGCTGCACGCCGCGCACGCGTTGCAGCAGGTCACCGATTTCCACACCCGCGCCCCGGCCGGGTTCTGACCATGCCCACCAGCAGCCCTCTCGTTCGCGGCTTCGAAGTCGTCATCGGCCTGGAAACTCACGCCCAGCTGTCCACCGCCAGCAAGATCTTCAGCGGCGCTTCCACCACCTTCGGCGCGGCGCCGAACACCCAAGCCTGCGCGGTTGATCTGGCCCTGCCCGGCACGCTGCCGGTGATGAACCGCGGCGCCGTGGAACGGGCCATCCGCCTGGGCTTGGCGGTGGGCGCCAGGGTGGCGCCGGTGTCGATCTTCGCGCGCAAGAACTACTTCTACCCGGACCTGCCCAAGGGCTACCAGATCAGCCAGTACGAGACGCCGGTGGTGCAAGGCGGCCGCATCGATTTCGTGCTGAACGGCGCCCCGCGCAGCGTGCGCCTGACGCGCGCCCACCTCGAAGAAGACGCCGGCAAAAGCCTGCACGAGGACTACGCCAACCAGACCGGCATCGACCTGAACCGGGCCGGCACGCCGCTGCTGGAAATCGTCAGCGAACCCGACATGCGCAGCAGCGCCGAGGCGGTGGAGTACGCCAAGGCCCTGCACGCGCTGGTGGTGTGGCTGGGCATCTGCGACGGCAACATGCAGGAAGGCAGTTTCCGCTGCGACGCCAACGTTTCGGTGCGTCGCCCCGGCGCGGCTTTGGGCACGCGGCGCGAGATCAAGAACCTGAACAGCTTTCGCAATATGCTGGCGGCCATCGACTTCGAAGTGCAGTGGCAGATCGACCGCATCGAAGACGGCCTGCCGATCGAGCAAGCCACCGTGCTGTTCAACCCCGACACCGGTGAAACGCGGGCCATGCGCAGCAAGGAAGACGCGCACGACTACCGCTACTTCCCCGACCCCGATCTGCCGCCGCTGGTCATCGCGCCCGAATGGACAGACCGCGTGCGTGCAGCCATGCCCGAACTGCCGGCAGCGATGGCCGCGCGCTTCGTGCGCGACGACGGCCTGTCGGCCGACGACGCCGCGCTGATGACGCAAAGCCGGCCGTTCGCGCGCTACTACGAAGCCGTGCGCGACGGTTGCCTGGCGGCCGACGGCGGCCCGGCCCGGCCCGCCTGCGCCAAGCTGGCGGCCAACTGGCTGATGGGCGACGTCTCCAAACGCCTGAACGCCGAAGCCCGCGACATCACGTCGGCCACGCTGCGGCCAGACACGCTGGCGCTGCTGATCACGCGGGTGATGGACGGCACGCTGTCGAACAACGGCGCCCGCCAGGTCTTCGAGTTGTTGTGGACGGACGCACTGGCCGACGTGGACGCCATCGTCGAAGCCAAGGGACTGAAGCAGATGAACGACAGCGGCGCACTGCAAGCCATCGTCGACGCGGTGCTGGCAGCCAATGTCAAATCGGTCGACGAGTTCCGCGCTGGCAAGGAAAAAGCCTTCAACGCGTTGGTCGGCCAGGTGATGAAGGCCAGCCAGGGCAAGGCCAATCCGGCGCAGGCTGGCGAATTGTTGCGGCGCCGACTGGGCTGATCAGCGAACCGGCCTGGCCGCCGGTTTGCTGGCGGTCGAGGCCGCCGGCGCCCCGTGCAACAGCGGCGCGGCGTGGACCGGCGGCAACGGCCCGAGAGAGCCCGCCGGCGCGCCCGACCACAGCGCCCGCAAACGCGCCAGTTCAGCGTCGTAGAGCTTGTTGATGCGGTCCAGCTCCGACGTTTGATTGCCCACCGCCGAACGCTGCGCTTCCATGGCCGCGTCGTTGGCGTCCATCGCCGCGCGCAACTTGGCGGGCAGGTTCTTGCCGACATAGAACTCGGCTTCGGCCAACAGCGGCTTGCGCTCGGCCGCCAGGTCGCGCAAGCGCAGTTCGGTGGACTTGATGGCCAGCCGCACGGTGTCCAGCGCGGCTTCGCGGCCGCGGTTGTGCGCGGCTTCGCTGGGGTAGCGGGCGCTGAGGTTGCGGTCGCGCCGCACGGCGTCGGCCTGCGCTGCGCGGGCCTCGTTGGCAGCGCGGTCACGGGCCTCTTTCTCAGCGTGCTCTTCCGCGGTCAACGTGGGCGGCTGCACGCCGCGCACCGAGCCGTCACGGTTCAGCATCTTCTGTTCGCGGTTCGTGCACTCGGGGATGGGGCGGTCGGCCGTCAAACGGCGGCCTTTGTCGTCCACGCAGCTGTAGATGCCGGCTGCGGTGGGGCTGGGCTGCGCCGATGCACCGGTTGCTGCCAACCACAGCCCCAACGTGAACGTGAACGCAAGCGCCTGCGCCACGCCGCCCGACCCGCGCCTTGGCGCTGTCGTCTGCATTCAGACCCCGTAGCGTTCGCGGTAGGCCTGCACCGGTGCGGCATGCGCGGCCAGGGCGGACGCGTCGGCGCTGCGCAGGTAGTGCAGCAGATCGGCCAGCGTGGCAATGGCCACCACCGGCAGATGCAACTGTTGCCGCACGAACTGCACCGCGCTCTGCGGGGCGGGGCCGCCTGCCCTGTCGCCCTCTTCACCAGCCGGGCCAACCGTGCGTTCCTGGCGGTCCAGCGCAATGACCACGCCGCTGGGGGTGCCACCCGCGGCCGTGATCAGCGCCACCGACTCGCGCACCGAAGTGCCGGCCGAGATCACGTCGTCGACGATCAGCACGCGGCCGCGCACCGGCGCACCGATCAACATGCCGCCTTCGCCATGGTCTTTCGCTTCCTTGCGGTTGAAGGCCAGCGGCACGTTGCGGCCGCGCCGGGCCAGTTCGACGGCCAGCGTGGCGGCCAGCGTGATGCCTTTGTAGGCCGGGCCGAATAGCATGTCGAAGGGCAGCGCATCGGGGCCCGGTGTCAGCAAGCGGCGTGCATAGAATTCTGCGAGGCGGCCCAGCTTTTCGCCGTTGTCGAACAGCCCCGCGTTGAAGAAGTACGGCGACAAACGCCCGGCCTTGGTCTTGAATTCGCCGAAACGCAGCACACCCGCTGCAACGGCGAACTGCACAAATTCAAATGCCAATGTGGAATCGTCTGCGTTGCTCATCAATCTGACTGGGGGTTCCTTTGGCTTTTCGGCTCGTCTCACTCAATCTGAATGGCATCCGGTCGGCGGCCCGCAAAGGCTTCGTCGAATGGACCGAAAAAGCGTCAGTTGATTGTATGGGGGTGCAGGAACTGAAGGCCCAGACTGCAGACGTGTCAGGCCAGTTCGACGCCGTGGCGGGCATGCACGCCCACTTTCACTACGCCGACAAGAAAGGCTACTCGGGCGTCGGCCTGTACAGCCGCAAGGAACCCAGCGACGTGGTCATCGGCTGGAGCAACGCCGAATTCGACCCCGAAGGCCGCTGGGTGGAATGCCGTTTCGACACCCCCCAGCGCAAGCTCAGCATCATCAGCTGCTACTTCCCCAGCGGCAGCAGCGGCGAGGAGCGCCAGGCTTCCAAATTCCGCTTTCTGGCCGCGATGTACCCCTACCTGATGGCGCTGAAGGCCCAGCGTGAATTCATCTTGGTCGGCGACGTCAACATCGCCCACCGCGAGATCGACTTGAAGAACTTCAAGGGCAACCGCAAGAACAGCGGCTTTCTGCCCGAGGAACGCGAGTGGATGACCCGGTTGCTGACGCCAGGCGAAGGTGGACTGGTGGACGTTTTCCGCACGCTGAACCAGCAGCCCGACCAGTACACCTGGTGGAGCGTGCGCGGCCAGGCCTGGGCGAAGAACGTGGGCTGGCGCATCGACTACCACTTGGCGACGCCGGGCCTGGCGGCGCTGGCCCGGCGGGAGCACATCTATCTGGCAGACCGCTTCTCGGATCATGCGCCGCTGATGATCGACTACGACTTCGCGCTTTGAATTCACGGGGTGAACGAAGCGGCCAGGTCCTGCAAGCGGACTGACGTTGCCCGAACTCATGCGCGGCCTTGCCAGGTTGCGCAGGTCGACTGCCCGCCGCGCAATGCCCATCAGACACTCAGTGGACTTGCAAAATGGGCCTGTGGCCGGCTCTGACGCGATGCCACATCGCCAGCTCATCAGACTGCGGCCCGAGGCCGGCGTGTTCAAGCGCACCTGTGGGCTGGCACGCGACAACTGCGGCAGCGATGCTGGCCATCGACAGCGCCACTCCAGGCCTCGGCTCAGCTGGTGCTGGCCCGCCAGGCCCGGGCGGCGGCGCGCAGCCGTTGCGACAGGTGCAGCGCCACATTGCGGTAGACCTGCGCGTACAGCAGCGGGTCCTGCTCGCGCAGACGCAGCAGGGTCCGTTCGTCCAGCGCATGCACTTCGGTATCGCCCACGGCCACGGCCTCGCCGCTGCGGCCGCCGCCGTCGAGCATGGCGGTTTCGCCCAGCATCATGCCGGGCGACAGGCTCACGTAACGCTGCCGCAGTGCCGCGCTGCCCGGTACCAAGGCACTCAGCACGTCGATGGACCCCGCGGTGATGACATACAGCCGGTCGCCCGGGTCGCCCTGGCGGAACAGGCACTCGCCCGCCGCCAGCTGCCTGGGCTGCAAGCACGCCACCAGGCGTGCGCGCTGGGCGGCATCCAGCCCGTCCATCAGGCTCACCTGCTCGATGGGCACCACCTCGCGCAGCGGCGCGTGCCCGGCCAGCGCCAGCAGGCTCAGCTCGGCCCGCTCCATGGCCTGGTCGATGTCGGGCATGCCGTGGTCGGCCGCAAAGCGCTGGCCGACAAACTGCGCCAGCACGCGGCCGTGGCGGTTGTCCTCACTGACACCGGCCAGCAAGAGCAGCATCCTGCGTTCGTCCAGGCGCCGGCTCAGCTGCTGCAGCACCACCGCGCCTGAGGCATCGATCAGGCTCACGCGGCGAAAGTCCAGCACCAGGGCGTGGCAGCTGACGTCCAGTTCGTCCGACAGCTCGGCGATGCGGTCGGCACTGCCAAAGAACAGCGCGCCTTCCAGCTCGAGCACTGTGGCGCGTGCACGCAGCGCGCCCAGCCGCGCCTCGTCGCCCGCGGCGTAGATGCGGCGCGACGGCAGCGCGTCGCCCGTGTATCGACTGCGCACCAGCGAACGGTTCATGCTGCGGATGAACAGCATCATCGAAAGCACCGCGCCGGCGGCCACGGCGGCCGGAAAGCCCAGCACCAGGGTGACGCCGCAGACCAGCGCCACCACCAGCAGCGCGAGCTGTACGTCGGCCTCGCGCCGGCCGCGCCACCACTGCGCCGCCAGGCCCAGCGACCAGCGGTCGATCGATATCAGGTAGACGATGACCATCGCCCCACCGACCACCACCTGGGGCAGCAGGGCCAGCAGCTGCACGGCCACGACGCCCACCAGGGCGAACAGGCCGCAGCAGATGAACAGCCCCGCGCGCGACCGGCCACCCGCGTCCAGCATGTGCAGCGCGCGCGGGCGCAGCAGCAGCAGCGGCAAGCCGCCGACCACACCGGACGCCACGTTCGCCACGCCCAACGCCAGCACCTCGCGGCGCGGGTCGGTGCGCGTGTGGCAGGCCTGGTCCAACGCCAGGCTGTTGAGCACCAGTTCCAGCGTGCCCAGCAGCGCCATCACCGCGCCAGCGGCCAGCGCGGCAGCCAGGTGCCGCTGAAGCAGCGGGTCGTCCACCCCATTGAAGAACGGCGCCAACGTGTCCACGTGCGGCCAGGCCATCGGCAGCGCGCCGGTCAGCGGCCCCAGCGGCCATTGCGGCGCCACGGTATGCAGCAGCGCGTAAGCGCCGCTGCCGGCCAGCAGGCCGATCAAGGTGGCGGGCAGCCGCCGGTTCAAGCGTGGCAAGCCCAGGATGACGGCGACCGTGAACAGGCCCACCGCCACCGTGGCAGGCTGCACCGCCGGCATGGCCGCCCAGCCCAGGTGCTGCAAGGCACCCACCGGCCAGCCGAACATCAAGGGCAGCAGTGCCAACAGGGCGAGAAGCGCCACACCGTTCATGAAGCCGGCCAGCACCGGCTGCGGCACGAACTTGGCAAAGCGCACCAGCCCTGAAAGACCCAGCGCGATCTGGCACGCACCCATGCTCATGACCGCAGCAGCCACCAAGGCCAGCAGCAGCGCCACGGCAGCGGGGTTGCCGACCGTGAACGCCGGGTCTACCGAGACGCGCGCCACCACGGTGCCCAGCACCAGCACCGGCCCCGCAGAAGGCCCGCCCGCCGGCATCGGCGCGCGCGACAGCCATGCGAAGACCGCGCCACCCACCACACTGGACACCAGCGACGCCGGAATGCCCAACGCCGCCGCCTGCGGGCCCAGCGCGGCGAAAGCCAGCAGTCCAATCGTCAGCACCGGGGCCAGGCTGATGAACATGCCCGCCATGCCGGCCCACAGCTCGCGCCACGGTCGGGTCGGACTCAGCGGCGCTGCGTGAGTGGGTAAGGTGGGCATCGAGACGGGGCTGGCGGCGGATCGTGGGCGACCGGTGATCGTAGGGCTGCCACAAAACCAACGGTCCCACGCAATCCACGGCTTGACACTGCCTCTTTGCATCGCCCGTGGCATCGAACACCTGCCGGCAATCCCAACGCACAGCACCCGTGTCGGCAGCGTGGACCGAAGGCTCGTCCTTCGCCGGACCCTTCAACCTTGGCTCAACAGGCTCGCCTGTCGCCACACACACACACAGGGCCAGACCCGCCTCTGCGGGGACCAGCCCGCGGCGCCTTCAGCGGGTCAGGCTCGCCACGGGTGACAGGATTCTGGGGTAGCTGCGCGCCACCATGGTCGGCACCGGCTGGCCGGCCAGCGTGGCCCAGGCCTTCAACTGTTCCTGGGAGCTGTCCCACTCCTTGCCGAACACCATTGGGCCGTGCAGGTACATCCACAGCGCCAGCTCAGCGGCCGGCGCATGTCCGGCATCGGCCAACGCGATGAGCCGGCCATAGGCCTCGGGGAAGCGCGCCTGGCGGAAGGATGCCAGCGCGTTGGCGTGCAGCCGCTCGGCCACGCTGGGCGCCGATTGCGCCGATTGCGCCGGCTGTGCAAAAGCCCCCGGTCCGTGAAGGCCCAGCACCAGCAAGACGACGGGAATGCGTTTGAGCGCGGCGGTAGACATGGCGAAACCTCCTGATGCGACACGTTGAACATTGGTGAACCCGCTGCGGCCGGGTGGGCCGTCTGCAGCGGTAAAGCCATGTTCGCGGCGCAAAGCCCGCTCGGCGCAAACCGGTTCAATAGTGAACGGCGCCCCGGTGGGGTGCGCGTTCAGGCTGGTGGAGATACCTGGGGCCCGCTGGATCGATACGAATGCACATGCTTTCGAGGTGGGGCGGGCCGCCCTGCAGGCCGCGCTAAACCACCACGACCGGCGGTGCCCAACCCAGCTTGCCAGCCTTGCGGGCAAAGACCTTGTCGAACGTCGCCATTTCCTGGTTGCCGTGACTCAGGGCCAGGTGCAGGTGCAGGTGCAGGGCATCAGCAAAGTCCAGCCCCTGGCCATAGCCCAGCAGGGCCTGTCGAAGCGCGTCAGCCTGCTGCGGTTTGAAGTTGGGCAAGCCCAGCAGAAGATTCAGACCACGCACGATGTCCAGGGTGCTGCAGTCGTTGACTTCAAGCACCCAGACCAGTTCGAGCATCACGCTCACCGGCGCAGTGAAGTCCTGCTGGCCGGCGAACAACTGCACCACGCGAGCGTGCTGCCTCTTGTCGTCACGCAACAGCAGCCGCGCCAGCAGGTTGGTGTCGAGCGCAATCATTCGGCTGCATCCGCCGCCTTGAACTGGGCTTTGAGCCGCGCCTTGATGGCGGCCTGGGTTTGCGCCTGGCCCAAGGCCCTGCGCCCCGGCTTGGCCAGGCAACCCGCCACGTCGGCCAAGGACGTGGGCGCCACCACCGTCACCGGCCTGAGACGGATTTCGCCGTCCACATAGCGCACCGACAACACGTCACCCGGTGCCAGGTGTGCGCTTTGCCGATCGGCCTTGGGAATGACCAGCTGGCCTTTGCTGGACAGGGTGACGGTCTCCATGATCTACCTCAGAGTGAGTAAGGCGGGTGGTAAGCCGGGCAGCCAAAGCGCGCAGATCTCAGGGCGCGGCGCCTCGCCGCTCATACGCAGCCACGATGTCGCGGAAGGTCGGAATGGCCTGGATCAGGCGGTCGCGGTCGGCAGCGTCGGTTCTTTCAGCAGCGGTCGCCAGCACGTCGGCGTGCAGTTGTTCCAGCAGCGGCATGGCGCGCTCGTCGCCCAGGGCTTGCAGCACCTGGTGGCAGGTCCAGCGCACAGGGATCAACTCGGCTGGAGGGCAGTCGGCCAATTCACTGTTCAATCGAGCAAGCGTCTGGTTCAAGCTTGGCAGCGCAGCCTCGCGCTGACGCAACCGAATCTCGCACAGCGCGGCGTAAGCCGCGGCGTTGCAGGCCTCGAGTGGTTCATCCAGCGCCTGGTGCAAAGTCTGCGCCTGGGCACAGCATTTCAGTGCGAGCTGTGCATCGCCCTGTTGCAGATGCAGGGCGGTCAGCCTGCGAAGGGTGGCCGCCTCCTGGTGCCGGCCAGCGGTGGCGCGATAGATGACCAGGCTCTGCTCGTACCAGCCTATCGCCACCGCCGTGTCACCCAGCGCTGCAGCGGCTTCAGCCAGGAGCCGCTGGGCACCAGCGACGTCTCTCCGCAACCCAATGGAGTCGGCCAGTGCGAGCATGCGTACGGCCCAGACGGCCGTGTCGTTCCACTGCCCCAAGTTGCTGGCAATGTCCGCGAGGCTGCTCATCGCCCCCAGTTGCAAGCGAGGCTCGCCCAGCGCTTCGCCGCGCGACAGCACCGCCATCAGCGTGCGGCGCGCCTCGTCCAGGCGGGACAGCAATATCGCGACCTTTCCCGACAAGGTCAGCAACTGCGCCTCGGTCTCGGCCCGCAGGTTGTCGCCCGCTATCCTGTTGGCCCAAAACAGGCTGGCCTCAATGTGCAGGCTGGCGCTCGCATAGTCTTGTCTGGCCAGGTGCAGCCACGCCAACTGCCCCTGCGCCATGGCGGCCCATCGCGCAGTACCGGAGCGTTCCGCCAGCTCAAAGCTCTGCCGGGCCAAGGGTTCCGATGCGGTGCCGTCGCCACGGCGGTCGGCCAACAGCGCACTGATGAATAACAGTCTCGCCCGGCGTGCGTCGTCGGGGTGGCGCTCGAGCAGGGCCTCCATCTCCGCATGCATCGCGTCCTGGGTTGCCCAGTCGCCCATGATGTCGGCGGTGTCTACCATCTGGCTCAACAGGTCGATCGATCGCCCAGCATCGGCCTCACCCAGCAAGGCCAGCGCACGGCGACGGTACGACTGGGCGATGGCATTGGCATAGCGGGCCTGCGCGCCCTTACCCGCCTGCTCGAAGCAGTCGATGGCCAGCGCGGTTTCACCCGCGCGCTCGGCGTGCTCGCCGGTCATGGCCAAGAACTCGGCACCGCGGCCTTTCGTGCGCTCGGCCAGCCAGCGCGCCGCCGCGCCGTGGCCCAGCTTGCGTTCGGCCTTGAGCAGCGTGTCGTAGGTCACCTGGTGCAGCAGGTGGTGGTCGAACTGGCGCTCGGGCGTGCCTTCAAAGTCGCTGGTGTCGCGGGCCTTCACGAAGGCCGCGCGGTGCAGTGCCGGCAGGGCCTGCGGCGCTTGCGCGTCCAGGGCCTGCAAGGCGTCGTCCTAGAAGACGTGGCCGATGACGCTGGCCTGGCGGGCGGCCTGGCGCTCGTTGGCTGGAAGTGCATCCAGCCGGGCCTGCAACAGGCCGACCAGCGTCGTGGGCAGGCGCAGCGTGTCCAGGCGCTGCAGCTCCACCGTCCACTGCGCGCCGGTGGCGTCGATGACACCGTCGTCGATGAGCCGGCGCACCAGCTCTTCCATGTAGTACGGGTTGCCTTCGGCGCGGCCGACGATCAGTTCGCTCAGCTTCGGCGGCACATCGCCCAGGCGTTGCAGCAAGGCCTGCACGAGTTCGTTGCTTTGAGCTGCGGGCAGTGGGCAGTGGACTCAACGTCGTGAGCGCGACGGCGGTGTCGGCGGCGTCGGCCATGTCGGGTTTGACCCAGTCGGGTCGGCGCACCTGCAGCGTCGGGCGGGTCGTCATCACCAGCGCCAGCGGCAGTTCGGCCGCGTGCGCCAGCAGGTGCTGCAGCAGGTCCAGCGAACTGTCGTTGGCCCAGTGCAGGTCTTCGACGATCAACACCAGCAGGCTGCCGCCCTGGGCCGCCAAGGCTTGCAGGTAGGCGCGCAAGGCCGTCAGCGCCTGGTCGCGCAGGCTGCGCGGGTCCAGGCCCTTGACGGTGGGGCTGTCGGCAAAGTCCAGGCCCGAGAGCTGGCCGATCAGCTGGGCTTGCCTTTCACCCCGCTCTTCGAACCACGGGCTCAAACCCTCCACGACCTTGCGCTTGGCCACGTCGGCGCTGTCGGTGTCGGCCACGCCGCACCTGCAGAGCCAGCAGACTGCGCAGCAGGCCCCAGGGGCGCAATTGGCTGTCGGGTTGCGAGCGCAGGGCACTCACTCGGCAGTCTTGCAGCCTTGCCATCAGCTCGCGCAGCAGACGGCTCTTGCCCAGGCCGGCGTCGCCGATCAGCGTCAGCGCCCGCAGTTGCCGCGTCTGGCGGGCCTGCGCCACGGTTTGCAGCAGGCGCTGCAGCTCGGCGTCGCGGCCCACCATGGGCGTGGCCAGCCCTTGCAGGCCGCGCTCGACGCTGGCCGCGCTTCGCTCCAGCGCCGCGCGCACCAGGTAGGTCTGCATCGGCGCTTCGATGCCCTTCACCAGCAATGGCGGCTGCGCTTCCAGCTCGAACAGCCCGCGCACCTGGCTCCAGGTGTCGTGGCTGATGCGCAGGCCGCCAGGCGGCGCGTGCTGCTCCATGCGCGCGGCGATATTCACGGCCGCGCCCATGGCGGTGTTGTCGTCTTCCACGCCCTCGCCCAGCGCCACGTCGCCGCTGTGCACGCCCACGCGCACAGCAAAGTCGGTGATGCCATGCAGCCGTGCTGCAGCCTCGGCCTGTTCGCGCCCAGCCTGCAGGATGGCCAGGCCGGCGCGCACGGCGCGCTCGGCATCGTCCTCACGCGTTTCGTCCATGCCGAAGGCGGCCTTGACGCCGTCGCCGGTGAAGCGCAGCACGCGGCCCTGTTGGGCTTCGATGAGGGCGGCCATGCGCCGCAGCGCCGCGCTCAGCAGGCCCAGCGTGTCCTCGGCGTCCCTGCCGTTGGCCAGGGCGGTGGAGCCCACCACGTCGGCAAACAGCACCGTCACCAGGCGGTGCTTCAGCCCGGCGGGGCGCAGCAAGGCGGCCAGGCGGGCGCGCAGCGGGGCGGTGGCCAGCTCTAGCACCGCGTCACCCAGCGTGGCGCGTTGGGATTCCAGCGCGGCGATGGCGGCCTCGATCTGGGCTTTCTCGGGGTTCATGAACGCTTGCGCCTCGTCTTGGCCGGCGCCGCCGGTTCGGCCAGCCAGTCCTCGATCTGCAGGCCGGGCACCTGGACGAAGTGGCGGGTGTTGTGGGTCACCAGCAGCAGCCCCTCGGCCAGCGCGTGGGCGGCGATCTGGGTGTCGGGCTCGCCGACAGGCGTGCCGCTGCGCCGGTGTGCGTCCTTCAGCAAGCCATAACGGTCGGCCGCTTGATGCGTCCACGGCAGGGTGGGCAGCTGCAGCAGGAAGTGGTCGATCAGGTTGCGACGCCGGTCGCCAGCGGCCATGCCGGCCTGGCCGAAGCGCAGCTCGGCGCGGGTCAGCACCGAGATGGCCACGGTCTGCTGCAGCAGGCCCTGGTTCACGCGCGCTTCCAGCCCGGCAGAACTGCGCCGCAGGTAGTAGCTGGCGATGTTGGTGTCCAGCAGGTACTGCAAGCTCATCGCGACCAGTCCGCCAGCGGGTCGGGTTGCGGCGCATCGTTGCGGGGCGGTACGAATTCGTCAGTGGTCGGCAGGCTCTGCAACTCGTGCAGGAAAACCTGCAGGGCATCGGCGTCGGGCTTGGGCTTGAGCGTGATCTCGCCGGTGTGCTCGTTGCGGCTGATCCACATCTCGCGTGCGTCCACCCGGAATGCCTTGGGCAGGCGAACGGCCTGGCTGTTGCCGGTGGTGAAGACCTTGGCGGTGGCGGACATGCGGGGTCCCGTGCTGGAAGTAGATACGAAAGCGTACGTATTCTAGCCGTGGCGCCAGGCCGCCAAGCGGCCGGCGTGGATCAGCAAGATCGCCAGCGGCCCGAGCAACAGCTTGACGCCCAGCCCCACACAAAGCACCTCAAAAATCGCGATCGACGAAGTTAATGAAAGACGTCACCACGGCGATGGATCCCACGCGTGCCACTGTTCACTATTGAACGGGCACACGCCGGTCCAGACAGAACCCCCGAACATCCCTTCATCGCTGCCTTCATCGCTGCCTTCATCGCT
>JAYSYH010000102.1:0-2001 GCA_043716645.1 Betaproteobacteria bacterium | reverse complement strand
CCAGGCCCAGCATTTCGACACCGACGCCGACAACCGGCTGCAGGTGCCCGACCAGTTCATCGACCTGGGCAGCTTCGCCGTGCGTTTGCAAGCCGCCTTCGCAGGCGCGCAGGGCGCGGGTGCGCTGGTGCCGGCAGCAGCAGCCGCGCTGCAGGCCACGTTGGCCGGCACCTGGCAGTACGGCGACTGGGACCGCCCGTGGATGGACGAAAGCCAAATCTGGGACTTCCGCGACACCACCCAGGGCCTGAACATCTTTTTCCCTGACCCCGACCTGCGTGGCATCTGGGACTGGCGTTCGCCCTACTACCTGAGCGGTACGGTCGACCCAGCGCAGCCACCTGCGCAGCGCCACGTGATCGATTTTCTGAAGGATGCCGGGGGCGCACCGCCCATCACCCGGCCCGTCACTCGGCCCCGCTGGGTGGCCTTCATCATCGAGTACCACAAGGATGTGCCGTTGGTCGGTTTTCTGCCGGCGCTGGCCCCGGTGTTCCCGCTGTTCAACGCCCGCTTCCAGCCCAAGCTACCCCATCCGGGCAACGACAACCTGGGTGGCTTGGGTTCTGGAACCATCAGCCCCGTTGGAAATATTCGCTAGCAGGCGCCTACATTTAAGCGGCCATTGCGGCTGCCGACCCAGCCCACACGCCGCCCCATACTGCTCCGGGCGGGGCTTTTTTCTGGGCAACGGATCGACAGGACGGCGGGTGCATCGTTTGCCCATCGTCTGCCTATCGTCTACCCGTCGTCTCTTTCTGGCGTCGGCGGCGCGTCGCAATGCAAAGCCCTGCCGGCTGAAATGACCTCCATGCCGCTTCACCCCTGAGCGCGGCCACAGCCCACGGAGGATCACCATGAACAGCACGACCCTGAACTTCGCCCTGCCCGCCTCGGCCCTGGATGAGCAAGACCTGCTCGACCAGCTGACCCAGGCCAACCGCGCCGACTGGCTGCTGCTGTGCCTGGTGGGCTGCACGGCCCTGGCCACCCTGTTGCTGGCAGTGGCCATCAGCTTGACGCACTGAGCATCCGCCCTGTCGGGCGAGTGCGCAGCCTGTCAGCCGCAGGCGGCGCTGCATCGAAACGCGCTCGCGGCACGCCGGTGCATGGCTACAGTGCAAAGCATCTGCTCCGCATCGAAGTTTCACCTGCACCATGACCGCGCCGAATTCTTCCCCGCCCAGCAACGCCAACCGCAGTGCCAGCAGCGGTGCGCAATGGCAAGCCCGCTGGCAGCGCCTTTGCGCTGCGTCGGTGCGCGGCTTCCATGCCTACGCCAATTGGCTGGTCGGCATCAGCTGGCGCCGTTTCATCGTGCTGGCGCTGGGGCTGGTGGTGGTGGTGGGCATGGTGCACGACTCACGGCCGTTCACGTGGCTCGTCACTGAACAGGTCGAAACGCCGGTCAAGCCGCGGATGCCGGTGCTGCCGCGGGTGCCCCGCCCACCTGCCGAGCCCAAGGCGCCCAGCGAATCGGTGCGCATTGAAAGCCCTGGCAAGGGCGAAGGCGTGGACATCAGCATCGGCCGCGACGGCATCCACATCACACCCAAGCCCGCGACGGCTGCGTCTTCAGCGTCGCTGGCGGCCTCGGCCGGTGGCGAAGGTGTGCACATCAGGCTGCCGCCCGGCGTGGCCACCGAGGCTGTACGCGAAGCCATCGCCGAAGCCAAACGGCAGATCGAGGACGGCGTGCGCGAGGCGCGTGCAGGCGCCGAACAAGCCAGACGAGACGCCGCGCAAGCCTTGCGCGACGCGGAAGAAGTCCGTCGCGACGCCCAGGCGACGATCGACGAGCTGGCCCAGGAGCAGGCCACCGTGCGCCTGACCAAGCGCACCCGGCGCGTGGGCATCGGCAGCTTCATGATGCAGTTCACCATGCTGTGGGTGCTGGCGTCGGCGCTGCTGAAGTACACCTACAAGGGCCGCATGCAGGCCGAGGTGAAGGCGGCGCAGGCCACCGAAACGGCTGAAGCCGAATCGCTGAAGCGCCAAGTC
>JAYSYH010000101.1:0-18971 GCA_043716645.1 Betaproteobacteria bacterium | reverse complement strand
CTGTTGCTGTTGCTGTTGCTGTTGCTGTTGCTGTTGCTGTTGCTGTTGCTGTTGCTGTTGCTGTTGCTGTTGCTGTTGCTGTTGCTGTTGCTGGCAGTGTCGGTTGTCAGCGGTCCACCGTTGGTCCCGCTCGACGTTCCAGTTCAAGCAACAACATGTGCGGCAAGGTCAATGCAGCCAAGCCAACGAAGACCCCTTGCATGACCCGGGCCTCCAGCGCAATGCCGCTCGCCAGCCAGGCAAACAAAGCTGCCACGACAAGCACGGCGAGTGTCGGCCACGCAGCCAGTGCCAACGCCTGGCCAGCTTCAGCGGCTTGCAAGTTCGCAAACGTCCGCAGGATGTGGCGCGGGCTGTGCATGACGCAGAAATAGGCGCAAAACGCGACCAGCACAGGCGCCGCTACCGCCAATGCAGCCGAGCCGGCCGTCTCGCAGGCGGCCAGCCGTGACGTCCTGAACTGAACCGCACAGGCCACCACCATGGCAGCCAGCCACGGCGCTGCAAGTTGGGCCAGGACAGGTGCCACGACAGCGGCGCTGTCGGGGCCCGCCACCAGGCCGAGCAGCCGCTGCAATTCCTCGCCGTGCCACAGGGCCGGCAAGACGATCACCGCACCGCCATACAGACCGCGCGAAATGCCGTTGACGCCGGTCGCAGGATCACCGGCAAAGTGCAGCGCAGAGCCGATCAAAAACGTGCTCAAGAAGAGCGTCGGTGCCACGAACCAGACAGCCACCACGGCCGCCGACAAACCGAGGTAACCCATCGAGAACAGTGCCCATGCTGTAAAGCCTGCAACACGCAACAGCCGGCGCGCGATCAGCACGTCGAATGCACCATGGGGCATGCCCAGCAGCAAAACCAACGTGCCGACCGCAAACAATTCATGACGAGGCTGCAGCCGGGCTCCGACCAGACTGGCGATGACCAGGACCAACGCGAGGCAGCAAAAAATGCGGCCCTGCAGTCGCGAGGCCCGTGTCACAGCGGTTGCGTAGGCGCAGGCGCAGCCCGCAACACGGCAGGCAACATCAGCTGGCGCAAGAACAGGCCGGTGGGCAAGCTGGCGGCAACCGCGACACGGTCCATCAGCGTGGCCCGATCGCTCAAGAAGCGCACGACGCGGGATGTGGCGACACGCCCGAACAAGCGCGTGAACAACTCGGGGCCGCGTTCGGGGTGGCTGCGCAGCACGTCCAGGAACAGTCGGTCCATCAGCCGTGTCAGCAGTGGATCGGGTGCATGCCCAAACACCGCCTCGCCGCGACGCAGTGCTGCTCCACAGCTGTCGGCCCAGCCTTGAATGCGCTGGAATGCGTAACCCGTGGCAGGGCGGGCGGCGCCGCTCATCAACCCCGCGTGTGCGTGGCCGCGGCCCCGTGACGCTGTTGCCCGCGCCATCCCCATCGGCAGGATGCCTGCTTCAGTGCGCAGCATGCGGATCTGGGCATCGCCGCACAAGCGTTGCACGGCGCGCTGCTGGTGACCGGCGAGGTGGTCGGCCGCATAGGGCTGCGGATCGAACAGTGTCGTTTCGATCAAAGCATGGTCAGCCGCCAACGGCAGCACGTAGGTGAAGGCAACAACACCCTGCGCATTTGGCACAAAGTCCATCAGCTCGACCCGCGTGGGATCGAAGACCGGCCGATCGCAGATCACCTCCTGGCCCACAAACGATTGCCACAGCGCCGAGTCACCGTAGCGCGGTATGCCAGGTGGGCGGGTATCGATCACTTGCGCCGCCGTCAGGGTGCCGGCAGAGGTCTCGACGCACCAGCCGCCAGGCACCGGCCTGGGCGGTGCCGCTACCGACACGCCCATCTGCAATTTCACGCACGGGCTGCCAGCGATGGCGCTGCGCGCATGGTCGTAGAAGGTGCTGGCTTCCAGCATCTGGTAAGGCGTCTGGGCACACGCAAGCTGCACAGTGTGTGATGTCGAACGCACAGCCACCCGCGACCAGCTGCGCTTGACCAGATCGTCGTAGCGGTGCGGGCCCAAGCGCCAGAAGCACCAACTGCGGTCGTTGGTGTAGTGCGAGCGCGACTCAAGCACAGCCACACGCCGACACTGCCCGGGTTGTTCAGCCAGGCGCAGTGCCAGGCTCAAGCCTGCACAGCCACCGCCCAACACCACGAGGTCGAGATCAGTCATCACGGCCAGCCTCGGTAGCCCCTGCCACGGCCGGCTGCCGCAACAGTGCCCAGTCGAGCCCGCGCCTGCGCAGCACAGCGCCAATGGCACGGTAGCGCCATCCCCTCAGAGCGTCATCACGCACAACGCGGCAGATGTTCGTCAACTGCATCGCAATGCCAGGATTGAGGGCGAATGGAAACTATGGCCACGGCGCGACAGCATCCCGTCTGCGGCAGCGTGTACGGCGCGCGGCGGCACAGCCATCCGGTTCAGGCTCATGCGATCTGGGTCTCTTGCCGCACCACCATCTGTGCCGCCGGGACCATTGCGTCGACCACCTTCGCCGAACACAGCACGCCCGGCAGGCCCGCACCAGGGTGGGTGCCCGCGCCGACCAGGTACAAGTTCCTGATGCCCTCGGCACGGTTGTGAAAGCGGAACCACGCCGATTGCCTGAACAGTGGCGCCACGGAGAACCCTGCACCGTGGACACTGAGGTAGTCGTGCTTGAAGTCACGCGGTGTCATGCTGAATTCGGCGGTGATGGTTTCGGTCAGGCCCGGCAGGATCGTGCGGTCGAGCGCAGCCACGATGCGGTCGCGAAGCCTCGGCCCTTCCACGGCCCAGTCGATGTCAGCCTGCAGGTTGGGCACCGGGCAGAGCACATAAAAGCTCTCGCAACTGGCTGGCGCGAAGCTGGCGTCGGTGGCTGTTGGCCGGTGCAGGTACAGCGAGAAGTCTTCGCTCAACACCTGCTGGTTGAAGATTTCGTCGAGCAGTTGGCGGTAGCGCTCGCCGAGCCAAATGGTGTGGTGCGCCACACCGGGGTAGGTCTTGCGCGTACCGAAGTAAAGGACGAACAAGCCCATCGAGTAGCTGGCTGCAGAAAGCTTGAGCCGCGACGCCCAGGACTGTTGGGCCTTCGGAATCATCGAGGTGTACAGGTGCGCGGCGTCAGCATTGCAGACCACCAGGTCGGCCGCCAAAACGCCTCCGTCAGCCAGTTCGACGGCGGTCGCTACACCGTCTTTCACGCGGATGCGTTCTACGGTGCGGCCCAGTTGCACGGCCACGCCGTGGCGTTCCATCAGCGCGCCGAGCGCGTGGGTGATCGCACCCGTGCCGCCCATGGCGAAGTGCACCCCGTAAGCGCGCTCCAGGTAGTGGATCAACCCGTAGACGCTGGTCGTGTCGAAGGGATTGCCGCCCACCAACAAGGGTTGAATCGAAAATGCCTGACGCAGCTTGTCGTTTTTGAGGAAAGTTTTCACCAGGCCCCAAACGGTGCGGTCGCAACGCAGCCGGATCAAGCTGGGAATGGCGCGCAACATGCTTCCCAGCCGGTTGAACGGTTGGTCAGACAGTTGCGTGAATCCGACTTCGAATAGCCGCCGCGAATGTTCGAGCAAGCGCAGGTAGCCATCTTTGTCGTCGGCCGAGATGCGCGCGATCTCGGCCAAGGTGTCGTCCAGCGTGCCACCGTAGTCGAAATGGTCGCCATCGGCGAAACAAAAGCGGTACCAGGGTTTCAAGGGCACCAACTCGACATGGTCAGAAAAGCGTTCGCCGAACAGAGCGAACAGCTCGTCAAATAAAAAGGGCGCCGTGATCACGGTCGGCCCCGCGTCGTGGCGGAAGCCGTCGCGTTCGAAGACTTGTGCGCGGCCTCCAAGTTGCCGACAACGATCGATCACCGTCACCCGGTAGCCCTTCGCGCGCAAGCGCAAGGCTGCCGCGATGCCGCCAAAGCCGGCGCCGACCACAACCGCGTGGGGCGCCGCTGCAGTCCATGTGGTGGTCGACGCTGGGCGGCGCGGGCTGCGGTCGAAGCCGGGGATGCGGGCTGGTGCGTATTGAGCGCTCATGCTGTTCGTGCCTCAGTGGTTGTTCGCGGGTGACGTCGGCAAAGACTTGCGCCGACGTCAGCGAAACCCTTATTGCGTAAACCTTTCAGCTTCGGATTTGCGCGCGGCGATCATGAAGATCAAGACGCCAAACACAGCCTTGGCAATCACGTCTGCCACCGTGTAGCCAACCTGCACCGCCGTGGTGGCCGCGCCGCCTGTGAAGCCGAGCATCGGAAACACGAACACGATCGGGTAGAACAACCACGACACCACGGTCAGCCAGCGCGCTGCGCTGACCAGCCCTCGGGCCGAAGCGGGCTGCGACGCGATCGAAGCTTTCAGGCCTACAAAAAGGTCGTAAACGATGAGGGCGAAAGGAATCATCGCCAGTGACCACCACAGCCAACGGGTGCCCGGGTCGGCCGCAATCTCGCCAGGGTAGCCAAGCACCACCATCAGGGCCGCAAGCAGCCCCAGCTTGGTCGCCTTCGAGCGCGTTTCTGCGGGTGACAGCCGCATCACAAGAATCAATTCGATCAGCAGCAAGGGCACGGTCAACAGCCAGTCCACATAGCGGTAGGCGTCGTTGAACTTGACGGCGGTCTGCTTCATCGTGCCGTCGACGAGCGTGTAGGCACCCTCCCAACTGGCAAAGATGCGAATGTAGTGATACAGCGCAATCATCGTTACCAGGCCCGTGACGGTCAGCGCCGTTCGGTAAGGCGGCGCCACTTGGGAGCGCGACAAGAAGGAGAAAACGGTCGCTGCACCCATCACGGCGATCGTGAAGGAAAAAGCGTTGTAAACGAGGCTGAACTGCCCCGGCGAAAGTACGTCCATGAATGCACCAATCGTTGAAGGGAGTGCGGATGCTATGCGGCGAAGATGTTGTGTGAGTGGTTAGGCTATACATAACCTCTTCACCGACCCAGCCTATGTTCCTGAAAGTTGATCCGCAAAGCCGTGTCGAGAGCCGGTCGTGGAGCTTGGCGGATAAAAGCTTGAAACGCCTTTTTTCCTTTTCTATCGCACGATGCACACCGCAGAACATGGCGGCCGACTGCGTTTGCATCTGGCTTTAATAGCAGCGCAGATTCGTTAGGGCAGCGTTGAACAAGTCCTCTGCTGGCATGGGGCGTACATTGTTTCCGTCATGCAGCAACGCGACCCGGAGATGCACCAGACACGCAAGGGTCAGCAGAAGGCTTGTTCAGCGTTGCTCTAGCTTCAACCTAGGAAGAGCAGTTGACCGGTGCGTGTTCGATTCGATGCACTCGCAAACCAAAGGCCTGTACATCAAAAAGAAAAAGCCCGCGAGCTTTGGCTGGCGGGCTTTGAAAATCGCAGGCGCCTCACAGGCGCCCGGGTCTTGGCTTGGAGATCAGGCCGAGGGCAGCAGCACCGAATCGATGACGTGGATGACGCCGTTCGTGCAAGCGATGTCGGTCTTAACGACGTTGACTTCGCCGTTCAACTTCACGCCGCCCTTGGTGCTGATCTTCAGCACTGCGCCATTGACAGTGGCTGCAGTCTTGCCGTCCATCGTCATCACGTCAGCGGCCATGACCTTGCCCGCCACCACGTGGTACTTGAGGATGGCTGTCAGCTTGGGGATGTCCTTCAACAAACCCTCTACCGTGCCAGCCGGCAACTTGGCAAAGGCTTCGTCGCTGGGTGCGAACACCGTGAACGGGCCTGCGCCCTTGAGCGTGTCCACCAAGCCAGCAGCGGTGACCGCAGCCGCCAAAGTCTTGAAAGTACCTGCCGCTACGGCGGTGTCAATAATGTCATGCATGTGAAATTCCTTCGATCGGTCATCAATGAACACTGGTCGGGATAGATCCAGGGCGACAGCACGTGCACTTGGGTGAGTCGAGATCGACACCATCGATCTGCTCAGCTTTCGCGATTGCTGGTGGCAGAGAGTAGGCCTCTTCGCCGGAAGTTGCGCCAGCAAGGCCATTCAGAACCATGTTGAGCGTTGCGCGCTCGCGATGCAAACATTCGGCGCTCGTTCAACTGCCCATCGAAGCGCCGATGAAGATGATCCACAACAACGCGGTGAAGACTTTACCCTTGGGCATCGCGCGACGAAGGTCCTGTTTTCTTCCGCATGAAGGCCGGGTTTTCTCGAAAACCGATACCGACAAGATCTGTAGACATGTGCGAGATCGAAGTTGCAGAGCCCGGCATCGTTGGCTGGGGGACGCGACAGTCAGAGTCATTGGTCGTCGTCGAGTCCGGTGGACATGTGGACATGTGGACATGTGGACATGTCCACCGGGCGGTCCTGGAGGGGGTTTTCGCGAGCGTTGAGATCGAAACCTTGTTCACCAGTGCGCTGGGGCTTGCGCGCCCTGCAGGCGGCTTGAAGGGATCTGAGTCGCACTGGTCCAGCCCGATGGCTCCATTTCATGCAACACCCACGAAAGCTTGAACGGTTCAGTGAGCGTCGAAGAAGCCGGCCCCGCCCGGCCCGGCCCGACCCGACCCGACCTATCGGCCTACCGCAGTTTGAAAAAACTGACTTCCTGCGCCAGCCGGCTGGCCTGTTCAGACAACGCACCCGAGGCCGCCGAGGTCTGTTCCACCAGCGCCGCGTTTTGCTGTGTCGAACGGTCGAGCTCGTGCACCGCGGTACCCACCTGGCCCACACCCGCGCTCTGCTCGCGGGTGGCGGTGGAAATCTGATTCATCAGCCCGTTGATCTTGTCGGCATTGGCCACGATCTCCCGGATGGTGGCGCCAGCGTCAGCGGCAATGCGATTGCCTTGCTCGACCTGTTCGATGCTGGCGCCGATGAGGGTTTTAATTTCCTTGGCTGCTGCCGACGAACGGCCCGCCAGCGCGCGCACCTCGGCCGCCACCACGGCAAAGCCACGGCCCTGCACACCAGCACGCGCCGCTTCAACGGCAGCGTTCAGCGCCAGGATGTTGGTCTGGAAGGCGATGCCGTCGATGACCCCGATGATCTCGCCGATCTTGTTCGACGACATCTGGATGCGCTGCATCGTGCTGACGACCTGACCCATGACTTCGCCGCCGCGCGTGGCGGCAGCAGCGTTGTCGCGCACGATGGCCATGGCGCCGTCCACGGTGTCGGCGGTTTGCTTCACGGTCGACGCGATCTGCTCCATGCTGGCCGCCGTCTGCTCCAAACTGGCTGCTGTCTGCTCGGTACGGGCCGACAGGTCGTTCGACGCCGACGCAATTTCCTCGCTGGCCACCTGCACCTGGCTGGAGCCCTGCAGCACGATGCCCACGATGCGGCGCAGGCTGTTCTGCATATTCCCCATCGTGACCATCAAGTGCGCGGCTTCATCCTGACCCCACGGCACGGGGCTGGTGGTGAGATTGCCGCGCGTGATTTCTTCCAGATGGCCGCTGACCTCGCGCAGTCCTCCCATCATCACCCGGTAGAAGGCCAGCATCAGATAGCCGGCCAGCGCGATGAAGATCGCCGCGAAGGCCAGCTTCAGCCACATCGCGTGCTGCAGGCGCTCGATGCGGGCCTGCAACTGCTCGTCCAGCCGGCCCAGGAGCCTCGCGTTCACCTCGTTGACCTTGTCCACTGCGGCGTTGCCCAGGGCGAGATAGCCGCTCAGATCGCCTTCGATCTGCGTGCCCAGGATCTGCTGCCGGACGCCCTTGTCGAAAGCCAGCCCTGCCGCTTCTGCACCTTTCAGATCGACCAGCTTGTCGACTTCGGGCGTGGCCTCGAGCAAGGCCTTGAACGAGGCCGCAACGTCCTCCTCGATGTAGCTGGCCACCGCCAGCCACTTCACCATCAGATCGCGGCGGCGGCTGCCCAGTTCCTTGCTCTCCTTGCTGCTCAGAACGATGCTGCCCATGCCGCGCAGCCGGGCCAGGTTTTCGGCCATACGCGGGCCGCGCAACAGAGCGATGTTCTGCAGGTGGAAGGTGTCGGCTTCAGGGTCCAGCGTCAACTGGGAACCATCGGCCACGGCCCGTAATAGTCGCATCGCTGCGACGATGTAGTCGCTGTGTGCCAGGAAGGTGGCGTCGTCACTTTCCGCGGCGGGCGTCTTCAGCAGCGCCTCGTGCGCCTCGTGCAGTGCCGCATAGGGCTTGTCCAGGCCCAGCGCGTTGCCCAGCACCGCCTGTTGCGCCGCCACGGCGTCGAAAGCCGCTATGAGCTTAGCCTGGTGCTCGGCGGCCTTCGGGGCGTGGGTGCTGTAGAGCTTGCGCCGCACCTGCGCAACCGGCAGGAGGTCCAGCAGGGGCCGCGCGTAGCGCACACCGGCTCGCTCGCCGCGCGTGGTCTCGATTTGCTCCTGGGTCGCGCTGACCATGAAGTACAGCAGCACCGCCAGCGGCACCATGAAAGCCAGGGCCACCCAGCCTGCTTTGGCGGGGAAGCTGATGCTGCGGAATAGCCGAACACCCGGCGACAGCCAGCCGTGGTAGCGAAAAAACTCACCAAAGCCCGAGTCACGGTTGGCTCCGACAGAGGCCCCCACAGGTCGCCGCAGCGCATGAGTGGGGTTCAGGCTTTGTTTCATGTCGGGGAACTCCTCGCGCGTCGACAAGGCGTGATGGCACTTGCATTCCAGCTCATACCGTTATCGGTCAAATCTGCGCCGCCTGAACCCGTGGTTTTGCACCCCAGACAAATAGGATCCGTTGGTGAAGCAGCTACCCTGCCTGGTGCCTGCGTGAAGCGGCATCACAGTTGGCCTGGACTTCCACGCCTTTTCTCGGCGCTTGCAGTCCCGCACACCGAGACAATCAAAAAGAGCAACGCGCAAGTCTGGGCAGCCCGGCCTGGCGCAGCGTGTGGCCGAGAGGGCAATTGATGACGATGCCGGAGCCCTTGGGCCGACGAAGCCCCGTGCGGTTCGTACCTGCCATCGTTGCGCTGCTGGGCACCTGCGTGGCAGCCGCCGGGGGCCTGTGGTTGCAGCGTCAGAACGAAGTGCAGGCCAGTGCCGACTTCGAGCGCAGCGCTTCGCGCGTGGCCCAAATCATCCAGTCCCGAATGCGGCAGCCGATCTACGGCCTGCGCGGCGCGGGAGGCCTGTATGCGGCGAGCAAAGAAGTGCATCGGAGCGAATTCCGGGCCTACGTCGAATCGGGCGATCTGCTGCAGGAGTTCCCGGGTGTTCGCGGTTTCGGCTTCATCCAGCGCGTACGGCGCACCGCTTTGCCCGCATTCGTGGCGGCCCAGCAGGCGGACGAAGCACCGCAGTTTGCGGTGCGCGAACTGGCAGCGCTGGGCGAGGACGACCTTTACCTCATCAAGTACATCGAGCCGTCTCTGAGCAACGCATCGGCGCTGGGTCTGGACATCGGCTCCGAGCCGATGCGGCGTGACGCCGCCGAGCACGCCGTCGCGACCGGGTTGCCGACGCTGACTGGCGCGATCACCTTGGTGCAGGACAACCAGCGCAGCGCGGGCTTCCTGCTGTTCGTACCGGTCTTTCGGCATGGCGCCGACCCCACCACCGCTGCACAGCGCCGCCAGGCCCTCGTCGGACTGCTGTACGCGCCCATGGTGGTGGGCGAGATGCTGGCTGCCGTGCCCGATGTCGCGGCGGGACTGGCCCACTTCCAACTCTTCGACGGAACGATCGGCAACATCGTTTTCGACAGTGGCGACGAATCAAACCGCAACGCCCAAGGTGCTGCTGTTCCGTCACAGATGGGCCGCTTCCTGGACGACCGCAATCTTTCACTGCCGGGTCGCGACATGAAGCTTCGCGTGCGCAGCACGCCGCAGTTCGACGCCGCGCACAAGAGCGCCGCGCCATGGCTGGTGTTCGCCGGCGGCGCACTGGGCAGCCCCTTGCTGGGCGCGGCACTTTGGCTGCTGATGCGGCAGCAGGCCTCGTTGCGCAAGCGCGCTGAGGCGCTGGCTGAGAGCCTGACCAGTGACCTGGGCCGGCTTGCGCGGGTGGTGCGCCACACCAGCAACGCCGTGCTGACAACCGACCTCCATCAGCGCATCGACTGGGTCAACGAGGGCTACACACGACTGAGTGGTCGCAGTGCGGATGAGGTACTGGGGAAGACTGCCGATGCGGCGTTTGGCAATGGCGCTGCCGACGCGGCAGCGCTGCAGGTGCTGGCACTGGCCACCGCCGGCGGTCAGGGCTGCCGCCTTGAGCTGCCCTTGCGGACCACGGACGGCAACGATGTCTGGCTCGATCTCGACGTGCAGCCCTTGCGCGACTCGGGCGGAGCCATAGCCGGCTTCATGCACATCGGCAGCGACATCACGGCACAGCGGCTCGCGAAAACGCGGCTGGAATCCGCGCTGCGCGACAACGATGCGCTGCTGCGTGTCATCCATATGCATGCCATTGTCTCGGTGGCCGACCGCGCAGGGCGCATCGTCGAAGCCAACGACGCCTTCTGCCGAATCAGCGGTTACAGCCGCGAAGAGCTGTTTGAACAGACCCACCGCATTGTCAATTCCGGCGTGCAGACAGCTCGCTTCTGGGTCGAGATGTGGCAGACCGTTGCCGCAGGCCAGCCTTGGCACGGCGAGGTCTGTAACCGCCGCAAGGACGGCTCGTTCTATTGGGTGGATACGCTGATTGCGCCGTTCGTCGACGCCGAAGGCAAGGTCGAAAAGTACATCTCCATCCACACCGACATCACGGCGAGCAAGAACGCCGCGCGTGAGTTGGCGCGGGAGCGCCAGCGCCTGGACAACATCCTCGAGGGAACCAGCGTGGGCACCTGGGAATGGAACGTCGAAACCGGGGCGATAGTGGTCAACGACCGCTGGGCGCAAATTGTGGGTTACACGTTGGCAGAGCTGATGCCCACGACGCTGCAGACCTGGTCGCACTTGACACATCCGGATGACTTGGGCCGTGCGTCCGTGCAGCTGGAGCAGCACTTCAACGGCGAGGTCGACGTCTACGAGTGCGAGGTGCGGCTGAAGCACAAGGCTGGCCACTGGGTCTGGGTGCTGGGCCGCGGCAAACTGTTTAGCCGCACCGACGACGGCCGTCCGCGCTGGATGGCCGGCACGCTGATGGACGTCACCGATCGCAAGCAGGTCGAGGCCGCTCTGCGTGCCAGTCGGTCCTTGCTGGACAAAACCGGACGCATCGCCGGTGTTGGCGGTTGGGAAGTGGAACTGGCCACTCAAACGATCGTCTGGAGTGACCAGACCTGCCGCATCCACGACCGCGAGCCCGGCCACCAGCCGAGCATGGAAGAAGCCGTCAACTATTACGCCCCCGAGGCGCAGACGGTGGTGGCGCAAGCGGTGCAACGCTGCATCGACAGCGGCGAGGCGTTCGACATCGAGCTGCCGCTGGTCACAGCCAAGGGAAGGACTATCTGGGTCCGTTCGGTGGGCGAACGCGAATGTGCCGATGGCCAGACAGTGCGGCTGGTGGGCACCTTTCAGGACATCACGGCGCGGCACCGGCTGGAAGCCGAGGTGCGGCGGAAAAACGAACTTGTCACGAGTGTGATCGAGAACCTGCCCTGTGGCCTGAGCGTGTTCGATGCCGAACTGCAACTGGTGGCCTCGAACAACGAGTTCAAGCGCCTTCTGGACTTCCCTGACACGCTGTTTGTTGGCGGCAAAACGCGCTTTGAGGATGTGATCCGCTACAACGCTGCGCGCGGCGAATACGGTTCGGGCAATGTCGAAGCGACGGTGCAGGCCATCGTTGAGCGTGCACGCCAGCGAACCGAGCCCCATCAGTTCGAGCGCGTGCGCCCCGACGGCATACCGCTGGAAATCCGCGGCGGCCCGATGCCGGGTGGCGGCTTCGTCACCACCTACACCGACATCAGTACACGTCACCGCGCCGAGGCCGAACTGCAGCGGGCCAGCGCGCTGCTGCGCGGCTCGATCGACGCACTCGACGACGCCTACGCACTCTTCGACGCTGCCGACCGCATGGTGCTGTGCAACCAGCCTTTCCGGGATCTCTATCCGCTGTGCGCCGACCTGATGGTGCCCGGCGCGCGCTTCGAAGACATCATCCGTGCTGGCGCCGAACGGGGCCAATACGCCGAGGCGATCGGCCGTGTCGACGACTGGGTGGCCGAGCGCATGACCGTCCACCGCCAGCCGTCGTCGCTGCTGACACAGCGACTGGGCGATGGCCGCATTCTGCGCATCGGTGAACGGCGCATGGCCGACGGCCACACCGTGGGCTACCGCGTCGACATCACGGAGTTCGTGCGCGCCACCGAGGCTGCGCAAGAGGCGTCGCGCTCAAAGAGCCAGTTCCTGGCCAACATGAGCCACGAGATCCGCACGCCCATGAACGCCATTCTGGGCATGCTGGCGCTGCTGAAGAAGACCGAACTGACGGCGCGACAGGCCGACTACACGGGCAAAACGGAAGGCGCTGCGCGCTCGCTGCTCGGGCTGCTGAACGACATCCTCGATTTCAGCAAAGTCGAAGCCGGCAAGATGACGCTGGATCTGCACCCCTTTCGGCCGGACCAGGTGCTGCGCGATCTGGCCGTGATCTTGGGGGCCAGCACCGCGGGCAAGCCGGTCGAGGTGCTGTTCGACATCGACGCGCAACTGCCGCCCGTGCTGGTGGGCGACGCGATGCGCCTGCAGCAGGTGCTGATCAACCTGGGCGGCAACGCGATCAAGTTCACCGCCGAGGGCGAGGTGGTGGTGTCGGTGGCGGTGGTGCAGCGCGGCAGCGAAAGGGTGACGCTGGAAGTCGCCGTGCGCGACTCGGGCATCGGTATCGCGCCTGAAAACCAGCAGCGCATCTTCAACGGCTTCTCACAGGCCGAGGCTTCCACCACGCGCCGCTTCGGCGGCACAGGCTTGGGTTTGGCCATCTGCCAGCGCCTGGTGGGCCTGATGGGTGGCGAATTGCGGTTGGACAGCGCAGTGGGCCGCGGCAGCCGCTTCCACTTCCGCATCGAGCTGGGGATCGGCAGCGACTCGGGTGGTGCAGAGCTGGCGCCGCTGCGCCGTCGCCAGCCCATCGCGCTGCGCGTGCTGGTGGTCGATGACAAGCCGTTGGCACGGGAACTGATGCAGCGCATGACGCAGGCCCTGGGTTGGCAGACAACTTTGGCTGAGAGCGGTGAAGCGGCGCTGGACTGCCTGCAGGGCAGCGCTGTTTTCGATGCCGCCTTCATCGATTGGCAAATGCCGGGTCTGGATGGCTGGCAGACCTGCCAACGGATGCGCGAGCACTGCAAGGCGGCTGCCACGCCACTGCTCATCATGGTCACGGCGCACGGCCGCGACATGCTGTCGCAGCGCAGTGAGCAAGAGCAGGCACTGGTGAACGGCTTCCTGGTCAAGCCGGTCACGGCGTCGATGCTGTACGACGCGGTCGTCGATGCGCGGTGCGGCCCCGAAGCGCTGTTGACCACACGCGCCGGTGCATCTTCAGCGGTACAGCGCTTGCCTGGCATGCGGCTGCTGGTGGTCGAAGACAACGCCAACAATCAACAGGTGGCGCGCGAGTTGCTGGGGGACGAAGGCGCCGAGGTGCAGATTGCCGAGAACGGACTGCTCGCGGTCGAAGCGGTGGCCGCTGCCGACCCGCCCTTCGATGTGGTGCTGATGGACCTGCAGATGCCGGTCATGGACGGCTACACCGCCACCACCCGCATCCGCCAGGATCTGCAAAAGCTGACACTCCCCATCGTCGCCATGACCGCCAACGCCATGGCTTCCGACCGCGAGGCCTGCCTGGCGGCGGGCATGAACGACCACATCGGCAAGCCCTTTGATCTTGACCACCTGGTGGCCGTGCTGCTGCGGCTGAGCGGTCGTACGCCAGCGGCGGCCACTACGCGATCCGCTGACGCATCGGCCCCGGCGCTGCCGGAAGCGGTTCTGGCCGCGGCAAGTGCCGCGGGGGTCGACATCGAACGGGCGCTGGCACGCCTGGGCGGCAAGCTGAAGGTCTACGGGCGGACCCTGCGCCACTTCACGGCCGACCTGCAAGGCTTGCCCCCGAAACTTGAGAGCCATTGGCAAAGGGGCGAGCGCGACGCGGTACGACGTGAATTGCACACACTCAAGGGTGTGGCAGCCACCGTCGGCGTGACAGCGTTGGCCAAGCTGGCTGGCGAAGCAGAGACCCTGCTGGCCGGCGTTCAGCCCGCAGCGGATGAAACCGACTGCGTGGCACGAATCGGCGTTGCCATACACACGACGGTGCTGTCGCTGGCGCGGTTGTGCACCGCGCTGGACGCTGGGGAAAGCGCACCGACCGACGGTACGGTATGCGCTGCAACGGCGCTAACGCCTGTTGAAACCGCCTTGCTGGCCACCCTGCTGCAGACCGTGCACGGCTTGCTGCAGGCATCGGACCTTGACGCGAACAACGCCTTGCAAGCCTTGCGAACCCGCCTGCCGGCCGCGGCCGGCAGGCGGTTCGACGCGCTGGAAACCGCCATCGAATCGCTTGAATTCGACTCCGCCCTGTCGCATTGCGATGAATGGCTGCTGGAGTGTGAAACATGAATCCTGTTGAGCCCGTCGAGCCTGTCGAGCCGGGCTTCGCTGGCTTGCTGGTCGCGCCGCCAGCCAGCGCCGACGAGCGGCCGCGCCTGCTGGTCGTCGACGACCAGCGCGCCAACATCCAGGCCCTGTTCCAGACCTTCCAGGCCGATCACAAGGTGTTGATGGCCACCAGCGGCGAGCAGGCGCTGGCGCTGTGTCGCAGCCAGCCGCCTGACCTGGTGCTGCTGGATGTGGTGATGCCGGGCATGGACGGCTTCGAGGTCTGCCGGCAATTGAAGGCCGACGACGCCACCAAGGACATCCCGGTCATCTTCGTCACCGGTTACCACGATGAAGAGGCCGAGACGCGAGGGCTGGATGTGGGTGCTGTCGACTTCATCTCCAAGCCCATCAACCCGCGGATCGTCAGGGCCCGCGTCAAGACCCACCTGACGATGAAGCGCCAGTCGGACCTGCTGCGCCAGTGGGTTTACATCGACGGGCTGACGGGAGTCTGCAACCGCCGCTATTTCGACGAACACCTGAAGCACGAATGGGACCGTGCCGCGCGTCTGGGGGCGCCGCTCAGCGTGGGGCTGGTCGACGTCGACCTCTTCAAGCTCTACAACGACCACTACGGCCACCAAGCCGGCGACGATTGCCTGCGACGCGTGGCGGCCGTGATGAAAGCCAGCCTGAGGCGGCCCACCGACATGGTGGCCCGCTATGGGGGCGAAGAGTTCGGCCTGCTGCTGCCCGACACCGATGCGGCCGGTGCGCTGCACCTGGCCGGCCAGATCCGCGAAGGGCTGCTGATGGCGCACATCGAACACGCCAAGTCGAGCGTCGGCCCCCTGCTGACCATCAGCATCGGCCTGTGCACCTGGGCGCGCGGTGGCCTCGGCAGCACCGCGGCGCTGCTCAAGGCTGCCGACGCGCAGCTGTACGTGGCCAAGGCACGTGGCCGCGATCAGGCTTGCGGCGGGTTGCTGCCCGAAAGCTGATCGCGTTTCACGGGCACCACTGGACGATCGGGTGGGGGCAGCCCGAACCCGACAGCTGACCTGTCAGCCCGGGCGCCCGAGCCAAGCCGCGCCGATCACGCCCGTGGCATCGCCGTGCAGCGCAGGGCACAACGCAGTGCGCACGGGGTCGGTGCTTCCGGCGCTGAACACCCAGTGCGACCACAGCGCCGGGACTTCGGTGTAGAAATGCGCCATCGCCGACAGGCCGCCGCCCAGCACGATCACATCGGGGTCCAGCAGGTTGATGACCGCAGCCAGCGCGCGCCAACCGGCGCGTGTGCCGCTGCAGCGTCGCCGCGCAGTCGGCGTCGCCCTGCGCCGCGCGGGCTGAAATGACAGCGGCGGCGAGCGTACCGCCGTGTCGCAGCGCATGCTCGTCTGACATCGCCAGGCAGTTGGCGTCGTTGGCCAGGCGCACAGGCTGGCCGATGGCGGTTTGCAGGTTGGCCAGCAACGGCTGCCCGTTCAGACAGGTGGAGTTGCAATTCTTCATGCGGCCGTCGGCGGTTCGGCTGCCTGGTGTGCCGACACCGACCGAGGGCCACGCTGTGGCGCCGCGGGCAGCGGCCTGGGCGCGGCCTTGGGCCACGGGCTGGTGAGGTAGACCTGCAGCTGCGGCCATTCGGTCTGCAGCCAGCGTTCGAGCCAGGCCAGCGCGCGCGCTGCACCGCCGGTGGTGGTGTGCATCACGTAGTGCTGGGGGCCCAGGCGCACCGTGACGCCGTCCTCGAAGACCATGCCGTTCTCGTCGAGCATCAGGCCGTAGCGGCACTTGCCGACATCGAGCTTGCTCCAGGCGTGGCCGCATCCGGGCCCTGGATGTCGATCTTGCCGAGTGTGGACGCGTCGAGTGTGCTGACCGCATGGCGCACGGTCAGCACCTCGCGCCGCACCGCTGCGTGCAGGTCTTCGCCGCCTTGCGGATGGAACCACGGGTGCTTCCACTGGCCCACGTCTTCGAACCAGGCGCCCTGCTGCAGGTGCCAGGGGTGGATGGCGGTGGTGCGGATGGGCTCGAAGCCGTCGCCCAGTCAATACTTCAGCTGGCCCGGCCAGTCGGCCCTGTGCGTCCAGCGTTTGGACCTTGACCGAGCGAACTTCGCGGCCGCCGCAGGCTTTGGCCACCACGGCCGCTGCGCGCACCGCGACGCCGGCCGTCACGGCGCGCGCGTGCAGCGCGCCATGCGGCACCGCCCGCGCGTCCACCACCTGCACGGCGGCGCCGGCATCGTGCAGGGCCAGCGCGGCGTCGTAGCCTTGGTCGTTGTTGGTGAAGACCAGCGCCTGCCGGCCCGGCAGCACCGCGAAACGTCGCACGTAGGTCGACAAGGGTCTGCGCCAGCCACGCTGCCGCCGGCTACCCGGCCACGGACCCATCGCTGGACAACAGCCAGCCGCCCATCTCGCTTTACTCGTCACAAAGGATCACCCGCGCGTTTGTCGTAGCGGTCGGGGTCGCCCACGGCGGGCGATCCTCAGCCCTTGATGCATGCGCCTGATGCATGCCCGTGATGCATTCCCGTGATGCACGCCCTTGATGCATGCCCGTGATGCATGCCCTTGATGCCTGCCCTTGACGCAACTGCACGCGCCCACATCAAACACCTGCACCACAGCTTGGGTGTGACCACCATCGATGTCACGCACGACCAGATCGAAGCCATGACCCTGGCCGACCGCGTGGTGGTGATGAGCCGTGCCCGCATCCAGCACTGAATGCCGAGCTCTTTGCCTTCGAGCTGACGGGAGACGCCACACTGGTGACGGTCAAGCTGGGCGAACTGACGGTGACTGCCAAGGCGGGCAAGGACTTCCGCAGCGCGATGGGCGCACGCGCCGGCTCTGGGGTGAACGCTGCACGTTGCCACTTGTTCGATGCCAACGCTGAGGCCCGCATCGCTTGACAGGCAGCGGCCACCCCGCCGCAAGCGTGCGGGTTCAGAACCTCATCTTCAAACCGGCACCGACCGCCCAGGCCCGTGTGCGTTCGCTTTGCGCATCGGGGCGCGGCCAGAAGTGGCCAACCAGAATTTCACCGAGCAGCCAGTCCTTGTGCACCGGTTGTTCCCACTTCGCCTGCACCCCGATGTCGGTGAACGGAAAGCCCGTGCTTTCCTTGCCGCTGCACAGCGCTTCCAGCGACAGCAGCCGCTGGTCGCCAAAAGATCGGTAAGCACCCAGGCTGCTGGACCATTCGAACTTCCTCGAGTCCTGGGTGATGGTGGCGGCGTTCAGCCAGCGCAGCACCAAAGTGGGCGAATAGGCGTGTTCGTAAGACAGCGCCGTGGTCGAACCGAACTGGTCGCCTGGCGTCCAGAACAGGGTCTCGCGAACGTCGATTCGGTCGGCACCGCTCAGCTGCCAGGCATGTCCGACGCGGGCGTGTGCGTAGGGTTTCAGGCCACCGTGAAAGCCGACGCGGAACTGCACCGAATCGTGCAGCGCAAAGCCCAGGCCAGCAAAGAACGAAGCGTCGGCGTTCGGCTCGCGCAGCAGCCGCTGCTGGCGTGACAGCGCGTCGGGCTGGTCGATGACGGCTTGGCGGTCGTCGTCACGCCCCAGGAACAGGTAGGCACGGTCTTGCAGATTGGGCAACCAGGCGCGGGCGTTGAAGCGCACGCTGACATCCGTTTTTTCATGCTGGCGCGTCAGCAGGAACACGCTCAGCCGACCGTCGGTGACCTTGCCGCCTTCCGAGAACGGCCTGTTGCCGAACCAGCTGTCCACGCCCCGGGCCAGCCATTCGGTGGTGGAGCGTACCGACTGGCGGGTGGGCTCGAACAGGGGATCGGCGGCTGCGGCTGCGGCTGCAGTGGCCGCGGCTGTGGTTGCAGCGCTTGCAGCCGCTGCCGCTGCCGCTGATGCTGCTGCTGTCGCCGCCGTGCCCGCTTCCGCCGGCGCAGCGCGTGTGACGAAGCTGCAGCCCAGGGCCGCCAGCACGGCCAGCGCCGAAACGGCCTGCTGTGCCCGGTATAACCCACCGACCCGAGAGCACCGCATGACCCTGAAACGCCCACTCGAATTGCCCATCGGCGAAGGTTATACCGGCTGGCCGCTGTGCTCTGTGCGCTGAGCGACTCAGTGCCAGGGAAGGGCCACACGGCCGCGCCGTGATACAAAACCCGACACCGCTGAAGGAACCGCCATTACTAGCCCGCACCGGTCCTGGCGCCTTGTCATGCTGACGCTGGTGGCCTTGTTGGCTTTCGCCGGCAATTCGCTGTTGTGCCGCCTGGCGCTGCGCCATACCGCCATCGACGCCGCCAGCTTCACGCTGATCCGCTTGGTTGCGGGCGCGCTGTGCCTGTGGTTGATCGCCCGCTGGCGCGACGGCCCGCGCGCACCGCAGCAGGCCCTGGCGGGCAACTGGCCGTCGGCTGCAGCGCTCTTCGTCTATGCGGCGGCTTTTTCATTCGCCTACGCCAGCCTCACTGCCGGCACCGGGGCCCTGCTGCTGTTCGGTGCGGTGCAGGCTTCGATGATCGGCTGGGGTCTGTGCAAGGGCGAACGCCTGCGTGGCCTGCAGGTGGCCGG
>JAYSYH010000011.1:0-62163 GCA_043716645.1 Betaproteobacteria bacterium | reverse complement strand
TCGGAAAGGGAACCACGGCCTCCACCGAAAGTTTTTCGCGCAGATCGGGGGCTTTAAGCACAGTAGTCAACGTGTCGTTGAGCTGCTTGACGATGGCTGCAGGCATGCCGGCTGGCCCAACCACGCCATACCACTGCTGCGCGTCAAATCCTTTAAAGCCCAGTTCATCCAGCGTGGGCACGTCCTTAAACTGTGGATGCCGTTCCATGCCAGTCACGGCCAATGGGCGCACGCGGCCCGAACGAATATGCGGTATTGCCGCCGCCAAGCCCGGAAACATGGCCTGCGTCTGGTTGCCCAGCAGGTCGTTGAAGGCCGGTGCAATGCCGCGGTAGGGGATGTGCAACGCGAAGGTGCCACTGGCCTGCTTGAACAGTTCCATCGTCAGGTGCGTCAGCGAACCCTGGCCGGCCGAACCGTAGCTGAGCTTGCCGGGGTTCTGCCGCAGGTAGGCCACGAATTCGGCCACCGTGCGCACCGGCAGGCTGGCGTTCACCACCAGCACGTTCGGCGTGCCGCCGATCATGCCCACCGGCGTGAAGTCCTTCACCGGGTCGTAGGGCAGCTTGCTGCGCGTAGCCGGGCTGGTGCCGTGGGTGGCCACATAGCCCTGCATCAGCGTGTAGCCGTCGGGCGGCGCCTTCGCGGTGGTCTGACAGGCGATGGCGCCGCCACCACCGCCGATGTTGTCGACGATGAAGCTCTGGCCCAGCAGCTTGCCCCAACGGTCGCACAGCGTGCGGCCAACCAGGTCGCTGCCGCCACCGGCCGCCACCGGCACGATGTAACGCAGGATCTTGTTCGGGAAGGCCTGCGCCCAGCCGGGGGCCTGCGGCAGGGCCAGCGCTGCCGGCAGCGCAGCAATCAGTTCACGACGATGCATGGTGTTCGGTTGTTCAGTTTTCGAAGCCGCCGGCGCTGCGCAAGGGCGCAGCTTCGGCGCCGGTCAACAACGCAATGAATTGCGCGGCCAGCGCGCCCTGCGCCGTGCCGCTGGCGATGGCCGCGGTGTAGGGCGTGGCCAGTTCGAACTCGGCGGGCAGCGGTGCCACCAATTCAACACCGGGTGTGTAGCGAATCTCGGTGACCTGGGTGCAGCCGATGGGATAGACCTCGGTGGAATTGGCCATCGCGCGCATCGCATTGTGGCCGTTGGGGAAGGTCTTGAAACGCGCGGCCAGTTCGTCGTGCACGCCCAGTTCACGCAACACCCTGGCGAAGTGGATGCCGGCGGTGGAGCGCACCGCGTCAGGGAAGTACACGCCGGTCGACGCCAGCAGCGCAGCTTTCAGCCCTGCGGTTGTCGACACGTCGGGCCACGGCGTGCCCGTTCGCACCGCCACGCCGGTGCGCACGCGGCCCAGCGGTGCGGCGCTGTCGCCCTGCAGTCGGCCATCGGCCACCAGGCCGGTGACCAGCGCATCGGTCAGCACCAGCACGTCGCAGGGTGCGCCTTCCAGCAGCGCTTCCTTGATGGCGCCGACAGCACCGAAACGCGCCTGGATGTCGCCACCGGTTTGGGCCTTGAAGCGCGCTTGCAGCGCACCCACCAGGCCTTGTGCGGCACCGGCACACAGCAAATTCAAAACGGTCATATCGGCTTTCTGGCGTTCAGTGGTCCATCGCCGCGACGATGTGTTCAGGGCCGAGCGGCAGGTCGCGAACCCGCACGCCCAGGGCGTCGAACAGGGCGTTGGCAATGGCCGCGGCCGTCGGGCCGATGGCGGCTTCGCCGGCACCCAGCGAAGGCTCCCGCGATGGCAGCACCAACACATCCACCACCGGCACTTCGCTGAAACGCAGGATGGGGTAGTCGTCCCAGCTGTCGTGTGAGGTTTGCGCCGCTTCCTTCAGCGTCCAGCTGGTGGCCTGGATGGCGCCACCTTCGATCTGGTTGACGACGCCGTCGGGGTTGATGGCCAGGCCCACGTCCACCGCGATGGTCAGCTTGCGCACGCGCAGCGTCGCGCCGGCCTGCACCTCGGCCACCACGGCGCACCAGGCGCCGGTGCCCTTGTAGCGGGCTACGGCCATGCCCATACCCATACCCATGCCGATGTCGCTTTGCTGGCCGCGCGGGTGCCACGCCGCACGCTCGACCGCGGCGTTCAGCACCGCCAGCGCCCGCAGGTCGTGCTGCAAATGGCGCCGCCGCAGCGCCAGCGGGCAGGTGGCGGTGGCCAACGCGACTTCGTCGATGAAGCACTCGGCCGCGAAGACATTGGCATATGCGCCCAAGCTGCGCAAGGCCGAACTGCGGCGCTGCGTGGTCACGTGGTGCGCCACCACTTTCACCGCCGCAAAGTCATAGCCCGGCACGGCGTTGCGTTCAGCACCGCCGCCGGTGGCGATGGGCATGTCGATGGAGGGCGGCGGCGCGAAGGCGGCGGCCACCTGCCAGGCGCCGAGCAACGCCGGCGTGGCGCTGCGGCCCGGGCGGCGGCTGTGGCCGGGGCTCCAGAGTTCGTGCTGCCAGTGGACGATGCCGCCTTCGGCATCCAGCCCGGCCTGCAGTTCCACCACCATCGCCGGGCCGAAGGGCGCATGACTCAATTCGTCGGCGCGGCTCCACAGCACGCGCACGGTGGCGCCCGGCTGCACCGATTCGGCCGCGCGGGCCAGCCAGGCGGCGTCGAAGGCGACGTCATCGGCGCCGTTGTGGCCGTAGCAGCCGGCGCCTTCGGCGTGATGCACTACAACTGCTTCCGAGTCCAGCGCGGGTAGCGCGAAAGCCAGCGCCAGGTCGCGCCGCAGGTTGAAGATGCCCTGGCTGTGCGTCCAAACGTCCAGCCGGCCATCGGCCCAACGGGCCAGCGCGCAAGACGGTGCGATGGACGCGTGCGCAATCCACGGTTTGCTGTAGCGGGCCTGCAGCGTCCGCACGACTTTGGGGTGCGCGCCCGCTGCCGGGCTGGTATCGACGACCGTGCGCGGCGTGGCGGGCAGGCGCTGCAAGTCGGCCGCTTCTTCGGCCGGCGCCGCTTCAAGTTGCCAGCGCGCGGCGGCGGTCAGCGCCTGCACCGCGGCGTCGGCCTGTGCCGATGTGCGGGCCACCACGCCCAGCAGATCGCCGTCACGCAGCACCTGCAGCACGCCGGGCAGCGCCCGCACGGCCGCGTCGTCGCAGACCAGCAAGCGCGCGCCCAGGCGCGGCGGATGCAGCACACGGCCATGCAGCAGACCGGCGGGCTGCAGGTCGTGGATGAAGGCCGGCCGGCCCGCCAGCTTGGCGTGAAGCGCGCGGTTCGGTGCCGACGTGCCCACGGACGCCAGCCCCGGCGCGCACCCCGGCGCGCGCCCCGGCACGCACCCCGGCACGCACTCCGGCACGCCCGCCCGCAGCGCGGCGCAGGCCGCCCGCAAGGCGCGCCCGGCGTCCTGCACCGACAGGCTGCCCGACGTCACGCCCTCGTCGGGGCTGTGCGCGGTGCTCACCGGCAGCATGTCGATGCGGTCCAGCGCCACACCCAGTTCGTCGGCCACGATCTGCGCCAGCGCGGTGTGCAGGCCCTGGCCGATTTCGACCTTGCCGGTGCGCACCTGCACGCGGCCGTCGGCCGTACAGGCCACGCGCGGCGACGCCATCGCGTTCATGCGGCCGCCGTCTTCGTGGCGGCAGCGCGCAGCACGGCGCGAACGATGCGGTTGTGCGCGCCGCAGCGGCACAGGTGGCCGTCCAGCGCTTGCCGCACCTGGGCATCGCTGGGCTGTGGCTGCACCCGCAGCAGGGCAGCGGCGGCGATCAACATGCCCGAGCTGCAGTAGCCGCACTGCGCGGCCTGCTCGGCGGTGAAGGCCTCGCGCAGAACGGCAGGCAGGCCTTCGGCGGTGATCACCGCACGGCCTTCGCAAGCCCACAACGGCGTGTCGCACGAAGCGACCGATCGGCCATCCAGCAGCACGTGGCAGGCACCGCATTGGTTGACGCCGCAGCCGAACCGCGTGCCGACCAGACCGAGGTCGTCGCGCAGCACATCCAGCAAACGCGCGCCGGGCGCGGCCTGCACGCCGTGCACCTGCCCGTTCACCGTCACCTTCACGCTCAGCCCGTTGACACTCATGACGGCGTTCTGCGGCAGGCCGGTCAGCAAACGGATCGGGGTTTGGGCAGCAGGGCGACCGCGGCGCTCACTCGGCCTTCGCGCCCGAGATCTTCACGATGCGTGCCCACTTGGCGATGTCCTCGTTCAGATAGCGCGTGAAGGCATCTACGCCCATCGTCAGCGGCGCCGTGCCTTGCGCAGCCCAGGCCTTGCGCACGTCGGCGTTGCCGGTGATCTTGGCAAGCTCGGCATTCAGGCGGTTGATGACGGCCACCGGCGTGCCTTTGGGCGCCATCAGGCCCAGCCAGATCGTGGCCTCGTAGCCCTTGATGCCGGCCTCGTCCATCGTTGGCACATCGGGCAGCGTGGCCGAGCGCTTGGGGCCCGTCGTGGCCAGTGCCTTGACCTTGCCAGACTTGATGTGTTCGCTCATCGTCGGTATCGCGTCGAACATCATTTCCAGTTGCCCGCCCAGCACGTCGGTGCGCGCGCCGGCGCTGCCTTTGTAGGGAATGTGCACGATGCTGACGCCGGCCATGGCCTTCATCAATTCACCGGCCATGTGGTACGGCGTGCCGGGGCCCGACGACGCGTAGCTCATGCCACCCGGCTTGGCTTTGGCGGCCTTCAACAGCTCGGCCAGGCTGCCCGCCGGCAGGCCGGCCTTGACCACCAGCACCAGGTCCGACGCGTTGATCGGCGCGATCGGCAGGAAGTCGCGCATCAGCACGAAAGGCTTGGTCGGAATGAGCGACTCATTGACCGTTTGCGTGTTCGACATCAGCAGCAGCGTGTAGCCGTCGGGCGTGGCTTTGGCTACCGCGTCGGTGCCGATGACACTGCCGCCGCCGGGCTTGTTGTCGACGATGAAGTTCTGGCCCATCGACTCTTGCAGCTTCTGCGCGATGAACCGGCCGTAGACGTCGGCTGAACCGCCGGGCGCGAAGGGCACGACGATGCGCACCGGCTTGCCGGGGTAGTCCTGAGCCTGGGCTTGGGCCCGGGCCGCCGACGGCAGCAAGGCAACACCAGCCAGGGCCAACAACAGCAGAGGCAGGGTCAAGACCGCGCGTCGGGCGTTAGGGCTGTTCATGCATGTCTCCGCTTTCGGTTTCGATTGGGCCCTATTGGCTGGGTATCCGGCGAGGTCGGGACTGTAGCGCGCCGTCAATACCCCAACATGCTGGTGCGCACGTGCACCAGGTGTGCCAGACACAGCGCTCGGGCCCGTTCGGCGTCGCGCGCTTTCAACGCGGCCACCAGTGCACGGTGTTCCATCTGGTATTCCAGCCGGCGCTCGGGTGTCGCACTGCGGCGCTTCAGTGCGCCCCACTCGTTGTTGGCCCGCACGTCGCTCATCAGCTTGAAGACACCGCTGATGAAGCCGTTGTGCGCGGCTTCGGCGATGGCTTCGTGCAGGGCACCGTCCCAGTGCTCGAACTCTTCCAGCGTGGTGGCCAACTCGGCCCTGTGGTTGCATTCGTCCATCCGGTTGAAATCGGCGGCCGTAGCGTTGCCGATGGCCATCTCGATCAGCGCTGGCTCCAGCACCAGGCGGGCGCTCATCAACTCGGCCGGGCTGATGGCGTGGGCGGCCACCGCCGGTGCCAGTTCGGCCAGCGCGTCGTGCACCTGGTCTGACACGTACGTGCCGCTGCCCACCGTCTGGGTGATCAGTCTTTTTCGTTTGAAGTCGAGCAGCACGCGGCGCACCGTGGAACGGCTCAGGCCGAACTGCTCGCTTAGCGCGCGTTCGGTGGGGATGCGGTGGCCGGCCCGCCAGTTGCGCGAACGCAGGTTCTCGAAGATGTTCTCGCGCAGGGCTGAAGCAGCGTCCATGGCTTTAGGGATCGGGCGGTGTTGGGCCTTAATGGTAGCATTTGGGCAAACTATCCGGAGCTGGTCATGCGCATTGCCACCGTCATCCACCAAGGCCAGCAACGTGTGGGCCGCTTGTCGAGCGACGGCCTGTCCATCGAGCTGTTCGACATCGACGCGAACCACGGCGCACTGGCGCTGATTGAAATGCATGCGGCCCGCTCGGTGTTGCCCGCCGTCACCGAGAGCGTGCCCTTCAAGCCCGGCATGCTGGTGGCGCCGCTGCCCCGGCCGCGCCGCAACCTGTGGTGCGTGGGCCGCAACTACCACGCGCACGCCGCTGAACTGCAGGCCAGCGTGTTCAAGGACAACGCCAAGGCCGTCGACGCCTGGCCCATCGTCTTCACCAAGGTGCCGCAAACCGTGATCGGCCCCAACGACGCGGTGCAGCTGCCCGGCGCGGCGATCTCGTCACAGATCGACTACGAGGCCGAGCTGACCATCGTCATCGGCAAGGGCGGGCGCAACATCAGCCGGGCCGATGCGATGTCCCACGTGTTCGGCTACACCATCGTCAACGACGTGACGGCGCGCGACGTGCAGATGCGCCACGGCCAATGGGACCTGGGCAAGAGCTTCGACACCTTCTGCCCGATGGGCCCCTGGATCGTCACTGCCGACGAGCTGAACGCCGCCGACACCCGCGTGCGCTGCTGGGTCACGCCACACGGCGGCACGGCCGAGCTGCGCCAGGACGCGCGCACCACCGACCTGATCTTCGACCTGCCCACGCTGATCGAGACCTGCTCGCGCGGCATTACGTTGCTGCCGGGCGATGTCATCGCCACCGGCTCGCCGGCCGGTGTGGGCATGGGCATGACGCCGCCGCGCTGGCTGGGCCATGGCGACGTGGTGCGCATTGAGGTCGACGGCCTGGGCGCGCTGCAGACACGCTTCGAGAACGCCATGGGCGGGGCCGGCAAGTGACACCCCGCCTCACGCGGCGCAGGCTGCTGGCGGCGCTGGCCGCTCTGGGGGCAGTGTCCGGTTCGGTCACTGGTTTGGCCGCCGCACAGGCGCAGACAGGCTGGCCCGAAAAGCCGATCACGATGATCGTGCCCTTCCCGCCCGGCGGCGTGGCCGACACCGTGGCGCGGCCAGTGGCCGAGGCGCTGGGCAAAGAGCTGAAACAGACCGTGATCGTCGAGAACCGCGCCGGGGCCGGCGGCGCCACGGGCATGGGCATGGCCGCACGCGCGCCGGCCGATGGCTACACCATCCTGATGTCGCTGTCATCGATTTCGATCCTGCCCGAAGCCGATCGCATCCTGGGCCGCAAGCCGGCCTACACGCTGAGCCAGTTGAAGCCCATTGCGCGTTTCACCGCCGACCCGACGGTGCTGGTGGTGCGCGCCGATGCGCCATGGAAGACGCTGGCCGACTTGGTCGCCGACGCCAAGCAGAAGCCGGGCAGCTACAACTACGGCAGCAGCGGCAACTACGGCACCATGCACGTGCCGATGGAAATGCTGAAAGCCAGCGCGGGTTTCCGCATGACGCACATCCCCTACACCGGCGCCGGCCCGGCCGTGCTGGCGCTATTGGCCGGGCAGGTCGACGCGGTGGCCGCCGGGCCCAGCGCCGTGGCGCAGCAGATCAAGGCCGGCAAGCTGCGCGCACTGGCGCACTGGGGCGACAAGCCGCTGGTCGCGCTGCCCGAAGTGCGTGGCCTGACGCAGTTGGGCTATGCCATCCGCTTCGCACAGTGGTCGGCGCTTTTCGTGCCGGCCGGTGTACCAGACGAGATCGTGCTGAAGCTGCGCGCCGCAGCGAAGAAGGTGGCCACTGATGCGGCCGTCATCGCCACCATCGGCCGCGCCGGCAGCCCCATCGAATACCTGGACGCGCCCGAGTTCCAGGCCTACTGGGACGCCGACGCGAAGTTGATGGTCGAAGCGGTGCGCAAGATCGGCAAAGTGGAATGACGCCACCGCTGTTGCAGGTGGAAAACCTGCGCACTTTCTTCAGCACCGAAGACGGCGATTTCCCGGCCGTCGATGGCGTCAGCTTCAGTGTGAACGCGGGGCAGACGCTGGCCATCGTCGGCGAATCGGGCAGCGGCAAGAGCGTCACCGCGCTGTCCATCATGGGGCTCATCCCCAACCCGCCGGGGCGCATTGCCGGTGGCTCCATCCGATTCGAAGGCCGTGAGCTGATTGGCCTGCCGGCGCGCGCATTGCAGGCCCTGCGGGGCAACGGCATGGCAATGATTTTTCAAGAGCCGATGAGTTCACTGAACCCGGTGTTCACCATCGGGCAGCAGATCATCGAAAGCCTGCAATGCCACCAGAACATCAGTGACAGCGAGGCTCGCGCGCAGGCGCTGCAGTTGCTGGAAAAAGTGCGCATCCCGGCGCCCGAGCAACGGCTGAACGAGCACCCGCACAAACTGTCGGGCGGGATGCGGCAACGCGCGATGATTGCGATGGCGCTGGCCAACCACCCGCGCCTGTTGATCGCCGACGAGCCGACCACAGCGCTGGACGTGACCATCCAGGCGCAGATCCTGGCGCTGATGCACAGCCTGCAACAAGACAGTGGCACCGCCATCGTGCTGATCACCCACGACCTGGGCGTGGTGGCCGAAGTGGCCGACACCGTGGTGGTGATGTATTGCGGCCGCGTGGTGGAACAGGCGCCGGTGGCCGCGCTGTTCGACACGCCGCAGCACCCCTACACCGTGGGCCTGCTGGGTTCGATGCCGCGGCTCTACGGGCAGGCCACGCGGCTGGCCGCCATTGCCGGGCAGGTGCCGCCGCCGCTGCCCCGGCCGGTGGGTTGCGCCTTCGCCGAGCGCTGTCCGTTCGTGCAAGACCGTTGCCGCGCCGAGGCGCCGCCGCTGCGTCGGATCGGCAGCGACGCGGGCGCCGGCGCCGGGGGCGATGGCCACCTGTCAGCCTGCTGGCGCGCGCCGCTGGATGCCGACACGCTGCTGGCCCGGCCCTTGCATGCGGCTGTGGCATGAGCGTGCCGCTGCTGCAAGTCGAAGGCCTGGTGAAGCATTTCCCGGTGCGCCAGGGCCTGTTCGGCCGCGCGCGCGGTGCGGTGCAGGCCGTGCAGGGCGTCAGCTTTACGCTGCAGGCCGGGCAGACGCTGGGCGTGGTCGGCGAATCGGGCTGCGGCAAGAGCACGCTGGGCCGCCTGGTGCTGCGCCTGATCGAGCCGACCGCCGGGCGCATCGCCTTCAACGGCAGCGACCTTGGCGCGTTGGATGCTGCGGCGCTGCGCGCGCAGCGCCGCGCCATGCAGATCATTTTTCAGGACCCGTATTCCAGCCTCAACCCGCGCATGACGGTGGGGCAGACACTGGCCGAGCCGCTGCGCCTGCACGGGCTGCACAGCGGCCGGTACACGGAACGCGTGGCCGAACTGCTGCAGACCGTGGGACTGGCAACGGAACACGCGCAGCGCTACCCGCACGAGTTTTCCGGCGGGCAGCGCCAGCGCATCGGTATCGCGCGCGCATTGGCGGTCGAGCCACAGCTCATCGTCTGCGACGAAGCCGTGTCGGCCCTGGACGTGTCGGTGCAGGCCCAGGTCGTGAACCTGCTGCAGGACCTGCAGCAGCGGCTGGGCATTGCCTACATCTTCATCGCGCACGATTTGGCGGTGGTCAAGCACATTGCCAGCCACATTGCGGTGATGTACCTGGGCCGCATCGTGGAGCTGGCGCCGAAAGACGCGCTATTCGCCGCACCGCGCCACCCGTACACACAGGCGCTGCTGGCGGCCATACCCGAGCCCGTGCCCGGTGGCGGGCTCGACCGCGTGCTGCTGCAGGGCGACGTGCCCAGCCCGACGAAACCGCCTGTCGGCTGCGCCTTCCACACCCGCTGCGTGCACGCGCTGCCGGCCTGCCAGCAGGCCGTGCCGGCGCTGGAAACCAGCGCCGGCCACGGCGTGGCCTGCATCCGCTGGCGCGAGGTGCTGCCCGCCGGCGCGCTGCGCAACGCGCCCCCTGTCAACAGCCGGCTGCAACGGTTGCAGTCGGCCTTCATCAGCTGAAAACCAGCCGAAGAAAGTACCTCACGCATGAACACGAACCTGTTGCTGGCTACCGTGGCTTCGACGCTGCTGGCCGCCACCGTCGCTTCGGCGCAAACCCCGCCCAACTCGTCGAACCTGCCAAATTTGCGGATAGGCCTGGCCGAAGACCCCGACGTGCTGGACCCCACGCTGGCCCGCACCTTCGTCGGCCGCATCGTGTTCACGGCGCTGTGCGACAAGCTGATCGACATCGACGAGAAGCTGAATCTCGTACCGCAACTGGCGCTGAGCTGGGACTGGTCGGCCGACAACAAGGCGCTGACAATGAAGCTGCGCCCCGGCGTCACGTTCCAGGACGGCGAGAAGTTCGACGCCGCGGCGGTGAAGTTCAACATCGAACGCCACAAGACCCTGCCCGGCAGCAACCGCCGCGGCGAACTGGCACCGGTCACCACCGTGGACGTGCTGGACCCGCTGACCGTGCGGCTGAACCTCAGCGCGCCCTTCTCGCCGCTGCTGGCCGCGCTGACCGATCGCGCCGGCATGATGGTCAGCCCGAAAGCCGCGCAGGCGCTGGGCGACAAGTTCGGCAACAAGCCGGTGTGTTCCGGGCCGTTCAGGCTGGTCGAACGCGTGGCGCAAGACCGCATCGTGCTGGAACGTTTCGACGGCTACTGGAACAAGCCGGCCATCCATTTCAACCGCATCACCTACACACCGATCCCCGACGCCACGGTGCGGCTGGCCAACTTGAAGGCGGGCCAGCTGGACTACGCCGAACGCATCGCCAGCAGCGACATCGAGAAGCTCAAGGGCGACAAGAGGCTGAAGACAGCCAGCATCACCGAGATCGGCTACCAGGGCATCACCATCAACATCGGCAAGAGCGACAAGGCACAGACCAGCGCGCTGGGCAAGGACGCCCGCGTTCGTGAAGCGCTGGAACTGGCGATCGACCGCCAGGGGTTGGCCCAGGTGGTGATGGACAACGAAGCCGTGGTCGGCAACCAGTGGGTGGCACCGGGCAACGGTTACTACGCCAAGACGCAGCCGGTGCCCAAGCGCAACATCGAACGCGCCAAGCAATTGCTGAAGGAAGCCGGTGTGCCCAAGCCCAGCTTCACGCTGCTGACGCCGACCACGTCGGACGCGCAGCGCCTGGCGCTGGTGGTGCAGGCGATGACGCGCGAGGCCGGCTTCGACGTGAAGATCCAGAGCGCGGAATTCGCAACCAGCATCAACATGGCCGACAAAGGCGACTACGAGGCCTACGTGCTGGCCTGGAGCGGCCGGCCCGACCCCGACGGCAATTTGTTCAGCTTCCACGGTTGCAAGCAGCCGCTGAATTACGCCGGCTACTGCGACGCCGAAACCGACAAATTGCTGGCGCAGTCGCGCACGCTGCGCGAACCGGCCGAACGCAAGAAGGTGTTCGAACAAATTGCCGCGCGGGTTCTGAAAGAGCGCCCCATCATCTACGTCTACCACCGCAACTGGCTGTGGGCCTACAACGCCAAGCTGACCGGCGTGCGCCAAATTCCCGACGGCCTGCTGCGGGTCAGCGGCCTGCAATTGAACCCCTGAGCTTCAGCGTTGAGTCCGAGGTCGCCCCGTGGGTGAATTCCTGATCAAGCGCATCGCGACCATCCTGCCCACGCTGGTCTTCGTGTCGATGCTGATCTTCGGCCTGCAGCAACTGCTACCGGGCGATCCGGCTTTGATCCTGGCTGGCGAAGAACAAGACCCCAGCGTGGTCGCCTACCTGCGCGAAAAGCTGCACCTGAATGAACCGCTGCCGGTGCGCTATGCGTACTGGATCGGCGGGGTGCTGAAGGGCGACCTGGGCGAGTCGGTTCGCACGCAGCAGCCGGTGCTGGACCTGGTACTGCAGAAGCTGCCGGTCACGCTGGAACTGGCATTGCTGGCTTTCGGCATCGCGCTGCTGATCGGCATTCCGTCGGGCATCGTCAGCGCCGTCGGGCGCGGCACGGTGTGGGACACGGCGGCCAGCGCATTCGCGCTGTGGGGTATCAGCACGCCGAATTTCTGGCTCGGCATTCTGATGATCCTGCTGTTCAGCGTTCAGCTGGGCTGGTTGCCCGCGTCGGGTTACGTCAGCCCGTTTGAAGACCTGCGTGCCAACCTGGCCGCAATGATCATGCCGGCCTTCGTGCTGGGCAACGCGATTGCCGCCGTGCTGATGCGCCACACCCGCAGTGCCATGCTGCAGGTGCTGAGTGCCGACTACGTGCGCACCGCGCGCGCGAAAGGACTGAACGAACGCCAGGTGGTGCTGAAGCACGCGCTGCGCAATGCCCTCACACCGATCATCACGCTGGGTGCGCTGGAACTGGGCACGCTGCTGTCGGGCGCGGTGCTGACGGAGCAGGTCTTCACCATCCCGGGTTTCGGCAAGCTGATCGTCGACGCGGTCTTCAACCGCGACTACGCTGTCGTGCAAGGCGTGGTGCTGGTCACGGCCACGGCCTACATCACACTGAACCTGCTGGCCGACCTGGCCTATTTCGCGGTCAACCCGAGGCTGCGGTCGTGAGCCCTGCCCGACGTGCGTGGCGCAAGCTGGCCCGGCGCAAGGGCGCGCTGTTCGGCGCGGCCATCATCGCGGGCTTCATCGTGCTGGCGCTGTTCGCCACTTTCATCGCGCCGCTGGACCCGATCGCCACCAGCTGGGGCGCGATCCGCAAGCCGCCTTCGGCCGAACACTGGTTCGGCACCGACGAGATCGGCCGCGATGTGCTCAGCCGTGTGATCTGGGGCACCCAGGCATCGCTGCTGGCCGGCGTGGTGTCGGTGTCGATCAGCCTGCTGCTGGGGGTGCCCATTGGCCTGGCTGCCGGCTTCATCGGCGGCTGGGTCGACGCACTGATCTCGCGCATCACCGACGCCTTCCTGGCCTGCCCGTTCTTGATCCTGGCGATTGCACTGGCCGCATTCCTCGGGCCTTCGCTGAGCAACGCAATGATCGCCATCGGCGTGTCGGCCACGCCCATCTTCGTGCGGCTGACGCGGGCCCAGGTGCTGAACGTCAAGGTCGAGGACTACATCGAAGCGGCGCGCGCGGTGGGTAATCCGCCTTGGCGCATCGCACTGCGCCACGTGTTGCCCAACATCGTGGCGCCGCTGATCGTGCAGGCCACGCTGGCGATAGCGGGGGCGGTGATCGCCGAGGCTTCGCTGAGCTTCCTCGGCCTGGGCCAGCAGCCACCAGCGCCCAGCTGGGGCAGCATGCTGAACACGGCCAAGAACTATGTCGACAACGCGCCGTGGATGGCGATCTGGCCGGGGCTGTCGATCTTCCTGCTGGTGCTGGCCTTCAACCTGTTGGGTGACGGCCTGCGCGATGCGCTGGACCCGCGCCAGCGCTGAGGTCAGCGGCTTCCCGCAGCTTGTCCTTCTTGCTCTTGCGGCGGCCCTTCACCCCACCGTTCGGGTCCCCCGGCAGCGCCGGCAGGCGCGCTGCGGGTTCATAGCCGGCCACCTGTTCGCGCAGCACGCGCTGCGCCTGGCGCTTTTCGATCAAACGGAAATGCGCCTCACTGCCCGGTGCGTCGGCGCAGATGAAGCTCGCCGCCACGCCTTGCGCGCCGGCGCGGCCGGTGCGGCCAATGCGATGGGTATAGGTGGTGGCCGAGCGCGGCAGGTCGAAGTTGACGACCACCGGCAGCTGCACCAGGTCCAGCCCGCGCGAGGCCAGGTCGGTGGCCACCAGCACCGCCAGCTGCCCGGTTTGCAGGTCGGTCAGCACCTGCATGCGCCGGCCGGGGCTCAGATCGCCATGCAGCGCCGCGGCAGCCACCCCGGCATGCCGCAGCTTGTCGGCAACATGCTCGGCGCTGTACTGGGTGGCCACGAAAACCAGCGCCCGCGGCCAGCCTTCGGTGCGCAGCAAATGGCGCAACAGCGCGTTGCGGCGGGCGGTGTCGACGACGATGGCGCGCTGCGTGATGTTGGCGTGGGCCACAGCGCCAACGGCTTGGTCGGCAGGTTGGTCGGCAGGTTGGCCTGACTGTTCGTGGCCGCTCTCGTCGGCAGCAGCCAGGGTGGGCCCATCGCCGACCTTCAACAGCAGCGCGTTGCGCTGCACGCGGGCGGCCAGCGCCTGCACGGCGTCGGGCAGTGTGGCGCTGAACAGCAGGGTCTGGCGGTGGCGCGGGGCCAGCATCAGCACGCGCTGGGTTTCGTCGGCGAAGTCAGCGTCCAGCAGCCGGTCGGCCTCGTCCAGCACCAGCAGTTCCAGATCGCGCAGGTGCAGCGCGTTCTGACGCGTCAGGTCCAGCAGGCGCCCCGGCGTGGCCACCAGCAGGTGGGCACCGCCGCGCAAGGCCTGCATCTGCGGATTGATGGACAAGCCCCCAACGGCCAGCACGGTCTTCAGCTGCGGCGCCAAAGCGTGCGCGGCGGCGGCAATCTGGGTGGCCAGCTCACGCGTGGGCACCAACACCAGTGCGCGCAGTCGGCGCGGGCGTTCGTCGGCTGCGCCGGGCACTTGCAGCGCGTGCAGCAGACGCTGCAACAGCGGCAGCAGGAAGGCCGCCGTCTTACCGGCTCCGGTGGGCGCCTGGGCCAGCAGGTCGCGGCCCTGCAGCACCGCGGGGACGGCGGCGACCTGGATGGCGCTGGGCAGCACCCACCCTGCAGCCGCAGCGGCGCGCAACAGGGCGGGCTGCAAGCCCAGATCGGCAAAGGAAGGCAGGACGGGTGCAAGCACGGTGGTCTCAAGCATGGCCGCCAGGATAGCCCGTGCCCCGGCTCGGCCCCCTTCAGCTTTGCGGCGCGACCGCCGATAACGACGCACAACCTGATCGTCCCCGAGACCACGATGAATGCAACCGCACGCCCAGTCGCACCCCTGGCCACTTTCAGCAGCGCCAACCCGCACGCTCTGGCGGCCATCATGGAGGCCAGCGAAACGCGGCAAATCATTGCCTCGCGCGACATCTTCGACATTTCAGGCACCAAGCTGTGGGCCGGCAACCAGCCGGTGACGGCCAGCCTGCAGCGCAAGCTGCTCGACCGTCAGTTGAAGAACCCGCTGGAAACCTGCCTAATGGCCGAAGACGGCGTCACCCCGGTGGTGCTGGCCCGATGTGTGCGGGCATTGATGGACGCAGACACGCCGCTGGCCGCGCTGGTGCAGCCGCACGCGCCGCGCATCACGATGGAAGCCGGCCACCTGCCGCTGCACTCGGTGGTGCAACTGCTGCTGAGTGCAGCGCAAACCGCGCGCCCGGATGCTTTCAACCATGCGGTGCAAGGCATGGCCGTGGCCGGCGCGCTGATGCTGGAACACGGCGGCACCATCGCCGAGGTTCGGCTGGCCATGCTGGGCGGCCTGCTGCACGACATCGGCGAGATGTATATCGACCCGCGCTACGGCGAGGCCGATGCAGACCGCCTGCTCGACCTGCCCAGCTACCAGCAACTGGTGGTGCACCCGCACGTCGGCCAACTGCTGCTGACGCAGCTGACGAACTACCCGGCGGCACTGGCCCGGGCCATCGCCGAACACCACGAACGGCTGGACGGCTCGGGCTACCCGCACGCGCTGAAACGCGACACCCTGTCTACGCTGGGTCGCCTGCTTGCCGTGACCGAAACCGTCTGTGCGGTGCTGCGTGGCGAAGCGCCCTACCTGGCGCGCGTCAGCGTGGCGCTGCGCGTGGTGCCGGGTGAATTCGACCTGGCCTGGGTCAGCCGCATCGGCGACGCCGCGCGCAAGCAGCCGGCGCTGCATGGCCAGCTCACCATTACCGAGGTGCAGGCCCGCTTGACGCGCCTGGACGCGGCGCTGGGCGGCACGCTGCAGACCGCCACCGAGCTGGGCGCGCAGGCCGCATCACCAGCGCTGAAGGGCGCGCTGATTCTGGCCTGCCACCTGTTGGGCCGTCTGCGCACCGGCTGGTTCGCCAGCGGACTGTGGAGCGCCGATGCCATCGCCGAACAAGACGCGGCAGAGGTCGAAGCCGTCGAAGACGAGCTCTACTTCCGCCTGCGCGGCATTGAACGCGCGGTGCGACTGTCGGCCGGCGAACTGGCTGCACCCGACGCCGAACGGCTGGAAGCGCTGTGCAGTGAGATCGGCGCCTGGGCCGGCTGACCCTGCCAGCCGGCACCCAGCGCATCAGCGCGCTGTTCTAAAGTTGGGCTCGCAGCAGAGGTGCCTTGAAAGCCGGCTGCGGGGCCACATGTACTGTGGCATGAACCCCACCCAAGCGCCATCTGGCATGCACACCCTGCCCGCCCGCCTGAACAGCTTGGCCGCCATGGCCGGCCTGTTGGAACGGCTGGACCGCCAACGCTCCACCGCCAGCGCCGAGCAGTATCGCGGCGTTGCGCGCCAGGTCACTACCCTGCTGGCCCAGGCCGAGCCCGACGAGCACCTGCAGTTGTTGCTGAATGCGGCACCGGCCAGCGCGATGCTTTACGAGAACCTGCGTTACGACGTGGCCGGCCTGTGCCGGGCACCGCTGGAGCGTGCATTGAACGCCGAACTGGCGGCCACCGCCGCCATCCGGAAGGCACGCTTGGCGCACTGAGTCTGGTGGCGCGGTCCGGCCATCCGCAGGGGCGTTCACTTTGCCCCCGCCGGCGCCGTTTTGTCGCGCCGCGCATGACACTGAAGCGTGCAAGCGCAGCAGTGGTCTCGGCCGAGGCCGAATCGCAGCCCGGGCAGCGGCGTCGGGTGGTGCTGGCGCACGGCAACGGGGGGCAGCGCAACGTCTGACCACGCGCTGGCCGCGACACTGGCCGCGACATTGGCCGCGACATTCGCGCGCGCGGGTCTCGTGCTGGCGCAAGCGTCGCATGCCGGTGACAACCACACAGAAGCCTCGCGTCTCGGGCCTGAGAGCTGGGCCACTCGGCCGCAAGAAAACAGCCAGGTCATCAGCGCGCTGTCCGCTGATGTGCAATGGGGCCGCACGGCCTGCACGCGGCTGGCCGACCTGCCCGGTCTGGCTCCCTGAACCCGTCGGGCAGCGTGCCGAGGGACAGGTCCGAATCCGGCTGGTGCGGCCGCGCAGGCTGCCTATCATTGCCAGATGGTCCTTGATGCCGATGCCGCCTACCTTGCTCTGCGCACCCATGACGCCCGCTTCGATGGCCGGCTGTTCGTCGGCGTCACGTCCACCGGCATCTACTGCCGCCCGGTGTGCCGCGTGCGCGTGCCCAAGCGCGAGAACTGCCGCTTCTTCGACACCCGCGCCCAGGCCGAGGCTGCGGCCTTCCGGCCCTGCATGAAGTGCCGGCCGGAGATCGCGCCGGGCCTGTCGCACACCGATTCATCACGCACATTGGCCGACACCGCCGCGCGGCTGGTCGAGCAGGCCGTGCACAGCGGCGAACAAGTCGCCCTGCCCGCGCTGGCCGCCCGCCTGGGCGTGACCGACCGCCATCTGCGGCGCATCTTTCAGGCCGCGCATGGCGTAGCGCCGCTGGACTACATCACCACCCAGCGCCTGCTGCTGGCCAAACAGCTGCTGACCGACACCGCGCAGCCGATCACGCAGGTGGCGCTGGCCAGCGGCTTCGGCAGCCTGCGTCGCTTCAACGCGGCCTTTGTCGAGCGCTACCGTTTCAACCCGACGCAGTTGCGCCGCGAGCGCACGGCAACCGGCACCGGGCCCGCGACTGAAGTCCGCACACCGCCCGGTGCAACGCCCCGCGCTGTGGCGCTGCCGCAGGTGCAGGCGCTGCGCATGGCCTACCGCCCGCCGTACGACATCGAAGCGGTGATGGGTTACTTCGCTCGGCGCGAGGTGCGCAGCGTCGAGCAGGTGGACATGGCCGCGCTGACCCTGCGCCGCACCGTGGCCTTCAGCCACCACGGCGAACGCGTGGCCGGCTGGCTGGAAACGCGTTTCGTGCCCGAGAAGCACGAGGTGCAGCTGCGCACCTCGGACAGCCTGGCGCCGCTGCTCGGCAGCGTGCTGCACCGCGTCAGGCTGAGCCTGGACCTGGACGCTGATCCGGCACAGATCGACCCTGTGATGGCGTTGCTGCCCCTGCCCCCGCGTCCCGGTGCACGGCTGCCGGCGGGGCTGGACGGCTTTGAGGTCGGCCTGCGCGTCATCCTCGGCCAGCAGGTCACGGTGAAAGCCGCCCGCACGCTGATCCAGCGCATGGTGGACCGCTACGGCGAGCCGCTGGCAACGCCCTTCCCGACGTTGACGCACCTGTTCCCCAGCGCTGAGGCCATCGCCGCCGCCGACCCCGAAACCGTCGGCAAGCTGGGCATCGTGCGCCAGCGCGTCAGAGCGCTGCAAGCGCTGGCCGCCGCGGTGGCCAGCGGAGCCATCGAGCTGCACCGCAACGCGCCGCTGGTGCCCACGCTGGACGCGTTGCGCGCGCTGCCCGGCATCGGCGACTGGACGGCCCAGGTGATAGCAATGCGCGCACTGGCCTGGCCCGACGCCTGGCCGGCCAGCGATATCGGTCTGATGAACGCACTCGGTTCGCGCAACCCCAAGGTCATCACCGCCCAGGCCGAGGCCTGGCGACCCTGGCGCGCCTATGCCGTGCTGCAGCTGTGGCATCACCTGGAGACATCGACATGAAGCACGCCCTGATTGCGCAAAGTCGCATCGACAGCCCGCTGGGCCCGCTGACCCTGGCCACCACCGCGCAGGGCCTGGCGCTGGCCTGGTTCGACGCGCAGGCCCACCGCACCGCAACCGTCGACGCACCCGAGCAGGCCGACCACCCGCTGCTGCAGCAGGCCGCGCGTGATTTCGCCGCCTACTGGGACGATGCACGCAGCGTTTTCGCGGTACCGCTAGACCCGCGGGGCACGCCGTTCCAGCAGGCCGTGTGGCAGGTGCTGCGCGGTATCGCACCGGGTACGCTGCTGAGCTATGGCGACGTGGCAAGGCGCATCCACAACCCGGCGGCGGTGCGTGCTGTGGGTGCAGCCATCGGGCGCAACCCGTTGGGCATCATCGTGCCCTGCCACCGCGTGATCGGCATCAACGGAGCGCTGACGGGCTACGCAGGCGGCCTGCCGCGCAAGCAGGCGCTGTTGCAGCACGAAGGCACGCAGGCTGGCGTCGCAGGCACCGCGCAGAGTTGGCCTGAGGCTGCGGTGGCATGAAGCCGCGCAGCGGCAGCGGCAGCGGCAGCGGCAACCGCAACCGCAACCGCAACCGCAACCGCAACCGCAACCGCAACCGGCCGATCAGACTGCTGTCGTACTGACTGGTTCTGGCGCGATAACCCGCGCACGCAGCCGCATGCGCAGACCCTCAGGCGCCATGGCCAGTTGCAGCTTTTCGCGCGGCTCCTGGCCATCGGCGGTGCCCACATGCTGCAGTTCGAAGTTGTTCAGCAGCACTGCCATCGCCATCTTCATCTCCAGCAGCGCCAAGTAGCGGCCGGGGCAGATGCGTGGCCCGGCGCCGAAAGGCATGCTGATGCGCTTGGCGGCGCTGGCGCTTTGCTGGGCCGTGCCTTCGCCCAGCCAGCGCTCGGGCGCGAAGGCCGCCGCATTCGGCACGTGGCGCTCGCTGACGGCGTCGCGGCGCATCACGGCCAGCACGACCATGCCGGCGGGCACGTGCACATCGCCCAGCGTGGTGTCGCGCAGGGCCTGCATGCCATTTTGCGGCGCCACCGGCTTCAGCCGCATGGCCTCGTGCGCACAAGCTTCGACATATTCCAGCTGGCCCACCTGTGCAAGCGTCGGCGCGGCGGCGCTGCCGCAAACGCGGCGCACCTCGGCGGTCGCCTTGGCGAGCGCGGCGGGATTTTTCCAGAGCAAATAAACCATCCAGGCCACGGTGTTGGCCGTGGTGTCTTCGCCGGCCAACAACATGACCAACACGTTGCCCGCCACCTCTTTGTCGTCCATGCCGCTACCGGGCTCGTCGGCGGCCACCAACATGGCCTCCAGCAGATTGCCTGGCTGCTCGCGCAGTGCCGGGTCGGCCTGCAGACGGGCCCGGGCCTGGGCAATGAAACCATCGACCGCTGCATTGACCTCGGCCACGCTGCGCTTGAGCGCACGGTCTTCGGCCGACGGCAGCCAGCGCCACAGCGGCAATGGCGCGAACAGCCGTTTGAACAGCGCCGGGAAGATGCGGTTCAGGTGCCGCTGGATTACGTCCTCGTCGGACTGCAGCGTGTTGACATCGGAACCGAAGGCCAGGCCGGCGATGGCGTCCACCGTGTAGCGCATCAGGTCGGCCTGCAGGTCGATCTCGGTGCCACGCTGCGCCGCCAGTTGCCAGCGTTCCACCAGGCGCTGGGCCACGCGCTGCAGCTGCGGAAAAAAGCGCCGCACATGGCCGGGGTCTAAGCTGGCCATGACCATGCGGCGCTGGCGCTTCCAGGTCTCTCCGGTGGCACCGAAAACGCCGCCCAGCATGCCCATCTCGGTCCAGATGGCTTCCAGCCGCATGGTGCGACGGAAGCCGTCGGGGCGGTCACGCAGGGCCTGGGCAATCAATTCGTGGTCGCCCACCACGATGGCGCGGCGCGGCCCCAGTTTCAGTCGGAAGATCGACCCGTACTGCTCGCACCATTCCTCCAGTTGCAGATGCAGCCGGGTGGATTCGATCTGCAGCAGATTGCCGAAGACCGGCAGCGTGCGCGGACCGGGCAGATCGTCAAATTGGCGCAGCGCGGGTGCATCGACCCGGGGCGTCTGTGCCATCACTCGGATTAGCGGAACTTGCTTTGCGGCACGGTGCGCACTTCGCCCGGCAGCGACGCCATGTAGCCGGCCAGCAGCTTCAGCTCTTCGAGCTTGAACTGCTTGACCTGCCCGGCCATGATGGCGTTGCCGCGGCCGTATTGCGGGTTGCCGGTGGTGGCATACGATTTCAGAGCCTGGTACAGGTAGTCGCCGTGCTGGCCGGCCAGCTTCGGGTAGCCGGGGTCGATGGGCTTGCTGAAATTGGCGCCATGGCAAGAAGCGCAGGCACCCTTGGTCAACAAGGCTGCCACTTCGGCGGATGGCGCGGTGGCCGGCAGGTCGGCCACCGGCTTGATCATCGAAGCGCCCAGCGTTTCGTAAAAAGCGGCCAAGTCGGCCATGTCGGTGTCGGTCAGCGACGCGGCCACGGCGCGCATCGAAGGGTGCTTGCGTTCGCCTTTTTTGTAGGCCACCAGCGAGCTGACCAGGTACTTGCCGTTCTGACCGGCAATCATCGGCACCTTGTAGACCACCGGAAAGCTGGCCTGGTAGCCCGCAATGCCGTGGCAGCCGATGCACATGGCGGCCTTCTTCTGGCCCGCAGCGGCGTCCTGGGCGTGGGCGGTGGTGCTCGTAGCCAAGCTCGACACGGCACCGGCCAAGGCCAGCAGGAGGGTGATTGCTTTGCTCTTCATCGGGGTGGGTGCAGGTAAAGGGACAGGGCTGGAGACAGCGCTGCGGATTATAGGGCGACCCTTATACTGTTTCATGGCCTTCTGCTACTCAGCCACACGCGTCGCAGCGTCACTTTGCACCATGAAATTCGCACGATGAAGTTCCAAGGCTCAGACCAATACGTCGCCACGCAAGACCTGATGCTGGCCGTCAACGCCGCGGTCATCTTGCAGCGCCCGCTGCTTGTCAAGGGCGAACCCGGCACCGGCAAGACCATGCTGGCCGAAGAAGTGGCCAGCGCGCTGAAGCTGCCGCTGCTGCAGTGGCACATCAAGAGCACCACCAAGGCGCAGCAGGGCCTGTACGAATATGACGCCGTCAGCCGCCTGCGCGACAGCCAGCTGGCGGCAGTGGAGAGCGCGGAAAAGGTCAAGGACATCCGCAACTACATCGTCAAGGGTGTGCTGTGGCAAGCCTTCACGGCCGACCAGCCGATGGCACTGCTGATCGACGAGATCGACAAGGCCGACATCGAATTCCCGAACGACCTGCTGCGCGAGATCGACCGCATGGAGTTCTATGTCTACGAGACCCGCGAGCTCATCAAGGCCCGGCACCGGCCGATCGTGTTCATCACCTCGAACAACGAAAAAGAATTGCCCGATGCCTTCTTGCGCCGGTGCTTTTTCCACTACATCAAGTTTCCCGACGCTGACACGATGCGTGCCATCGTCGGCGTGCACTTCCCCGGCCTGAAGCAGCAACTGCTGGCCGCCGCGCTGAAGACCTTCTACGACGTGCGCAACCTGCCGGGCATCAAGAAAAAGCCATCGACCAGCGAACTGCTGGACTGGCTGAAGCTGCTGGTGGCCGAAGACATCCCCCTGGAAGCGCTGCAAAGCAAGGACGAGATGGTCTCGGTGCCACCGCTGTTGGGTGCGCTGCTGAAGAACGAGCAAGACGTGACGCTGTTCGAAAAGCTCGTTTTCATGCAAAGGCACAACCGCTAATGCAGCCGGTGGTCCCGGTCACGCTGCAGCGTGACGGCGTGAAACTGGCTCCGCTGGATCTGGAACATCAAGCCGGGCTGGCGGCGGCGGCGGCCGATGGCGAACTCTGGAACATTCGGGTCACCTCGGTGCCGGAACCGCAGCAGACGCGCAGCTACATCGAAACCGCGCTGCGCATGCGCGACGAAGGCCACCACATGGCCTTCGCGGTGCTGGACGCATCGACCGGTGCCGTCATCGGCAGCAGTAGCTTTCACGACATCGTACCGGCCATCGAACGCCTGGAAATCGGCTACACCTGGTACGCGAAAAGCCGCCAGCGCAGCGCCGTCAACACCACCGCCAAGTGGCTGTTGATGCAGCATGCATTCGAAACGCTGGGCGCACGCCTCGTCGGCTGGCGCACCGACAACTTCAACTTTGCCAGCCAGGCGGCCATCGAACGCCTGGGTGCGCGCAAGGACGGCGTTTTGCGCCACCACGCACTGCGCCGCGACGGCACGGTGCGCGACACCGTGCTGTACAGCCTGACGGCGGGCGAATGGCCCGAGGTCAAGGCGCAGCTCGAACACCAGCTGACGCGGCCGCGCTGAAGCTCAAACAGGACACCGACATGGCCCGCAAGAAGCCCATCACCGTTGAAGACCTCTGGGCGCTGACGCGTTTGGGCGCGCCCAGTCTCAGCCCCGACGGCGCACAGGCCGTTGTCGCGCTGAACCGCCATTCGATGGACGAGAACACCTCGCAGTCGGCGCTGTGGCTGCTGTCCACGCTGGGCGGTGCGCCGCGCGCGCTGACGCAGTGCGGCGACAAGGACGGCCAGCCGCGCTGGAGCCCGCACCGCCAGAACGGCAGCGAGTTGATCGCCTTCACCGCCAAGCGCGAACAGGAAGGCAAGAAGGACAGTTCGGCGCAGCTGTACATCATCGCGCCCGACGGCGGCGAAGCGCGACGCGCCGCCGACGTGGCCACCGGTGTCGAGGCCTTTCGCTGGTGCCCCGACGGCCGGCGCCTGGTGTTCATCAGCTGGGTCTGGCCCGAACTGAAAGGCAACAAGGCGCAGGCCAAAGCGGCGCAGGCTTTCAAGGACCGCAAGGAAACCGGCTACGCCACCAGCGCGGCGCAATACCGCCACTGGGACCACAACCTGCCGATGGGCCGCGTGCCGCATCTGCACCTGCTGACCTTGGGCACGGGTGGTGAAGCCGGCAAGGTGCGTGACCTGTTCGAAGGCACGCCCTACCAGCTGGCGCTGGCCGAACCCGGTGCCCACGATTTCGACATCAGCCCCGACGGCAAACACATCGTCTTCGCCCACGACCCGGCACCCGAGAAGCGCGGCGACGGCCGCTACGCGCTGGTCGAGATGGAGATCAAGAGCGGCAAGTCCGTGGTCATCGCGCGCGATGCCGAGTGGGACCTGCGTTCACCACGCTACAGCGCCGACGGCCAGCGCGTGGCCTTCACCGCCAGCCATCAGGCCATCAAGCACACGATGCCGGAACAGCTGGCAGTGTGGGACCGCGAAACCGGCACCTTCGAAGTCGTCAGCGGCGAATGGGACCACGAAGTGCACGCGCCACTGCTGTGGGAAGAAGACGGGCAGGCGGTGCTGTTCTGCACCGAGGACAAGGGCCGCAGCCACCTCTTCCGCTTCGACATCGCCGACCGCCGCGCCGAGATCGTCGTGCATGGCGGCTGGGTCGGTGCTTTCGACAAGGTGGCCGGCACGCTGGTGACCATCGCCGACAGCGCCCTGCACCCGGCGCGCGCCCACGCCCACTTGCCGGGCGCTGCGCCGCTGCGGCTGGAGACATTCAACGATGCCTTGATGGACAAGCTGGCGCTGGGCCGCGTCGAGGAAGTCTGGATCGAAGGTGGCAAGGCCGACCCGGCGTGCGAAAAAGGCGATCCGGTGCAGATGTGGCTGGTCTACCCGCCGAACTTCGATCCGAAGAAAAAGCACGCCGTGATGCACAACATCCACGGCGGCCCGCACACCGGCCCCGGCGACAACTGGCACTACCGCTGGAACACGCAACTGTTCGCGGCGCAAGGCCGTGTCGTGGCCAGCGTGAATTACCACGGTTCGTCGGGCTTCGGCTACGCCTTTCTCGACAGCATCACCCACCGCTGGGGTGAGCTGGAATTGCAGGACGTGGAAGCCGGCACCGACTGGCTGCTGGGCCGTCGCTGGGTCGATCGGCGGCGCATCTTCGCCACCGGCGGCAGCTACGGCGGCTACATGGTTGCGTGGATGAACGGGCATGTCCCGGCAGGCCGCTATCAAGCCTACGTCTGCCACGCCGGGTGCTACGACTGGGTGGGTATGTTCGCCGACGACGCCTGGCACTGGCACGCCAAGGAACTGGGCAACTGGTACTGGGACGACATGGCGCAGGTGGCGCGGCAAAGCCCGCATGCCTTCGCCAACCACATGCACACGCCCACACTGGTGATTCACGGCGCGCTGGACTACCGCGTACCCGACGCCCAGGGGCTGGCCTACTACAACACGCTGAAGGCCAAGGGCGTCGACGCCCGGCTGCTGTGGTTCCCCGATGAAAACCACTGGATCCAGAAGCCGCGTAACAGCCGGCTCTGGTACGGCGAATTCTTCGGTTGGCTGAAGCGGCACGACCCACACGCGAAGCCGGCCAAATAGCCACAGGCTGGGTTGCGCGGGCCCGTCCAAGGTCCGTTGCCTGCTGCCGCCAAGCCCGAGGCAGGGCGCGTATGTACTGAACGTATATCCTGCATCGTTGCGAGGTGTGAGATGACCGAAACCACCGTTTTCCTGTCCGGCAACAGCCAGGCCGTGCGGCTGCTGAAAGAGTTCCGCTTCAAGAGCAAGACGGTGGAAATCCTCCGCCGTGGCAATGAGGTGGTGCTGCGGGAAAAACCGCGCACCATGGGCGATGTCTTGGCCGAGGCCTTCGCAGGCCTGCCGCCAGACACCCGCAGCTGGGATACCCTGTGGGATGGCCACGCCGCCCCGCCCGAGCCCGAGCTGGAGGCCGTGCCCGCGAAAGCGACCAAGACGGTTGGCAGGAAGGTCAGGTCGAAAACCGCGTGAAGTACCTGCTGGACGCGGACACGCTGAGCTATGTGTCTCGCGGCGAACATCCTGCCTTGACCGCACGCGTGTTGAACAGCCCGCCTGCAGACTTGGCGATGTCGGTGGTGTCGCGCGGCGAGGCGGAATTCGGTTTGCGCGCAGCGCCGCCTCGTCGCGACACGGAACGCCGCATGCGCGGCCTGCTGGCGAACCTGCAATGCCCGCCATTGTCCGAAAACGTTGCCATCGAATACGGCGAGATTGGCTGATCTGAAGCCACCTGTTCGCCCAGAGTTCACCCCATGCTGATCGACTTCTTCTACACCCTGCGCGCGGCGAAGCTGAAGGTCAGCGTGAAGGAATTCCTGACGCTGCTGGAAGCGCTGAAGCTGGGCGTCATCGACGACACGGCCGACGGGGGAACAGGGCCGACGATCGACAAGTTCTACTACCTGGCGCGCACCTCGCTGGTCAAGGACGAAGCGCATTTCGACAAGTTCGATCGCGCGTTTTCCGCCTACTTCAAGGGCGTGGAAATGCTGACCGATTTCACACAGGACGTGCCTCTGGAATGGCTGCGCAAGGCGTTGGAGTTGGAGTTGTCGCCCGAAGACAAGGCGGCCATCGAGAAAATGGGCTGGGAAGAAATGATGGAAACGCTGAAAAAGCGTTTCGAGGAACAGAAAGAGCGCCACGAAGGCGGCAACAAGATGATCGGTACCGGGGGCACCAGCCCGTTCGGCGCCTACGGCTACAACCCGCAAGGCATCCGCATCGGGCAGGACAAGAGCCGCAACAAGTCGGCCGTGAAGGTGTGGGACCAGCGCTCCTACAAGGACTACGACGACACGAAAGAGCTAGGCACGCGCAACATCAAGGTGGCGCTGCGCCGCCTGCGCCGCTTTGCCCGTGAAGGCTCGGCCGATGAGCTGGACCTGGACGACACCATCCACAGCACCGCCGCGAACGCCGGCTTTCTGGATATCAAGATGGTGCCGGAACGCCACAACAAGGTGAAGGTGCTGCTGCTGATGGACGTGGGCGGCACGATGGACGAACACATCGCCCGCGTGGAAGAACTGTTCAGTGCGACCAAGACCGAACTCAAGCACCTGGAGTTCTACTATTTCCACAATTGCGTTTACGACTTCATGTGGAAGAACAACAAGCGCCGCTACAGCGAAAAGCACGCCACCTGGGACGTGATCCGCAAGTACAACAAGGACTACAAACTGATCTTCGTGGGCGACGCCACGATGAGCCCCTACGAAATCCTGCAGCCCGGCGGCAGCGTTGAATACAGCAACGAGGAAGCAGGCGCCGAATGGCTGCAGCGCCTGACGAACGCGTTCCCTAAATTTGCGTGGATCAACCCCGAACCGCAGGGTGTGTGGCAGTACCGGCAAAGCATTTCCATCGTTCAGCAACTGATGAACCAGCGCATGTTTCCGCTGACCTTGCAGGGGCTGGAAGGGGCGATGCGCTTGCTCAGCAAATGAGCCCGGGCTGGCCAAGCAGTGCAGGTCCGGCTGTGCCGCCGGGTTCGCCAGGTCCGCCACGGCTGGCGGCGCGGCGCATTGCGGCCTGCGTGCTGCTGTTGATGGTGGTCGGCCTGCAGGGCTGCGCGGCGTTGAAGGAAGCCTTTTTCAGCCCTGCGCTGTCCAACGCACCTGCCCAGCGAAGCTCGGCCGAAGTCGGCCCCGTGGCAGCTGCCGAAGCGGCAGCATCTGCGGCGGCGCCGTCCAAAGAACGCCAAGGCGTGCGCGTGCAGATCGAAGCGCCAGGTGACTTGAAGTTACTGCTGGAGCGTCATCTCGACCTGATCAGGCTGGGCCATCTGGCACGCGCAGACATCGCGGCCACCGAGTGGTCACGGCTGATCGACGTGGCCCCGGTCCAGGTGCGCGACCTGCTGCAGACCGAAGGCTACTTCAACGCCCAGGTTCGCCTTGAGCGCACTGCCGGCGTCGGCGAAGACAAGTCCGACGTGGTCCGCCTGAGAGTGGACCCCGGCCCGCAGGCCGTGGTCGAACGCGTGACCATTCAGGCCGAAGGCGAACTGGAGCGCGGCGCCACCGCCGGCGACGTGCAGGCGCGTGGCGTGCTGAAGCAGCTAGAAAGCGGTTGGGAACTGGCTACCGGCAAACCCTTTCGCAATCCCGACTGGAGCGCCGCCAAAGCGGCCGCCCTGGCGCGCCTGCGCGCCGCCGGCTACGCCACGGCCATCTGGGGTGGCACCAAGGCCGACATCGACGCGCAGACCAACCGCGTGCGCCTGTTCCTGGTGGCCGACAGCGGGCCGCTGTTTCGCTACGGCGAACTGGTGGTGGAAGGCCTGGTCGCGCAGGATGTGGAAACGGTGCGCAACCTGGTCGCGGCGCGCGCCGGCACACCGGTCACCGACGCCATGGTGCTGGACTTCCAGGACCGGCTGCAGAAGTCGGCGCTGTTCGAGAACATCAGCGTGGCGCTGGATGCCGACCCGGCACAGGCCGCCCGCGCGCGCATCAACGTGCGGGTGCGCGAAGCCCCGCTGCAGACCTACACCGTGGGCCTGGGCATCAGCGCCAACACCGGCCCGCGCACTTCGGTCGATCAGGTCTACAGGCGCGTTTTCGGCTTTGCCGCGCTGGCCCACAACAAGGTGGAATTCGGCCAGCGGCGCAAAGCCTGGGACGGTGACATCAGCACGCACGCGGGCGTCGACCTGTACCGCAATTTCATCGGCGCGGCGGTGGAGCAGCTGACGTCTGACACCGACGTCGTGCTGTCGCAGCGTGTGCGCGTGGGCCGTACGCAGGACGGCCAGCGCATCGAGCGTTCGCTGTTCGTGCAGGGCGAACGCTCGGTGCGCAAGACACCCGACGAGACGGTACGCACCAACGCCATTGCCACCTCCATCAACTACAACGGCGTGTGGCGTGAACTCGACAGCATCGTGCTGCCGACGCAGGGCTGGAGCTTCACCGGCCAGATCGGCGTGGGCCAGTCGCACGGCACCCATGGCACAGCCGGGCCGTTTTCGCGCCTGTATCTGCGCCTGACGGGCTACCAGCCGCTGGGCCGCAGCGGCTGGTACAGCCAGGGCCGGGTCGAATTCGGCCAGGTGCTGCTGCGGCCGAACGGCGTGGTGCCCGAACCGTCGCAGTTCCGCGCCGGTGGTGACGATTCGGTGCGCGGTTATGCCTACCGCAGCCTGGGCCCGCTGGTCGACGGCGCGGTGGGCAGCGGCAACGCCCTGGTCACGGTCAGCGGCGAAGTGGCACACAGCATCGTCGCTTCCATCCCTTCGCTGTGGGGCGCGCTCTTCATCGACGCCGGCAACGCCGCCGACACCTTTAACCAGCTGCGTCCCGCCGTCGGCATGGGCGTGGGCGTGCGCTGGCGCAGCCCGGTGGGCCCGCTGCGGCTGGACTGGGCCTACGGCCGCGAAGTGAAGAGGACGCGCATCCACTTCAGCGTGGGCATTGCTTTCTAGCGCTGCATGAACGAGCCGATCGCCCCACCGTCCGGCAGCGCCGAGCCGCCGCCCGCCGCACCCTTGCCACAGGCCGCCGCCACCCCGGTTCGCATCGGTCTGGGCTTGCTATGGCCCCTGCTGGGGGTGCTGTTGACGGGGCTGCTGCTGCTGGGCGGCGCGGCGGTGGCACTGCGCTGGATGCTGGTGACGGCCGACGGCAGCCTGTGGCTGCTGAGCCATGCGCCGATGGTGCGTGTCGAGGGTTTCAAGGGCGCCTTGCTGGGCGACAGCTGGAAGGCCGCACGCGTGCAGGTGAAATGGGCTGGCGGGCAGCAGTGGCTGCTGATCGAAGACCTGCAGGCCGACGGCATGAACTGGCTGTGGCGGCCTGATGAAGCGTCCTACCTGGGCCTGAAAGTGCAACGGCTCAGTGTTCGCAAGTTGACGCTGCACAGCGGGCCGGCCGGCAAGAGGCCGATCGAACTGCCGACCAACATCGCGCCGCCGCTGCACGTGGAAGTGGCGCAGGCGCGCGTGGCGGTTTTGCAGATCGACGAGCTGGCGCCCTGGCAGTCGCTGGAAGCCGACGGTTTCACGCTCGACCCGCGCGCCGGCCAGGGCTACGCCGCCGAGCGGCTGGCTTTCGAGGCTTTCGGTCTGGGCGTGGCCGGCAGCGCCCACCTGGAAGCGCAGGCGCCACAGGCCTTGACCGCCAAGGCCACCGTGCGTCCGCTGCTGGACGGCGACACGCCGCGCTGGGCCGCCGTGCTGGGCGCCAGCGGCAACCTCACGCGCACCGAGATCAGCGGCACCTTGCGCGGGGTGCCGCAGGCGGCATTGGCGCCGCCGCAGGTGGCATTGCGGAGTCCGGCAGCAAGCGGCAAGACGGCGAAAGCCGCCAGCAAGGCCTCCAGCAAGACCGCCTCACCGGGCTCACCCGGCTCGGCCGGCAGATCCGCCAGCGCGGCGCGGGTCGGCGCCCCCACAGCGCCGGCCGTCGACCTGCGTGCCACGCTGCAGCCGTTGCAGGCCTGGCCGTTGGCCGCCTTGAGCCTGCGCACCGAAGCGCTTGACCTGTCGGCGTTGCAGCCTCAAGCGCCCGTCACCCGGCTGAGTGGCCACGCGGAATTCAACAGCGGCGCGCGCGGCCGGCCGATGTCGGCCGCGCTGACGCTGGACAACGCGCAACCCGGCCGCTGGAACGAACGCGGCCTGCCAGTGCAGCGCCTGCTGGTCGAAGCGCGCGGCCAGCTGGCCCGGCCCGACCGGCTGGAAATCAGCCGCTTCGATGTGGCGCTGGCCGACGGCACGCGCAGCGCCGGCCGCTGGTCCGGCACCGCCCTGTGGCAAGGCCACGAACTGACGGTGGACACCCTGCTCTCCGACCTCACCCCGCAGCGCCTGGACGGCCGCGCTGCAGCCATGACGCTGAGCGGCCCGGTGGCGCTGAAAGCCAGCGGGCTGGCGTCGCCCCATGTTGCTGGCAGTCCGGCCAGCGGGGCGGCCTCTGGCGCGAATGCCAACACCCCCACCCTGCCGCTGTCCCTGCGCTGGAGGCTGGACCTCCAAGGCCAGCTGGATGCCCAGCCGCAGCCGGTGCAACTGCAGGTGGAAGGCAGCCTGGATAACGATCACATCGATTTCAGCCGCGTGCACGCGCGGGCCGGTGTAGCCACGGCCGACCTGCGCGCGCTTGTCAGCCGCGTGCAGCGCCCCGCAGGTGCGGCCCACCACGCCACTGCGATGCCCAGCAGCTGGAAGCTCGAAACCAGCGGCGCGCTGTCGAATTTCGACCCGCTGCCATGGTGGCCCGGTGATGCAGCCGGCTCGACCTGGCGCAAAGGCCCGCACCGCCTGTCGGGCGAATGGCAGCTGGACGCGCAACTGCCGCCCAACCCCGATCGTCTCAGCCTGGTGGTGCTGGCGCGGCAGGTGGTTGGCAACGGCACGCTGAAGCTGCACGACTCACAGCTGGCCGGCGTGCCGCTGTCGGCGGAAGCGACGCTGTCCTACACACCCACACCCACATCCACATCCACACCCACACCCAGATCCGCGGCAACGTCCGCCGGCACCGGCAGTGCCGTCGCCGGCAAGCTGCATGTCGACATGCGGCTGGGCGGCAACCAGCTGCTGCTGGACGGCCGCGGCGACCCGGGCGGCAACGGCGAAGGCGACCATTTGCGCGTCGAACTGAAGGCCGACCAGCTGGCGAGCTGGGCCCCACTGGCCCGCCTGCACCCGGCGCTGGCCGACTGGGTGCCGCGCCAGGGCAGCGCGCTGGGGGTGGTGACGACCGACGGGCGCTGGCCGGGCCTGCGCAGCGAAGGCACGGTGCAGCTGTCGCAGTTGCAAGCCGGCCCGCTGAGCCTGGCGCGCGCGGCCGCCAGCTGGCGCATCGACCTGCGCGGTGACGGACGCGGTGAAGGGCGCGGTGAAGGGCGCGGTGAAGGGCGCGAAGTCCGACGGGACCAGCCCCTGGCTTTGCTGCTCGACGTGGTCGGCCTGCAGATGAACAAGCAGCGTGCCGACAACCTGCACGTTGAATTGCAAGGCACGCTGGGCAACCACAGCCTGGACTTCACCGGCGCACTGCCCGTCACGCCACCGCGCATCGCTGAACAGGTGCTCGGCATCCAGGCGCAGTCGGGCACACGGCTGCAACTGCGCGCGCAGGGCGCGTGGCAACCCGAAGCTGGCGGCGGTGGTCGCTGGCGGGCCAAGGTGGCGCAGCTGCTGGTGGGCTCGTGGGACGGCAGCAACGACAGCACGCAACCAGCCTCCGGCTGGGCCGAGGCGCGGGGGCTCAACGCCGAGCTGCGCTTTGACGCCAACGGCGCGCTGCTGACCGCCCACGCCGACCCCGGGCGCCTGCGCCTGGCCGACGCCGCCACGCTCAGTTGGGACGCCGTGGACATCGACCTGCAAGGCGAAAAGGCGCGGATACAGCTACGCGCCGACATCGAACCCTTCGCAGTGGCGCCGCTGCTGGCGCGCGTCTGGCCGGCAATGGGCTGGCAGGGCGACCTGCGGCTGGCAGGGCATGTCGAAATACGGGCTGGCGAGAAGGTCGACGCCGACATCGTTTTCGAACGCCGCGATGGTGACCTGCACGCCGCCAATAGCGAAGGCGTGCAGCTGCTGGGTTTCACTGAATTCCGCCTGGCCGTGGCCGCCCACGACGGGCTGTGGCTCTTCACCCCCACCCTGCGCGGTCGCAGCCTGGGCGACATCAGCGGTCAAGCGCGGGTGCAGACCACCGCCGATGCGCGCTGGCCACCCGCCGACGCAGCGCTCAGCGGGCAGCTGCAACTGCAGGTGGCCGACATCGGCATCTGGGGCGCCTGGGTGCCGCCGGGTTGGCACCTCAGCGGCTCGCTGAACGGCACGGCCGCTTTGAGCGGTACCGTGGGCAAACCGCAGTACACCGGCCAGCTCGACGGCAGCGGCCTGGGTGCGCGCAACCTGCTGGAAGGCATGAACTTCAGCGAAGGCCAGATGGCCATCAAGCTGGACGGCGACAAGGCGCAGGTCGAGCGCTTCACGCTGCGAGGTGGCGACGGCACCGTTAAGGTCACCGGCAACGCCAGCTTTGCCAGTCCGGCGCAAGCCAGGCTGCAGATCCAGGCCGAGCGTTTCCGCGTTCTGGGTCGCGTCGACCGCCAGCTCACGGTCAGCGGCAAGGCCGATCTGGCGCTGCTGCCTGAGGGTGCGCGCCTGGATGGCCGGCTGAGCGTGGACGATGGCCTGTTCGACGCCAGTCGCAGCGGCGCGCCCACGCTGGACGAAGACGTCAGCGTGCGACGCCCTGGCGTTGAAGCGGCGCCGGTCGACAGCAACGTGTCCAGCGCGCGGCGCAACGTGGCGTTGAATCTGGAGATCGACATGGGCAGCAAGCTGCGCGTGCGTGGCCGCGGGCTGGACACCACATTGCGCGGCCAGGTGCGGCTGACCACGCCGGGCGGCAGGCTGGCGGTCAACGGCACCATCAGCACCGAGGGCGGAACCTATGCCGCCTATGGCCAGAAGCTGGAGATCGAGCGCGGCAACATCAGCTTCAACGGCAGCGCCGACAACCCCCGGCTGGATGTGCTGGCGCTGCGACCCAACCTGGACACGCGGGTCGGTGTGTCCATCACCGGCAACCTGCTGACGCTGCGCATCAAGCTGTTCAGCGAACCTGAAATCAGCGACGTCGACAAGCTGTCGTGGCTGGTGCTGGGCCGCGCGCCGGACAGCCTGGGCCGCAACGACACCGCGCTGTTGCAACGCGCCGCCGTGGCCCTGTTGGCTGGCGAGGGCGAGGCGCCCACCGACGCCATCCTGAAAAACCTGGGCATCACCGACCTGTCGCTGCGCCAGGGTGACACCGATGTGCGCGAAACCATCATCAGCCTTGGCAAACAGATCAACCGCCGCCTGTACCTGGGTTACGAGCGCGGCGTCAACGCCACCACCGGCAACTGGCAGCTGATCTACCGCATCGCGCAGCGCTTCACGCTGCGCGTGCAGAGCGGGCTGGACAACTCGGTCGACGTGATCTGGGTCTGGCGCTTCCAAGAAGCGCCGCGCGACGTCGCCGCGCGCAAGCAAACAGTGCCGGCACGTTGAGGTGCAAGGCAGGGCCTGCATGCCAGAATTGGACGCTGCCTCGCCGTAGTTCAATGGATAGAACGGGTGCCTCCTAAGCGCCAGATACAGGTTCGATTCCTGTCGGCGGGACCACGTCGTCCAGGCGCCCGGTACCGGCACAAATACACGATCCGACATCGGCTGGCAGGGGCCGACTTAACCCCTGCGTAGCATTGTGACGGCCAGCCCAGACCTATACTCGAGGCTAGCGTGTGCTAACCCCCGAAAGCGAGCTGGTCATGGGTTCCAAAATGAAGGTTGCCGGCTTTTTGGCCCTCGGGGCCGTTGCCGGGGCGTTGACCACGATGCAGTTGCAGGCGGTCGCGCGCAGTTCGATGGCGCCCCTGCCGCTGGAAGAGGTGCAGCAACTCGCCGCCGTCTTCGACCGCGTCAAGGCGGAATACGTCGAGCCTGTCGATGAGAAGAAGTTGATCGGCGACGCCATCGCCGGCATGGTGGCCGGCCTGGACCCGCACAGCCAGTACTTCGACAAGAAGAGCTTCAAGGAATTCGGCGAAGCCACCGGTGGCAGGTTCATCGGCATCGGCATCGAGATGGGCATGGAAGAAGGCCTGGTCAAGGTCGTATCGCCCATCGAAGGCAGCCCCGCCTTTCGCGCCGGCTTGAAGTCGGGCGACCTGATCACGCGCATCGATGACACGCCGGTTAAAGGTCTGACGGTCGACCAGGCGGTCAAGAAAATGCGCGGCGAACCGAACACCAAGGTCGTGTTGACGGTTTACCGCAAGACCGAAAGCCGCAGCTTCCCGGTGAACATCGTGCGCGAAGAAATTCGCATGCAAAGCGTGCGCGCCAGCATGGCTGCGCCGGGCTACGGCTGGGTGCGCGTCAGCCAGTTCCAGGAGCGCACCGTGGACGACTTCGTGCGCAAGGTGGAAGAGCTGTACAAGCAGGATCCCAATCTGAAGGGCCTGGTGCTGGACCTGCGCAACGACCCGGGTGGTTTGCTCGACGGCGCGGTCGCCTTGTCGGCAGCCTTCCTGCCGGCCGACGTGGTGGTGGTGTCGACCAATGGCCAGTTGCCCGAGTCGCGCGCAACTTTCCGCGCCAACCCCGAGTTCTATTCGCGCCGCGCCGGCAGCGACCCGCTGCGCAAGCTGCCGGCCGCGCTGAAGACGGTACCGCTGGTGGTGTTGGTGAATGAAGGCTCGGCCTCGGCCAGCGAAATCGTGGCCGGCGCACTGCAGGACCACAAGCGCGCCACCGTGATGGGCGCGCAGACCTTCGGCAAGGGTTCCGTGCAAACGGTGCGCCCGTTGCCTGGCAACACCGCGCTGAAGATCACCACCGCGCGCTACTACACGCCAAGCGGCCGCAGCATCCAGGCCAAGGGCATCGTGCCCGATGTGTGGCTGGACGAAACCGCCGACGGCAACGTCTTCGCTGCACTGCGCATGCGCGAGGCCGACCTCGACAAGCACCTGACCGGCGCCGACGAGAAGAAGGATGTCGAGCGCGAAAAGGCCCGCGACGAAGCCCGCAAGAAGTTGGAAGAACAGTTGGCGAAAACCAAGGAACCGATCAAGCCACTGCCCGAATTTGGCACCGCAGAAGACTTCCCGCTGCAGCAGGCCGTGAACCAGCTGCGCGGCCTGCCGGTGATGGCCAGCAAGACGGCCGCCGGTGAACAGCGCGCCGAAGCGCCGGCTTCCACCACCAAATAGCCCGGAATCCAGGCTCGCACCACGCGCAGTTTGTCGAAGCCCGCCTCGGCGGGCTTCGGCGTTTCAGTGGCACCCTTATTCCCACCGTTTCCTGCACGATGAACGACGAGCAACTGCTGCGATATGCCCGCCACCTGATGCTGGACGACATCGGCATCGAAGGCCAGCACCGCCTGCTGGCCGCGCATGTGCTGGTCATCGGCGCCGGGGGCCTGGGTTCGCCGGTGCTGATGTATCTGGGCAGTGCCGGCGTGGGCCGCATCACGGTGCTGGACGACGACACGGTTGACCTGACCAATCTGCAGCGGCAGATTGCGCACAACCAGTCGCGCATCGGTTTGCCCAAGGCTGAATCGGCACGCGCCACGGTCGCGGCCATCAACCCCGACGTGCAGTTCCGCGCGCTGGTGCAGCGGGCCGACGCGGCGCTGCTCGACGAGCTCGTCCCCACCGCCGATGTGGTGCTGGACTGCTGCGACAACTTCACTACCCGGCAGGCCGTCAACGCGGCCTGCGTGCGCCACGGCAAACCGCTGGTGTCGGGCGCCGCCATTGGGTGGGATGCGCAGATCGCCGTATACGACACACGCAATGCCGCAGCCCCTTGCTACGCCTGCCTGTTTCCGCCCGACGCCGGTTTCCAAGACGTTTCGTGCAACACCATGGGCGTGTTCGCGCCGCTGGTCGGCATTGTCGGCAGCGTGCAGGCCGCCGAGGCGTTGAAACTGATCTCCGGCACGGGCGAACCGCTGGCCGGCCGCCTGCTGATGCTGGACGCGCGCAGCATGCGCTGGGACACCATCACGCTGCCGCGGCAGCCGCACTGCCCGGTCTGCGCCACGCGGCAGGGCTCCGCAAACTCGGCACCGTTGTCGACCCCTGCCGCACGACCTTAAGCTCAAAGCCATGCACGCCGTCAAACCCGAACTCACCGCCCGCAACTTCCCCACCGCTGAAGAAGAAGCCAACGCACAACCGCAAGCCCCGTTGTACGACGGCCCGGAAAGCGCTTACCGCCTGGCCTTCACCGACACCGCCTTCCTGTTGCGCGAAGAACTGCGCCCGGTGCGCATGCAGCTGGAGTTGCTGAAGCCGGAAATGGTGCAGCAGGAAATGGGCATCGAGTCGACCATCGTGATCTTCGGCAGCGCCCGCGTGAAGGCGCCCGAGCAGGCCGCGGCGGCCATCGAAAGCGCACGGGCCAGCGGCGACGCCGCAGCGCTGAAGCGCGCCGAAGGCCTGGCTTCGATGAGCCGCTACTACGAAGAAGCGCGGCGCTTCGCGGCGCTGGCTACCGAACGGTCCAGCGCCCACGCCACGCCGATCTACGTCGTCACCGGCGGCGGCCCCGGCATCATGGAAGCCGGCAACCGCGGCGCCTTCGACGTCGGCGGCAAGAGCATCGGCCTGAACATCGTGCTGCCGCACGAGCAGCAACCCAACGCCTACATCACGCCCGAGCTGTGCTTCCAGTTTCACTACTTCGCACTGCGCAAGATGCACTTCCTGATGCGCAGCATCGCGCTGGTGTGCTTCCCGGGCGGCTTCGGCACGTTGGACGAACTTTTCGAGACGATGACGCTGATCCAGACCGGCAAGAGCCGCCGCCGGCCCATCCTGCTGTTCGGCCGCGCCTTCTGGACGCGGCTGATCGACTTCGACTACCTGGTCGAAACCGGCATGGTCAACGCCGCCGACCTGGGCCTGTTCCTCTTTGTGGAAACCGCCGAAGAAGCCTGGGACATCCTGGCAACGCACTACGGTTTCGACCAGCCGGTGAACGAACGAAGCCGGCATGCCGAAGATGTTTGAGGTGACGATGAAAAGCCGCATCAGCCTGATCGGCGCGCCCACCGACATCGGCGCAGGCGCCCGCGGCGCCAGCATGGGTCCGGAGGCCCTGCGGGTGGCCGGCCTGCGCGCGGCACTGGAAGGCCACGGACTGACCGTCATCGACCGCGGCAACGTCAGCGGCCCGGCCAACCCCTGGCTTGCGCCAGTGGACGGTTTCCGCCACCTCGAAGAAGTCGTGGCCTGGAACCAGGCGGTGCACGAGGCCGTGCACGCCGAGCTGGCAGCCGGCCACCTGCCCATCCTGCTGGGTGGCGACCACAGCCTGGGCATCGGCAGCATCAGCGCCGTGGCGCGCCACTGCCGCGAGGTCGGTAAGAAGCTGCGCGTGCTGTGGCTGGACGCGCATGCCGACTTCAACACCAGCGTGCTCACACCCAGCGGCAACATCCACGGCATGCCGGTGGCCTGTCTGTGCGGGCACGGGCCGCAGGCGCTGATCGAAATCGGCGGCACGGTGCCGGCCATCAACCCGAAATGGGTGCGGCAGATCGGCATCCGCAGCGTCGACGCTGGTGAGAAACGTTTTGTCCACCAACTGGGCCTTGAAGTCTTCGACATGCGCTACATCGACGAGATGGGCATGCGCCACACGATGGAACTGGCACTGGCCACGCTGGACGAGAACACCCACCTGCACGTCAGCTTCGACGTTGATTTCCTGGACGCCGAAATCGCCCCCGGCGTCGGCACCACGGTGCCCGGCGGCCCGACCTACCGCGAGGCCCAGCTGTGCATGGAAATGATCGCCGACACCGGTCGCCTGGCCAGCCTGGACGTGATGGAGCTGAACCCCGCGCTGGACATCCGCAACAAGACCGCCGAGCTGGCGGTGGACCTGCTTGAGAGTCTGTTCGGCAAGAGCACGCTGATGCGGGACCGGTGATGTTGCGCACGCTGGAGCGGGGCCGCTGAGGTGCAGCACACGTTCTGCGCCTGGGCCACGGCGGCGCTGATCGCGCTGCCTACCGCCGTGCTGGCGCAAACGACCACACCGGCACCGGCACCGGCACCGACCACCACGCCGGCCGCCTTCACGCTGGACCTGCTGTCGCCCAAGGAGGCGCAGCCCACCACCACCCGCGAATTCGTCCACCTGCTGGGCCGCACCACACCCGGCGCGGCGGTGCGCGTCGGCGGCGAGCCGGTCACCGTCTACGCCACCGGCGTCTTCGCGCGCGACCGCGTGCCTCTGGCGCTGGGTGCCAACACCGTGCGTATCGAAGCCGAATCGGCCAAGGGCCAGGTGCTGACGCGTGACTTGCAGATCGAGCGCCTGCCGCCCGCGCCGCCGCTGGTGTGGCCGACCGACCGGCTCTTCATCGACGGCAACAGCCTGCGCCCCGCCGAAACCGTGCGCGTGGCGCCGGGCGAGGCGCTGGAAGTGGCCGTACACGCCACACCCGGCCAGCGCGTGCAGGCGAAGCTGCCCGGCCAGCCGTGGCAGAACCTGACCGAGAGCGCTGCCACTGCCGGCCATTACCGCGCCAAGCTGGCTTTCGCCGGCAGCCACGACGTGGCGCCCGCGCCGGTGCAGGTGCGTATCAGCCGGTCTTCTCTGCCGCACAGGGGCGGTCCGAAAACCATCACGGCGTTGACACCGGGTGCAGCCGGCCAGTGGCGCGCCGAACCCGACCGCCTGTTCCTTGTCGGCGCAGCCGGTGTCGACCTCGTCCACGGCCTGCACGACGTGCGCCTGGGCGGCCCCTTCCTGACTGAATTGCTCGAGGGCACGCTGCTGCACGCCATCGCCCAGCAGGGCGATTTCATCCAGCTGCAACTGGCACCCGACACCACCGCATGGGCTGCAGCCAGCGCGTTGCAAGCTGCGCCGGCTGGCACCGTGGCACCGTGGGTAGCACCCACCTCGATGTCGGTGATGGGCAGCGCCGAGGGCGATGTGGTGACCATTCCACTGGCGGCGCGCATCCCCTACGCCGTGCGGGCTGTGACCGCTGCCGACGGCCGCCATCAAATCGAGATCGACCTTTACGGTGCGCACAACGCGGCCACCTGGATCAGCCACCGCGCCAGCGCCCAGATCGTGCGCGAGGTGAGCGTCGAAACACCGGCCAGCGGCCGGCTGCGCGTGCGCATCGCGCCGGTCGCGGCGCGGCTGTGGGGTTGGCGCGTCGAACGCACGGCCACGGCGCTGCGCATCGTCGTGCGGCCGGCGCCGGCCATCGCCGACGCCAGAGCACCGCTGAAGGGTCTGCGTGTGGCGTTGGAAGCGGGCCACGGCAGTGCAGCCAACACCGGCGCGGTGGGCGCCATGGGCGTGTTTGAGAAGGACATCAACCGGTTGACCGCGTTGGCGCTGCAGGCCGAACTGGAAGCCGCCGGTGCGACGGTGGTGCAAGTGCGCGAAGGCGACGACAACCCCTCGCAGCGCGAACGGGCGGCGCGCGTGACGGCTGCCGGCGCGCATCTTTTTGTCAGCGTGCACAGCAACGCCGCCGATGCTTCGGGCGGCTTCCTGCGCGCCCAGGGAACGTCCAGCTACTACAAGCACGACACCGGACGGGCCCTGGCACAGGCCGTGCACCGCCGTGTGCTGGACCAAACCGGCCTGGCCGACTTCGGCCGCGTCGGCAACTTCAATTACGCACCCATCCGCCTTGTGACAGCAGTGCCGGCGGTGCTCTTCGAGCAGGCCTTCATCACCCACCCCGCCGACGAAGCGCGGTTGCTCGACGCGGCCTTCCGCGCCCGCATGGCGCAGGCGGTGCGGCTGGGCATCGAAGACTTTCTTCGCGCCCCGTGAAGCCCGGCCGCAGCAGGCTCTACGATCCGCGGATGCAGTCCTGCGGCCGATCGGCCTTTCTGCGTGCCGCACGCCGCGCGGCCGCCCTTGCCCCCACACCCATCGTGATCAGCCCGGCCGGTGCGCGATGGGTGGCGCTTGTGATGGCGCTTGTGATGACGTTGTTCACCGCGCCCTCATCGGCGCTGGCCGCCGCGCCCGCGGCTCGTTCGCTGACTGCGGCTGCCAATCCGACCCCAACCCCAACCCCAACCCCCACCCCAACCCCACCCCCGGCCCCGGCCGGGGTCGGGGTCGGGGCATTCGAAGCCACCGGTGCCGTCGCGGAAACGACGCCCAATGGCGCCGGCCAGCGCATCTACGAACGCACGCGCCCGCGGCTGCTGCAGGTGCGCACGCTGCTGAAGACGCAGGACAGCCAGGCCTCGGTGGGTTCGGCTTTTCTGGTCGAAGACAACGGCCTGCTGGTTACGAACTACCACGTCGTCAGCCAGTACGCGCTGCAACCCGGCCGCCACCGCTTGGTCTACGTCACGGTGGACGGCAGCCAGGGCGCGCTGCAGTTGCTGGCCTTCGACGTGGTGCACGACCTGGCCTTGCTGAGGCCCGTCAACCCCGCACCGCTGGCTGGACGCGGCGCCGTCCCGCTGCGCCCGGCTAACGACCCGTTGCCGCGCGGCGCGCGCATCTTTTCATTGGGCAACCCGCTGGACGTCGGCTTCGCGGTCGCCGAAGGCACCTACAACGGCCCGGTCGAGCGCAGCTTCGTCGAAACGCTGTTCTTCGGCGGTTCGCTCAGCCCGGGCATGAGCGGCGGGCCGGCGCTGGACGAGCAAGGCCGCCTGATCGGCGTGAACGTGGCGGCGCGACGCGACGGCGAACAGGTCAGCTTTCTGGTGCCCGCCGCGCCGGTGCGGGCCCTCATCGAACGGGGCCGTGCCGCCAAACCGTTGACGGCGCCGGCCTGGGGCGAAATCACCCGCCAGCTGCTGGAACATCAGGCCGCGCTGACCGAACGCTTCATCGCCCAGCCCTGGCGCAGTGCCGGCCATGAGCGTTACGCCATTCCCGTGCCGCAGGAAACTTTTCTGCGCTGCTGGGGCCGCGGCAGCACCCAGGCAGAACGCGGTTTGCAGTTCGAGCGCGGCGACTGCGAGATGGACAGCCGCATCTTCGTCAACGGCAGCCTGCTGACCGGCTTCCTCACGGTGCGCCACGAAAGCTACGACGGCAGCAAGCTGGGCGCGCTGCGTTTTGCCGAGCGTTATTCAGCCAGCTTCCGCAATGAGTTCATGGGCCGCGACGACCGCCACCTGACCGCGCCACAGTGCGTTGAACGGCAGGTCGCCAACCCGCCACGCGGGGGCGCAGGTCTGGCCGGTACGGCTGGCGCTCGTGGTTTGCCGCTGAAGGCGGTGATCTGTCTGCGCGCCTACAAGAGGCTGGAAGGCCTGCACGACCTGAGCGTGCTGGTGGCCACGCTGGACGGCAGCCAGGCTGGCGCGCAAGGCCGCTTCGACGCCCGCGGCGTCAGCTTCGCCAGCGCGCAGAAACTCGCTGAACATTACCTGAACGGCTTCGCATGGATCACGCCATCCAACGCAGCACCCACCGCAGCGCCCACCGCCTCGCGCTGATCGAGTGGGTCGAACGCGAGGGCCACCCGGCGCGGCGGGTGGACGTGCACGCCTGGCCCGTCACGCTGGGCCGCGCAATGGACAACGACATCGTGCTCGACGACCCGCACGTGGCCGCCCATCACGCGGTGCTGGAGCCACTCGACCCGGCCGCCGACAGCACCATCGCGTTGCGCGTGCTGGCCACGCGCAACGGCGTGGCGCTGAACGGACTGCGGGTTGATGGCACAGCACCACGTCCCTTGCCCGCCAGCGGCGCGCTGTTGCAGATGGGCACGACGCTGGTGCGTCTGCGGCTGCCCGGTGAAGTGCTGGCACCCGAACGCCTGCTGGCCGGCCACGCCGGCGCCACGCTGCCGCGCACGCTGCTGCTGGGCGCGGGCCTGATGGCGCTGCTGTGCGCCCAGCACGCCATTGCCCTGGACCCGGGCGCCGATTTCGCAGCCTGGGTGCCCACGTTGTTCGGCCTGCCGTTGTTGGTCCTGGCCTGGTGCGGCTTGTGGGCGCTGTTGTCCAAGCTCTTCCAGCACCGGTTTGATTTTGTCGGTCACCTGCGCATCGCTTTGCCCTGGCTGTTGGCGTTCGGTCTGCTGGAAGCACTGTGGCCCCAGGTCGCGGCGGCGATGAACTGGCCCACGGGATGGCAACTGACGCCGGCGCTGGCAGCGCTGGGCGGCGCTTTGTTGGTCCATGCCCATCTGCGCCACACGCTACCGGCACGACCGCGGGCAGTCAGCATGGCCGTGGCTGGCATGTTGCTGCTGGGCGCTGGCATTTCGGTGGCCAGCAGCCTGCGCGCCAACGACAGCCCCTTCAGCACACCCTACATGAGCACGCTGCCACTGCCCGGGCTGCGCCTGGCCGATACCGTGCCCACCGCCACGCTGGTGCAAGACATGGCCCCGCTGGCGGCCCGCCTGGCCAGGCGTGCACAGCGGGCCCGCGAAGAAGACCGCGACGACAGCAACGCGCCGGCCGAAGAGTGACAACACGCCCTGCCGCTAGGACAAGCCCGATGCACCATGGAATTTTTCGCTTGTTGCGCTCGATGCGGCTGTGCCTGGCGCTGACCGCCACTGCACTGACCGTGGCCGCCGGCCCCGCCGCCGCCGCCGCTCAAGCGCCTGCCAAACCCGGCCTGCTGCGGATCGCCAGCGCCTTCGACCCGCAGACGCTGGACCCAAATGCGCTGGCGCTGCTGTACCACTCGCGCGTGGCCTACCAAATCTACGAATCGTTGATCAACCGCGACGCGCAGTTCAAGCTGGAAGCGGCGCTGGCACTGTCGTGGCAGAACACCGCACCGACGGTCTGGCGCTTCAAGTTGCGCCCCGGCGTGCGCTTCCACGATGGCACGCCTTTCACGGCCGACGACGCGGTGTTCAGCATCGACCGCGTGCTGGCGCCGAGTTCGCAACGCGCCTTCCAGCTGCGCGGGGTAACCGGTGCGCGCAAGGTCGACGCGCTGACCATCGAGCTGCTGCTGGAAACGCCCGACGCCGTGTTGCCCGAGAAGCTGCAGTACGTCACCATGATGAGCAAGGCTTGGTGCGAACAGCACGGCGTGACGCTGCCGCAGAACTTCAGCGCCAAGCAAGAAACCTATGCCGTGCGCAACGCCAACGGCACCGGCCCCTTCCGCCTGCTGCGCTACGAACCCGATGTGCGCACGGTGCTGGAACGCCATGCCGGCTGGTGGGGCTGGGCCGATGCGCGCAACAACGGCAACCTGCAGCAGGTCGAATTCGTCACCATCCGTTCCGACGCCACCCGGCTGGCCGCGCTGACCTCGGGCGAGGTCGACCTGCTGCTCGACCCGCCTTTTCAGGACATCGCCCGGCTGCAGGCCGACCCGCGCATCAGCCTGCTGCGCAGCACCGACATCGGCGCGCAGTACCTGGCACTCGACCAGGCGCGCGACGAGTTGCCCGGCAGCGACGTGAAGGGCCGCAACCCGTTCAAGGACCGCCGCGTTCGGGCCGCCGTCTACCACGCCATCAACGCGCCGCTGATCGCCGACAAGGTGCTGCGCGGCCAGGCCATTCCCACTGGCGCGCTGCTGTCGTCGCGCGTGGACGGCTCGCCGCCCGAGCTGGACGTGCGCCTGCCCTACGACCCGGCGAAGGCGAAGGCGCTGCTGGCCGAGGCCGGCTACCCGAACGGCTTCACGCTGGCGATGGACTGCGTGAACATCGCCTGGCGCGAGGCGGTGTGCCAGGCGGTGGCGTCGATGCTGGCGCAGGTGGGCATCAAGGCCAGCCTGCGCAGCAGCCCGACCGGCCAGTTCTTTCCCAAGCTGTCAGGCGGCGCCGTCAGCCTGGCCGAATTCGGCTGGAGCCCGACACCCGACGCCTGGTTCTCGCTGAACGGCCTGCTGCACAGTTACAGCGCCAACGGCCAGGGCACCTTCAACGGTGGCCGCTACAGCAACCCCAAGCTGGACCTGCTGATCGACAACATCCGCAGCGAACCCGACCTGCTGCGCCGCCGTGCGATGGTCGCCACCGTGCTGCGCATGGCGGGTGAAGACCTGGCTTTGCTGCCGCTGTTCCGCCGCACGCTGACCTGGGCCATGAGCAGACAAGTCTCGGCCACGCAATGGCCCACCGACGTCATCGAACTGCGCTGGGTGCGCATCAACTGAAGGCCGATGTGAAGAAAGACAAGCCGCTGCTGATCGGCGTTTCGGCGCGCATCCACTACCCCGCTGCCGCTGACCGCGCGGCCACGGGCGTGTGGAGCAAGACCGTCCACTACCTCGAACAAAGCGTGGCGCACTGGCTGCTGCACGGGGGCGCTGTTGCCGTGATGGTGCCAGCCGTCAGCCAGGGCAGCGTCGTGCTGCGCAGCGACTTGAACCTGCACGACTACGCCGCCGCGCTGGACGGGCTGGTGCTGCAGGGCGGCAACGACGTGGCGCCGCAAAGCTATGGCGAACAACCGCTGGACGACGCCTGGCACGGCGACCGGGTGCGTGACCTCTACGAGATGGAACTCATCCGCGCTTTCGTGGCCGCCGGCAAGCCGGTGTTCGGCATCTGCCGCGGGCTGCAGCTGCTGAACGTGACCTTCGGCGGCACGCTGCTGCAGGACATCGCCACGCAGCGCCCCGATGCGCTGGCGCACCGCGAACTCGGCCGCTACGAACACCACCACCACGCGGTGGAATTCACGCCCGGCAGCCGGCTCGCCAGCCTGTTCCCGGGGGTGGCACAGGCCACCACCAACAGCATCCACCACCAGGGCATCAAGGACCTGGCGCCGGACTTCGTCGTCGAAGCCCGCTGCCCCGACGACGGCATGGTGGAAGCGGTGCGCTGGCAGGGGCCCAGCTATGTGGCCGGCGTGCAGTGGCACCCTGAATTCCACGAACCCGACCACCCGACGACACTGGACGACAGCGCGCTGCTGGCCGACTTCCTCAACGCGGCGCGGGCGGCGCTGGCTTCGGCAGGGCCGGGGCCGGGGCCGGGGCCGGGACCGCACAAGGCCCGTGCAGGCGCCTGAATTCTTTCGGCATCATCGGGTCGGCGGCGGCGTGCAGGCCGCGGTTCAGCGCGCGGGCCATGCGTTCTTCCTTGACCAGCGGGCCGAAGTCCCACTTCGTGCGAGTGCTCCAGACGTGGCCTTCTTCGACCATGCGTTTGCTCAGGTCCACACCCTCGACGCTGACCATCGCCAGCGTGCGGCCCTGCGCGTCACGGCCCTGCATTCTGGCCGTGGCGCGGCGGTTCAATGCCAGTTCGGCCAGCGCGCGGCGCGACGCGTCGCCATAAACCTGACAGGGCTCGGGCGCGTCGATCTCGCTTAGTTGCAGCAGCACGGCCGGCTTGTCGGTGGGCGTGAACCACAGGCTGTCGCCCAGCGGCACCTGCGTGACCAGCCCTTCGACCGCGGGCGGCGGTTTGCTCGCCGTCGGTGCCGAAGGTGCCGATTTGGCCGCCTGCACCGCGCCTGCTGCGGCCAGCACGGCGCATGCCACCACCCACCCGATTGAGTTCATCGACCCTTCCCCCTACTGCGGCGATGATGCCGCATGGCCGGCGATGCAGGCGCTTGCGCGGCCAGCGGCGTCGCGTCCAGTTGCGCCTCGGCTTCGGCCAGCAAGCGGTCCAGCCTGTCCTTCAGTTTTTCCGTGGTCAGCTGCTCGCGCAGGCGTTCGACCATCAGCGGCAGCGCAAACGGGCTGGGCGCGTGCAGTTCGACCAGCGTCAGCGGCAGCGCAGCCAGCCGGGCGAGTGTCTGCGCCAGATTCACCAGGTCCAGCTCTTGCGCCAGCACTTCGCTTTCGGCCTGGCCGAGCAGCCGGTTGCCGCTGTCGTACTGGCGAAAGACCTCGAAGAACAGGCTGCTGCTGGCCTGCAGCTGGCGCATGCTTTTCGGCGCGCCCGGGTAGCCGCCGAACACCAGCCCCGCCACCCGCGCGATCTCCCGGAAACGCCGTTGCGCCAGGTGACCCGAGTTCAAGCTGGCCAACACATCGGCCGTCAGCGTGGCCACGTCGAATAGCGCTGCCTGCGTGGCCGCGCTCACGTCGACCGGCTTGACGGCCAGGATTTCCAGCCCGTAGTCATTGACGCTGAGGCTGAAGGTGTTGGGCGCATCGCGGGCCAGCCGCCAGGCCAGCAACTGCGCCAGCCCGATGTGCGCATTGCGCCCGGCGAAGGGATAGATGAAGTAGTGCTGGCCTTCACGCGAGGTGTAGCGCTCGACCAGCAAGCTGCCGCGCTGCGGCAGTTGCGACAGCCGCACCTGGGCTTGCAGCATGGGCTGTGCAGCCTGCATTTCCGGGTCGTCGTAATGGCCCTGCGCTGCCTCGGTCAGCAGGTCCAGAACCGATTCAGCCATCTCGCTGGACAGCGGCATCTTGCTGCCGTTCCACGACGGCACCACGCCCTTCTTCTGGGTCGCCACGCGCACGTAGGCGGCCATGTCTTGCACGCGCACGAACTCCAGCAGACGGCCGGCGAAGACGAAGCTGTCGCCCTTGTTTAAACGCGCGATGAAGCCTTCTTCGATGTTGCCGATGGTGCCGCCGCTGAGCCACTTCACGGCCATCGTCGCGTCGCTGACGATGGTGCCGACCTGCAGCCGGTGGCGCCTTGCGATGCCACGGTCAGGCACGCGCCAGACGCCGTCCAGCAGCGCCACGCGGTGGTATTCGGGGTAGGCGGTCAGGCTGTCGCCGCCGCGTTCGACGAAGGCCAGCGCCCAGTCAAAGGCGTCGCGGCTCAGCTCGCGGTAGGCCTCGGTGCCGCGGACTTCGTCGAACAGTTCATCGGCCACGAAACCACCGCCCAACGCCACCGTCACCAGGTGTTGCACCAGCACGTCCAACGGCTGCGCGGGCGAGCGGCGGGCCTCCACACGGCCGGCCAGTGCGGCGCGCCGCGCGGCGGCGGCTTCCACCAGTTCCAGCGTGTTGGTCGGCACCAGCGTGATGCGGCTTTCGCGCCCCGGCGCGTGGCCGCTGCGACCGGCGCGCTGCAGCAGGCGTGCCACGCCCTTGGCGCTGCCGATCTGCAGCACGCGTTCGACGGGCAGGAAGTCCACGCCCAGGTCCAGGCTGGACGTGGCTACCACCGCCAGCAGGGTGCCGGCCTTCAAGCCGGCTTCGACCCAGGCCCGCGTGGCCTTGTCCAGGCTGCCGTGGTGCAGCGCCACCAGGCCGGCCCAGTCGGGCCGTGCGGCCAGCAGCAGTTGGTACCAGATCTCGGCCTGGCTGCGGGTGTTGGTGAAGACCAGCGTGCTGCCGCCACCTTCGGCCGTGCGCGCAATTTCATCGACCACCGGCTGTTGCATCTGCGCGCCCAGGTGGCCGCCCCAGCTGAAGCGGCCGGGTTCCTGCGGCAGCAGCGTGTCGATGCGCAAGGCCTTGTCGATGCGGCCGCGTACCTGCACGCTGTTGCGGTGGATCTCGTCGCTGCTGCACAGCGTGCGCAGCGACTCGTCCAGGTTGCCCAGCGTGGCCGACAAGCCCCACACCACCAGGCCTGGGTTCCAGCGCCGCAGCCGCGCCAGAGCCAGTTGGACCTGCACGCCTCGCTTGTTGCCGATCAATTCGTGCCATTCGTCGACCACGACCGTGCGCACACCGCCCAACTCGCTGCTGGCGTTCTCGCGCGTCAGCATCAGGCTCAGCGATTCCGGTGTGGTCACCAGCGCGGCCGGCAGGCGTTTGTCCTGCCGCGCCCGTTCAGCACTGGGCGTGTCGCCCGTGCGCTGACCGACGGTCCAGGACGGCTGCAGGTCGGCCAGCGGCTGCTGCAGTGCGCGCACGGTGTCGGCGGCCAGCGCGCGCATCGGTGTCAGCCACAGCACCTGCAAGCCTGCAGTGGACGGGCCGGACGGCCGCGCCCGCTGCAAGGCGCCCAGCCAGGCGGCGTAGGTCTTGCCGCTACCGGTGGTGGCATGCAGCAGGCCACTGCGGCCAGCGGCCATCGCGGCCCAGACTTCGCGCTGGAAGGCGAAGGGCTGCCAGCCGCGGGTGTTGAACCAGCCTTCCAGGGCAGACGCGGGTACTGCCGCGCCGGCTTCAGGCCGTGGTGATCCAGCCTTCGACGGCATCGACAGTCTCGGGCAGGCCCGCATCGGGACGCGTGGCCGCCCAGCCGGCCTGCATCAGGCACAGCGCGGCGTCCAGCCGGTCGCCCGAGGCGTCGTCCACCAGCGACTCACGCTGCGCGTGGCTCAGCTTCAGGCGCAGGCCCAGGCGGGTGCGGCCCTGCTCCAGCGCATCGACGATGTCCTTGCGTGCAATCAGCCGGTCGGGCTCGGTCGAATTCTTGTACGACCGCCGGCCGATCAGCTCGTAGGCCAGCAGCCCCGGGTAGCCTTCCAGCGCCACGCGGGCGGCGTGGCCCTGGCGCAGTTTCGGGATCGTCACGTCGGCCACGACCAGCCGCGACAGGCCTTCGTAATACATGAAGCCCACCGGCACGTAACGCGTCTGCAGCGGGCTGGTGGAACTGACGCCGGACATCGCACCGTCGGCCGCGCGGTGAATCAGGCGCTGGCCTTTTGGCTGCCCGTTGCCCCAGGTGTCGACCAGCGCGCGGAAGGCCATCCGCGTCGGGCAGCGGCGGTGGATTTCGGCGATGACGGCGTCGGTCGTATCGCCCAGTTCCAGCGACTGCACGAAAACCCGCGGCAGGCCGAACGGGAAATCGAAGGCGCCTAGCCAGGGGCCGGGCTCGCGCACCAGCGCTTCGAAGTCGGCCAACGCGGGCAGTGCATCCAGCCGCTCGAGCTTCAGCACCGCGCCGACCCGCCGCCCGCGCGCCACCGTGATGGGCTTGCGACGGCCGGGGGCACAGGTGAAATCGACGCCCAGCAACTCGGGTTCGTTCATGACAACAGCGCCGACAGCGGACGGCAGATTCAGGCTTTGAGCCTGTAGCCGGTGCGGAAGATCCAGGCCACCACCAGCAAGGCCGCGCCCATGAACAGCGCGGTCATCAAAAGGCTCAGGCCCACCGCCACATCAGCCTGGCCGTAGAACGACCAGCGGAAACCGCTGACCAGGTAGACCACCGGGTTGAACAAAGCCACCTTCTGCCAAAGCGGCGGCAGCATGTCGATGCTGTAGAAGCTGCCGCCCAGAAACGTCAATGGTGTGATGACCAACAGCGGCACCACCTGCAGCTTCTCAAAGTTGTCGGCCCAGATGCCGATGATGAAACCGACCAGGCTGAAGGTGACGGCCGTCAGCACCAGGAACAACAGCATCCACACCGGGTGTTCGACGCGCAGCGGCACGAAGAAGCCGGCCGTGGCCAGGATGATCAAGCCCAGGATGACGCTCTTGCTGGCCGCCGCGCCGACGTAGCTGAGCATGATTTCCACCGTGGAAACCGGCGCCGACAGCAGTTCGTAAATGGTGCCGGTAAAACGTGGGAAGTAGATGCCGAAGCTGGCGTTGGACACGCTCTGCGTCAGCAGCGACAGCATGATCAGGCCAGGCACGATGAAAGCACCGTAGGCCACGCCGCCGACCTCGGGAATGCGCGAACCGATGGCGGCGCCAAAGACGATGAAGTACAGCGAAGTCGAAAGCACGGGCGAGACGATGCTTTGCATCAGCGTGCGCCAGGTGCGCTTCATCTCGAAGGCATAGATGGCGCGAACAGCGTAAAGGTTCATCGGGTGTGCACCAGGCTCACGAAGATGTCCTCAAGCGAGCTTTGCGAGGTCTGCAAATCTTTGTAGGTGACGCCGGCGGCACCCAGGTCGTGCAGCACGGCCGCAATGCCACTGCCACTGCCACTGCCGCCATCCGCCGATGTATCGCTGCGCGTGTCGTAGGTGTAGGTCAGCGTCAGGCCGTCAGCGGCCAGTTCCAGCGCGTGGCCGGCCAGGGCCGCCGGCACCGCCGCGAGCGACTGGTTGAGCTGCAGCTTCAGTTGCTTCTTGCCCAGCTTGTGCATCAGCTCGGCCTTGCCCTCCACCAGGATCAGCCGGCCCTTGCTGATGACGCCGATGCGGTCGGCCATCTCTTCGGCTTCTTCGATGTAGTGGGTGGTCAGGATCACCGTCACGCCGGTGTCGCGCAACTGGCGCACCAACTGCCACATGTCGCGCCGCAACTCGACGTCGACGCCCGCCGTCGGTTCGTCGAGGAACAACACCTGCGGTTCGTGCGACAGCGCCTTGGCGATCATCACGCGGCGCTTCATGCCGCCCGACAGCTGGCGGATCATGTTGTCTTTCTTGTCCCACAGCGACAGCGACTTCAGCACGCTTTCGATGTGCGCCGGACTGGGCGGCTTGCCGAACAGGCCACGGCTGAAAGAGACGGTGTCCCACACCGTTTCGAATGCATCGGTGGTCAGTTCCTGCGGCACCAGGCCGATCATGCTGCGCGCGGCGCGGTAGTTGCGCGCGATGTCGTGGCCATCGACCACCACCGTGCCGGCAGTCGCCCGCACGATGCCGCAGATGATGCTGATCAGCGTCGTTTTGCCGGCGCCGTTGGGGCCCAGCAGCGCGAAGATCTCACCGCGCTGGATGTCGAGGTCGATGCCCTGGAGGGCGCTGTGGCCCGAGTCGTAGGTCTTGGCGACCTGCTGGATCGAGAGGATGACCGGAGAAAGGGCTGGCATCCGACGAGGATAGCTGCTGCCCTGCCCGCTCACTGCCGCCCGCGTAAAGTTCAGCGCATGCCAAACAATCCCACCCTCGTCGACGTGCTGCGCGGCAGCGCCGTCGAATCCAGCCACCGCGGCGCACTGGCCATCGTCGATGCCGACGGCGCCATCCACACCGCGCTGGGCGACATCGACCGACCCATCTTTCCGCGCTCGGCGGTGAAAGTGCTACAGGCCCTTCCGCTGGTGGAAAGCGGCGCGGCCGACCGCTTCGGTTTGAACGACGAAGAACTGGCGCTGGCCTGCGCCAGCCACGGCGGTGAGGCGCGCCATGCGCAAACGGCGGCCAACATGCTGGCCAAGGCCGGACTCGACGCCGCCGCGCTGGAATGCGGCACGCACTGGCCCTACAACGACAGCGCCATCAAGGCACTGGCTGCGGCGGGTGCGGTGCCCAGCGCGCTGCACAACAACTGTTCGGGCAAGCACGCGGGCTTCGTCTGCCTGGGCTGCATGCTGGCCGGCGGTGAAGACCGCCGCGGCTTTGTCAGCGGCTACCTGCAGCCGCAGCACCCGGTGATGCGCCAGGTGACGGCAGCGCTGCAGGCCGCCACCGACTGGGACCTGGCCAACACGCCGGTGGGCATCGACGGTTGCAGCATCCCGACCTTCGCGATACCGCTGCGCAACCTGGCGCTGGCCTTCGCCCGCGTGGGCACCGGCGTGGGCTTGCGCGCAGGCCGCGCGGCGGCGGCACGGCGCCTGCGTGCGGCCGTCGCCTCGGCCCCGTTCATGGTCGCGGGCAGTGGCCGTTTCGACACCCGCGTGATGGAACGCCTGGGCGACCGCGTGTTCTGCAAGGTCGGCGCCGAGGGCGTGTATTGCGCTGCGGTGCCCGAACTCGGCCTGGGCGTGGCGCTGAAGATGGACGACGGCAACACGGCCCGCGCCTGCGAGGTGGTGATGGCCGCCGCCATTGAACGCCTGCTGGCGCTGGACGAGGCCGACGCGGCCTTTATGGAAACCTTGAGCCACCCGGTGCTGCGCAACTGGAACGGCATCGAGGTCGGCGGCCTGCGACCGTCGGGCACGCTGATTGCGTTCGCCGCGGCGACGGGCTGACGATGTGACTGGAGCGCTTTGGGCGCTGCGACGGATCAGCTTCCAGCCGGCCCGGACAAGAGCGGAATCCCGCCGTCGCTGCTCTGCCCGAGCAGCCCGACCTGCGTGTAGATGCCCAGCTTGCTGCGCGTGTCCTGGATGTCCAGGTTGCGCATGGTCAGCTGGCCGATGCGGTCAGCCGGCGTGAACGCACCGGCACCGCTTTCCATCGTCAGGCGCTCGGGGTGGTAGGTCAGGTTCGGGCTCTCGGTGTTCATGACCGAATAGTCGTTGCCGCGGCGCAGTTCCAGCGTCACTTCGCCGGTGATGGCGCGCGCCACCCAGCGCTGGGCCGTTTCGCGCAGCATCAGGCATTGCGGGTCGAACCAGCGGCCCTGATACAGCAGCTTACCCAGGATCCGGCCGTTGGCGCGGTACTGGCCGATGGTGTCTTCGTTGTGGATGCCGGTGACCAGCCGTTCGTAGGCGATGTGCAGCAAAGCCATGCCCGGCGCTTCGTAGATGCCGCGGCTCTTGGCTTCGATGATGCGGTTCTCGATCTGGTCGCACATGCCCAGGCCGTGGCGGCCGCCGATGGCGTTGGCTTCCAGGAACAGGTCGACCTGCGACGCGAACGCAAGGCCGTTCAGCGCCACCGGCGCGCCTTCCTCGAAGCGCACGGTCACCGTTTCAGCCTTCACCGCCACGTCGTCGCGCCAGAAGGCCACGCCCATGATGGGCTGGACGATGTGCATGCCGCTGCTCAGGAATTCGAGGTCCTTCGCCTCGTGCGTGGCGCCCAGCATGTTGCTGTCGGTGCTGTAGGCCTTCTCGACCGACATCTTGTAGTCGAAGCCCGCTGCGATGAGGTATTCGCTCATCTCCTTGCGGCCGCCCAGTTCGTCGATGAAGCGCTGGTCCAGCCAGGGTTTGTAGACCTGCAGCGCCGGGTTGGCCAGCAGGCCGTAGCGGTAGAAGCGCTCGATGTCGTTGCCCTTGTAGGTGCTGCCGTCGCCCCAGATGTTGACGCCGTCGTCGCGCATCGCCACCACCAGCGACGTGCCGGTGACGGCGCGGCCCAGCGGCGTGGTGTTGAAGTAAGTGGCGCCGCCCGTGCTGATGTGGAAGGCGCTGCACTGGATGGCGGCAATGCCTTCGGCGACAAGCTGCGCGCGGCAATCGACGAGGCGGGCGATCTGGGCACCGTAGGCCAGAGCCTTGCGCGGGATCTCGTCGTAGTCGCTCTCGTCGGGCTGACCCAGGTTGGCGGTGTAGGCGCAGGGAATGGCGCCCTTCGCGCGCATCCAGTGCACGGCGGCCGAGGTGTCCAGGCCGCCGCTGAAGGCGATGCCGACGCGTTGGCCAGCAGGCAGGGTTTGAAGGATGTGGGTCACGGTGCGGGCTCTCCTGAACCCGCGATTGTCGCCGCATGCCTCACCGGCGCATCAGCCCGGGCTGCGGCGTTGCGTCATGCGCTCGACCAGCGCAAAACCGCCCTGCACCAGCAGCGCCAGCACCGCCGCCGGCAGCGCGCCGGCCAGCATCGTGGCCTTGTCGTTGACGGCCAGCCCGGCGACGATGCGTTCACCCAGGCCACCGGCGCCGATGAAGGCCGCCATCGTGGCCGTGCCCACGTTGATGATCGCCGCCGTCTTCACACCGGCAATCAGCATGGGCCGGGCCAGCGGCAGTTGCACGGCCCACAGCGTCTGCCGCGCGGTGAGGCCCAGCGCGGTGGCCGCCTGTGACAGCCCCGCCGGCACGCCCTGCAGGCCAGCGTGGGTGTTGCGCACGATGGGCAGCAGCGCGTACAGGAACAGCGCAATGACCGCCGGCAGCGTGCCGATGGCACCGACCAGCGCGATCAGGAAGGCCAGCAGCGCCAGCGACGGGATGGTCTGCAGCACACCCACCGCCCCCAGCACCCAGCCCGCCGCGCGCGGCTGTTGCCAGGCCCAGATGCCCAGCGGCACGCCCACCATCACCGCCAGCAGCAGCGAACCGAAAACCAACCCGAGGTGCTGCAGGCACAAGCGCCACAGGTCCGGTGCGAACAAGCGGGCGACGAAGCCCGGGCGCTCGCCAACGATAGCGTCGCCAGCCGCCGCATGGAAGCGCCGCGCCACTGCGGCATACGGCAGGCCGTCCAGTTCCACCTGCGCGTTCATCGCGGTCATGGCGCTGCCGCTGATGCGGCCTTCCAGCGCCAGCAGCGGCCGCACGTCGACGCCCGTGCGCATCAGCAGCACGGCGTCGTAGCGCGGAAAGAAGTTCAGGTCGTCGACCAGCACGCGCAGCTTGTAGCGGCCGACCTTGGCGTCGGTGGCGTAGATGTCGATCAGGTCGACCTGACCGGCTTGTATAGCTTCATAGGCCAGCCCGTGGTCCAGTGACGGGCCCGGTTTCTGCGACAAGCCGTAGGCCAGTCGCAGGGCCGGCCAGCCGTCTGCGCGGGCCTTGAATTCGTGCGACAGGCCCAGGATCAGCGCGCCCTCGGGCAGACGCTTCAGGTCGCTGAGTGTGCGCACGTCCAGCCGTGCGGCATCGGCTTCGCGCAGCGCCAGCGCGTAGCTGTTGTTGAAGCCCAGCGGCACCGCCGCCTTCAAGCCGCGCGGTGCCAACCAGCTGTTCAACTCGGCCAGGCTGGGGTTGCCCTCGCGGTGCAGCAGTTCACGCACGATGGTGCCGGTGTATTCGGGGTAGACATCCACCGCGCCGCTGGCCAGTGCCTGCTCCAGGATGCCGGTGTTGCCCAGGCCGGGCTTGTGCTCGGCGGGCACACCGGCATCGACCAACGTGCGGCGCACGATCTCGCCCAGGATGTAGCTTTCGGTGAAACGCTTGGAACCCACCACCAACGGCTGGCCGGATGGCGGCTGCGGCGCCGCAGCCGCCGACGGCACCACGCCGCACACGCCGACCACGCCGACCAGGGCGGCCAACACAACAGCGAACAGGCAACTACGCAGCCAAGGCATGCCCGCATTCTGTGGCAGGACCGCTGCAAGTCAGGCGCAACCGCAAGATTGAGGGTGCACGGCAGGGCTGTTCCACCGAGCGCGGAGCGACAGCGCGAACTAACGTCAACCGGTCTTCAACGTTAGAGCCTGCCATGCGCCGCCTGCTGCCACGACCCTTGCTGCGCATCTGCGCCTTGACACCACTGCTCGGCCTGTGGGGGGCTGCGGCCTGGGCCGACCCGGGCTACTACGTGGTCCAGCCTTACGACAATGAAGGGCTGCGCACGCTGGACTTTCGCTACTGGACGGTCAAGCCACAAGGCCGTGTCGAAGCGATCTGGCCCGAGGTCGGCGTCGGTCTGGGCGTGACCAGCCGCTGGACCACCGAGTTGTTCGTCAGCTGGATAGGCTCGTCGCGGCAGGCCACCAAGCCCTCCAGCCTGAACTGGCAGAACGAATTCATGCTGACCCAAGGCGAATGGCCGCTGGACGTGGCTTTGCACCTGCAATGGGTGCGCGACGCCGAAAACAGCCATCAAAACAGCATCGAATACGGCCCCGTGCTGCAAACCGACTTCGGCCGTTGGCGCCTGAATGGCAATGTGTTTTTCGAACGCGCCCAGGGCGGCAGCCCGGCGCAGCCGACGCAAATCAAATACCAGTGGCAGATGGCCTACCGTTTGGGCCCGGTGCTGGGCTTGGGCGCACAGGGATTCGGCGAGTTGGGGCGCTGGAACCGGTGGTCGCCCAAGGCCGATCAGTCCAACCGCGCCGGCCCGCTGATTTCGGGCCACTGGCCACTGGCTGCCGGGCCGGCGGGCGGGCGCGCGCAGTTCACGCTGCAGGCCGCCCTGCTGGTGGGCCAGACCTACGGCAGCGCAGGGCGCATGTTTTCGCTGCGCGCCCACACCGATTTCTAGACCGCTTCGTCGAGCACCACACAGTTGCGCCCGCTGTGCTTGGCCTTGTACAGCGCGACGTCGGCGCTCTGCATCCAGGCGTCGGCCGTCTGGCCCGAGCGCAACGCGCTGACCCCGATGCTGACAGTGACAGGCTCACCCGGCAGCAGTTCGGCGTGGGCCAGGCGATGCCGCAGTTGATCGGCAATCTGCTGCGCCTGGCACAAGGTAGCGCCGGGCAAAAACAGCAGGAATTCTTCGCCGCCCTTGCGGAACAGCAGGTCTTTGCGCCGCTAGCAGGTCGCGCCAGCGCGCTGGCCACTGTGACGCCCACCGTCAGCACGGCGCCCAGCGCCATGGCCACGCCGCGATGCAGGATGAAGTAGCAGACCAACATGGCCGGGTAGGCCCACAGGATGGCCGGCATGCCCTGCCTGAATGCCGACACCAGCACACCGGCGACGATGGCAACACCCAGCACCCACGACGGCACCGGCGCCGGGCGCCCCAATTTCATGACCAAGCCGGTGACCGCGAGCAGAGTGACCAAGGCCAAGTTGACGCCGGCCATGTGCTTGCAGATGCGCTGGCGGTGATCGGCCAGCGCATCGTTGTCGAAGTTCAGCGCCCGGCTGGCGCGTCCGATGAGATCCTCGTCGCGCAGATCGGCCACTGGCCGCCGAACTTGAGGGCGAACTTGAGGGCGAACTTGAGGGCGATCTTGGGCCTGGCTATGCCGCGGCGGCCTGCGCCGCCAGGACTTCACTGCGCACCGCTTCGGTCAATTCAGACTTCAGCGCGCTGAACACCGGCGTGGTCTTCATCGCGTAGTGGCGAGGGTGCGGCAGATCGATGCGGCGGTCCAGCTTGATGCGCCCCGGGCGTGCGCTCATCACCACCACGCGGTTGCCCACGAAGATGGCCTCGTCGATGTCGTGGGTGACGAAGAGCACGGTCTTGCGTTGCGCTTCCCAGATGCCCAACAGCAACTCCTGCATCAGTTCGCGGGTTTGATGGTCCAGCGCGCCAAAGGGCTCGTCCATCAACAGCATGCGCGGGCGGTTGGCCAGCGCACGGGCCAGCGCGGTGCGCTGCTGCATGCCGCCCGACAGCTGCTTGGGGTAATGGTGGGCAAAGCCCTTCAGCCCGACCTGCGCCAGGAAGCCGTGGGCTGTTTCCAGCTGCTGCGCACGCGGCAGGTCACCGGCATGGCGATGGCGTTCTTGCAGACCGAAGCACACGTTGTCCAGCACGCTCAACCAAGGGAACAGGGTGTAGCTCTGGAAAACCATGCCGCGATCGGCGCCCGGGCCTTCGATGCGCCGGCCGTCCAGCAGGACCTCACCCGCGGTGGGCCGGTCCAGCCCGGCGACGATGCGCAGCAGCGTGCTCTTGCCGCAACCGCTGGGACCGAGGATGGTGACGAAATCGTTTTCCGCAACCTCCAGGTCGGTGGCCTGCAGCGCCAGCGTGCTGGCCGCAGCCCTGCCGAAGCGGCGCTCGACGCCGCGCAACTGCAGCAACTGCAGCAGCGGCAGCAGTGGCACCGGCGGCACCGGCGGCACCGGCCCTGCCCCTGTCAAGGCCGTCACCGCAACCACCCGCAGGCCTTGCCGACCCAGCCCGTAAGCTGCACTGCGCCACCCGGCGCGCCACAGACGGCCGCGCCGCGTTGCTGCGTGTAGGCCAGCACGCCGAAGCCAGCTGGCACCACCAGCACCAGCGCCAGCACCGCGGCAGCCAGCCCACCCAAGATCAGCTTGCCCCGATGACCGCCGCGCGCCACGTCGCGCAGCAGCACCGTGAGCAGGTGGGCCATGGCCGTGATGCCCAGCGCGCTGAGCGCCGTGAAGCGCAGGCCGGCATCACCGAACAACAGCGCCAGCAGCAGCAGCACGCCTTCGATGGCGTAGACCTTGGGCAACAGGTGGGCGAAGACACGCTGGCCAAGCGTGCCGGGCAGCGCCACCGCCATCGCGCCCTGCAGCACCAGCCCGAGCCGGGCGGCCCAGCGGGCCAGCGGCGCCGTCGACGGCGCATCGGACTGGCTGACGCCTTCCAGCACCCGCCCGGTGACGCTGACCGCCCGCGCCGCGTTGAGCAGCGTGCGGTCCATCGGTGGGCGCGGATCGAAGGTGTCCTGCTCGCGGGCGTAGCGGCGCAAATCGTCGGGCCCCATCAGGCCTTGCAGGGCCGCGGCCAAGCGGTCGCGGGCGGGGCCGGGGTTGATGTCCAGCTCGGCCAGCAAACGCTGCAGCTTGTCGTCCACGCCGACGCCGGCGATCGGGTTCAGCGCCGTGGCCAACCAGCCGGTCAGCGCGCCGGCCGCCCGGCTCTTCAGCGTTTGCGTCAGGATGCGGCCGTGGGCCAGGCGGATGAGTTCTTCGCGCACCGTGCGGGTGGCTGCGTCATCGGCCGGCAGCACGGTCTGGATCAGCCGCTCTGCGCCGTCCAGCCGACCCCACATGATGTCGTTGCGGCGCCAGTGTTCGTCCAGGAAGGCGCCGAAATGGGCCAGCCCGGTGCCGGCCAGTTTGGACTTCTCAGCGTTGAACTGGCGCAGCGTCGTCGCATCGACCGGGCTCACGCGGACCACGTCGACGGTGGCCGGCTCGCCAGTGCCGGTGTCGTAGTACAGCGTGAAGCGGGTCTGGTCGAAGGCGTCGAAGTTCAAGAAATACTCGCCCAGCAGCAGGCGGATGCAGTGCGAGGTGTCGGCTTCGATGCCAGGCTCAGCCTGGCCGTCGCGCACCACGAACAGCTCGGCCACGAACGCAACAGACGGGGTCGGCAGAACCGCCGCGACAGGCGCGGGCAGCGGGCAGGGCCGCAGCTGGGGCTGGCCAATCAGGTTCCAGGCCTCCGACAGCAGGCGGTCCACCGGCTCACGCTGCGGGCCGTCGTCGTCCAGCCGGGTGGCCTCGATGGCGGCGCACAGCTGCTGCCACAACACCAAAGCCGCGCGGCCTTCGGATCGCTTCAACCAGTCCTGCACGCGCTGCATCACGCTGTCTTGCAGGCTGTAGCCGCTGGAACCGGCGGCAATGGCCTGCAGCCAGACCAGGTCGCGCGGGATGGGCACCGCCTTGCCATCGGTGTCGCGCACCGTCGGCTTGGGGCGGTCAGCGGTGGTCGGCTGGCCCAACAGCATGGCCAACACGTCGTCGAGTTCCTGGCGCAGTGTGGCGTCGGGCTGCACGATGGCCAGGATGCCTTCGCCTTTCGCCCAGGCACGGCGGATGGCCGCCGTTTCGCGGTACACCCGGCGCAGCTGCTTCTTCAACGCCCGCAGCTGCTGCAGCACCCGCGGCTGCTGCGCCGGGTGGGTCAATGGATTCAACGCGCCGAAGACCTTGGCCATCTTCTCGGCCACCAGCGCTTCGATGTCGGCATGCGGCGCTTGCGGCCGCCTCACCAGACGCGTCATCAGGTCGATGCGCCGAAGCACGAAGGCCAGGCGACGCAGCCGGTAGTCGAAATCGTGTTCCTGCAGGAAGGCATTGACGCTGCGGTGTTGCGCGTCTTTCGGGTTGTCGGCAAAGCGGCTCTCACGCCATGCCCGCACCACGGCGCGCAGCGCATAGCCGCGGTCGGACTCACAGTCCACACCGAAGGCCGCCGCCACCTGTGCGGCCAGCCAGTCGGTCACCGCATAGACGCGCAGGCGGCGGTAGGGCGCGAAGCCCGTGCCGTGGTAGGACAGCATCTCGTCCAGCGACAGGTTCTTCCACTTCGGCACCTTGCCGTCGCGCAAGGCCACGCGGGAAAAGGTGCTGCCCCGGTGTTCGACGTCCTGCTCGGCCAGCCGCACGATGCGCTCGACGCGGTCGATGCGCCGGTTGCGCTTGAGCACCGCGTTCAGGTCTTCGCGGATGGTCTCGTACTGCGGGATGCCCAGCAGCGCGGTCAGCGCGTTCTGCACCGCGTTGGGCGGCACCGGGTGGGCGTCGTCGTCGGGCTGCAGCGGTTCGGGGTTGGGTTCGACGTAGATCAGCTTGCGCTGCGCCGGGGCATCGCCGAAGCGGCGCGACAACGTGTCGGCCACGTAGCTGAAAGGTTTGTTGTCGAGGTAGCCGCCGTCGCCAAAAGGCCGTTCGGCCATGCCGGCCGCCGGCAGGCCGTCGAAGTAGGCCTGCCACTGCGTGGCCTGCTCATCGGTCACCGACGGGCTGAGCTCGCGCATGCGTTGCAACGTCATCGGCTCGAAGGCGAACGGAAACGACGACGTGCAGCGCGCCGCAAAAGCCAGGAAGGGGTGGTTGGCCTGCGCGAAATCGAAACCCGCTTCGGCGCCCGGCATCTGTGTCGGGTAACTGAAATGGAAGCGCTGCTTGTGGCGGCGTTCGTAGACCACCTTGTCGAACAGGCGCAGCGGCACCGGCGCGCCAGAAATGTCGGTGGTGGTCACGTAGAGATCGAGTTCTTCAACCAGCGCTGACGGCCCCTGCCCCTGACCCTGACCCTGACCCTGCCCGTTCGCGGTCGCCGGTGCAGCAGCGGCCAGCGGCGCCATCTCGCCGAAGGCCTTCAGCAGCTTCAGGTACATGCGGTCGCTGGACAGCAAAGACGCCGGCGGCCCTTTGGCTCGCGCCAGCCCGGCAGGCAGGCCCTTCCAGGCCTGGTCGTCGTTCAACAGCGCGCCGATGTCGCCCTCTTCGACCCACATATCGCCCAGCGCCGCGAAGCTCTGCGACTTGGCCAGAGCCTTGGCCAGAAAGATGCCGTTGATGCCACCGGCAGACGTGCCGGCAATGACATCGACCACGAAGCGTGTGGCGTCGGCACCGGCCGGGGCACCGGGCCACGGATCGGCGGTGGGCAGCGTGCGCTGGCTGAGTTGCTGCGCGTAATCTTCCAGCAGGTCGCGGTTACTGGCCAGCAACGACAGACGGCTGTACAGCTCGCGCGTGGCGCCGTCGGCGCTTGCTGCCGGCGGGGCGCTGGTTGCGTCGCCGGGCAGGCCATCACCGGGCGGCAGGCCACCGTCCAACGGCGTGGCGCAAGCCAGCTCGAAAATTTCGCAGCTCACGCCGTAGATGTAGATGGCCAGCGAGACGCCGCCGTACATCACGATGCCAAAACGCAACTCGGCGTCGTAGATTGCAGCCGGTGTGGACGGGTTCGACATGGCACTGCCCCCAGGTTGTGGTGACGCTGCGCGGCGCCTTGTTGCACGCTCAGCCGGCTGCAGTTCGGTCGGTCAGCGACCCAGTTGCGCCCACGGGAAGAACCGACGGTTGGCGAACTTGAACAGCAGGTCGCTCAGCAAACCGATGAGCCCGATGACGATGATGCCGAAGATGATCTGGTCGGTCGCCAGCAGCGCCTGGCTGTCGGTAATCATGTGGCCGATGCCGCTGGAAGCGCCGATCAGTTCGGCCACGATCACATAGGTCCAGGCCCAGCCCAGCACCATGCGCAGCGTCTCGGCGATTTCTGGCGCGGCGCCCGGGATCAACACGCGGCGGATCAGGCTGCTGTCGCTGACGCCCAGGGTATAGGCCGCCTCCACCAGGTCGCGCCGCGTGTTGCCCACGGTCACCGCAATCATCAGCACCAGCTGGAAAAAGCTGCCGATGAAGATGACCGCCAGCTTCTGCGCTTCACCGATGCCGGCCCACAGGATCAACAGCGGAATGAAGGCACTCGCCGGCAGGTAGCGGGCAAAGCTGACGAAGGGCTCGAAGAAGGCCTCGACCGGCTTGTAGGCACCCATCAACACGCCCAGCGGCAGCGCCAGCGCGGCGGCCAGCACAAAGCCGCCCAGCACCCGCCACACCGTCCAGCCGATGTCCCACCCGAAGCCCATCGTCGCAAGCAGCGTGTAGCCGCTTTTGACCATCGTCAGCGGGTCGGCCAGGAAGGTCTTGCTGACGAAGCCGCCGAAAGTGGCCGCCGCCCACACGGCCACGAAAAGCACGAAGAAGCTGATGCCCAGCGCCACGCGTGCGGCGGGTTCAACCGGGGTCAGCGGCTTCACGGCGCTTACTTGATGAAGCGCGTGTCGGCCAGTTTCGACAGGTCGGGTATCGCTTTGATGATGCCGGCTTCCAGCAACAGGTCAGCAGCTTCCTTGCTGAAAGCGGCGTGCTCGCTGGCGAAAAATTTCTGGTTGGCGGCGCGGTCTTGCCAGCGCAGATAGGCCTGGCTTTTCTCGAAGGCCTCACCGCTCTGCTTGACATCGGCGCCCATGATCTCGAAGCTTTTCTTCGGGTCGGTACGGGTCAGCTCGACGGCGTCGAAATAGGCATCGGCCAGGGCCTTGGCGGCCTTGGGGTTTTCATTCAGGAACCTGGGCGTGCAGCCGAAGGTGTCCATCACCATCGGGTAGTCCAGCGTGGTGGCGATGATCTTGCCGGCCTCGGGCTTGGCCCGCACCGCGCCCAGGTAGGGCTCGTAGGTCATGGCCGCGTCGAGGCCGTCGGTGCCGGCGATCATTGCGTTGGCGGCGGCCTGCGGGCTCAGGTTGACCACCTTCACGTCCTTGATCGACAGGCCGTTCTTCTTCAGCATCCAGGCCAGGCCGAAGTAGGGCGCTGTGCCCGGTGCGTCGGCGGCCACGGTCTTGCCTTTCAGGTCGCTGATCTTCGTGATGTTGGGCTTGACCACCATGCCGTCGGCGCCGTAGCTCTTGTCCAGCTGGAAGATCTGCGTGGTGGCCACGCCGGCCGCATTCCAGCCGATCCAGGTTTCGACCGTCGTGGCTGCGCATTGCACGTCGCCCGAAGCGATGGCGAGGTGGCGGTCTTTCTGCGGAATCTTCTTGATCGTCACGTCGAGACCCTG
>JAYSYH010000002.1:0-8123 GCA_043716645.1 Betaproteobacteria bacterium | reverse complement strand
GTTCGGCGGCGGCATGGACCTGACGCCCTATTACGGTTTCGACGAAGACGCGGTGCACTTCCACCGCACCTGCGCCAACGCGCTGGCGCCCTTCGGCGACGACAAGTACCCGCGCTTCAAGCAATGGTGTGACGAATACTTCTTGAACAAACACCGCAACGAAGCGCGCGGCATCGGCGGCGTTTTCTACGACGACTTCAACGAAGGCAGCTTTGAAGATGGCTTTGCGATGATGCAGGCCGTGGGCGATGCTTTCATTGCCGCGTGGCTGCCCATCGTGCAGCGCCGCCGCGCGATGGCTTACGGCGAACGCGAGCGCGACTTTCAGGCTTACCGGCGCGGCCGCTATGTCGAATTCAATCTGGTGTGGGACCGCGGCACCCACTTCGGCCTGCACGGGGGCGGACGCACCGAAAGCATCCTGATGAGCATGCCGCCCATCGTGAAGTGGCGCTACGACTGGCACCCTGAAGCCGGCACGCCCGAGGCCAGGCTGACCGAACATTTCTTGCCGCCGCGCGACTGGTTGGCTGCGTGACGAGACCGCAACGCCGTGTCGGCCTGTTTGGCGGCACTTTCGACCCGGTGCACACCGCCCACGTGGCGCTGGCGCAGGCTGCGCTGAACGCTTTCGAGCTGGACGAGGTGCGCTGGATACCGACGGGCCAGCCCTGGCAGAAGGGCTGGACCATCACCGACGCGAAGCACCGCGAAGCGATGGTGCGACTGGCCATCGAAGGCGAGCCGCGCTTCAAGCTGGACCGCATCGAGATCGAGCGCAGCGGCCCCAGCTACACGCTGGACACCGTGCGGGCGCTGGTCGCGGCCGAACCGAACACCGAATGGGTTTTGATCATCGGCCAGGACCAGTACGCCGGCCTGCACACCTGGCGCGACTGGCCGGTGCTGCTGGGACTGGTGACCCTGGCCGTGGCCGACCGGCCCGGACTGGTGCGCCAGCCCGACCCTGAAGTTCAAGGTTTTGCGCACAAGGCTGTGCCGTTGCCGATGCTGGACATTTCGTCCACCGCCATCCGCGACGACGTGGCCGCGGCGCAAGACATCACCCAATTGGTGCCGCCGTTGGTGGCGCGCTATATTGAATCCCACGGCTTGTACCGAAAGCATCAGGTCGTCACGCCGTCACCCATCAGGAGCTGAATGGACATCCGCAAGCTGCAACGCGCCATCGTCGATGGCCTCGAAGATGTAAAAGCCCAGCACATCGCTGTCTTCAACACCGAGCATCTATCGGCCTTGTTCGAGCGCGTGATCATCGCGTCGGGCACCAGCAACCGGCAGACCAAGGCGCTGGCAGCCAGCGTGCGTGATGCGGTCAAGGGCCGCGGCATGGACGTGATGAGCGTGGAGGGCGAAGACAACGGCGAATGGATCATCGTGGACTGCGGCGCCGCTGTCGTGCACATCATGCAGCCGGCCATCCGCGAGTACTACCACCTGGAAGAAATCTGGGGCGGCAAGACCGTGCGGCTGAAGATCGGCGAGATCAACACCAGGCTGGTCAAGGCCAGTGAACCCGAGCCGGCACCGAAAAGGGCCAGGAAGCTGAAAGCCGAGGTTCGCGCCGGTCACGACGCGGTGCGGCCTGCACGCACCCGCAACGCGGCCCGCGACGCAGCCGCTGAAATCGCCCCGGCCCCGGCGAAGCGCGCGTCGGCCCCAACTTCCAGAACGGCACCGTCAGCCCAACCCGCTCGCGAGGTGGTCGAGAAAAAGGCCACCAACCGCAGCGCTGCCTTCAAGCGCGTGGCGGCCAAGACGCCGGCGCGCAAGACCCCGTCGCGCGTCAGCACCGCGCCGGCAACCAAGACCATCGTCGTCAAGGCGGCGGGGCAGTCGGCGGCGCGCAAATCGCCCGTGGCCAAGCAAGCCGCACCGCGGCCGGCGCGCAAGACGGCCACGCGCGGCAAGTAGTTCGCGCCCCTTCGCGATGAAGCTGCTGGTGGTGGCGATCGGCCAGCGCCAGCCGGCCTGGGCCGACGAAGCCTGGGCCGATTTCGCCAAACGCTTTCCGCCGGAAATGCGCCTGGAATTGAAGTCGCTGAAGGCTGAGCCTCGCACCGTCGGCAAGAGCGCGGTGCAGTGCATGCAAGCCGAGGCGGCGCGCATCGAAAGCACGTTGGCCAAAGACGCCAAAGGCGCCCGCCGCGTGATCCTGGACGAGTCCGGCACCCGGCGCACCACCGCGCAGCTGGCCGAACGCCTGCCGCAGTGGCGCGGCGAGGGCCGCGACACGGTGCTCTTGATCGGTGGGCCCGACGGCCTCGCGCCAGCGCTGAAAGCCACCGCGGACGAGACCTTGCGCCTCAGCGACCTGACCCTGCCTCACGCCTTGGCCCGCGTGCTGCTGGCCGAAGCCTTGTACCGCGCCTGGACCCTGGCCACCGGCCACCCCTACCACCGTGCATAGCCTGCCCTTCTTTCGATGACTTCCTTGCCTTCGTCAGCCTGCGTCCCGCACGCCTTCGTCTACCTGGCTTCGCAAAGCCCGCGCCGCCAACAGCTGCTGGACCAGCTGGGCGTGGCGCACCGCCTGCTGCTGGCGAATGGCGCTGGCAGCGCCGGCCACGACGACCTGATCGAAGATGTCGAGGCCCTGGAAGCCGAGCGCCCCGGCGAGTTGCCGTTGGCCTATGTGCAGCGGGTCACACTGGCCAAACTGCAGGCTGCGCGCGCCCGTTTGAAAAGGCGCGGCCTGCCGTTGGCGCCGATCCTGTGCGCCGACACCACGGTGGCGCTGGGCCGTGTCATTCTGGGCAAGCCGGGTGACGACGCCCAGGCGGTGGCGATGCTCAGCGCGCTGTCCGGTCGCAGCCACCGTGTGCTGACCTGTGTGGCGGTGGTCGCGGGCGAACGCAGTCGGCCGCAAATCCTGACCAGCCTGTCGCGCGTGCGCTTCGCTGCGTTGTCGCCGGCCACCGTGGCCCGCTACGTGGCCAGTGGCGAGCCGCGCGGCAAGGCCGGCGCCTACGCCATCCAGGGCGCGCTGGCCGGCTGCATCACGCACATCGACGGCAGCCACAGCGGCATCATGGGCCTGCCGCTGTTCGAGACCGCCACGCTGCTGCGTGCCGCCCGTGTTGCTCTGCCGATCTAGACTGGGCCCATGCCTGCGCAAGACATCCTCATCAACTGGGCACCCCAGGAAACCCGGGTTGCCATCGTCGAAAACGGCGCCGTGCAGGAACTGCACATCGAACGCAGGCTGGAACGCGGCCTGGTCGGTAACGTCTATCTGGGCAAGGTGGTGCGCGTCCTGCCCGGCATGCAAAGCGCTTTCATCGACATCGGCATGGAGCGCGCCGCTTTCCTGCATGTGGCCGACTTGAACAACCCGGCGGGCTCCGGCCGACCCGCTCACGCCGGCACGGTGCACAAAGAAGGCCGCAGCGATGTGCCGCTGTTGCCCATCGAACGCCAGGTCTTCGAAGGTCAGACGCTGACGGTGCAGGTCATCAAGGACGCGATCGGCACCAAAGGCGCGCGGCTTTCGGCACAGATTTCGGTGGCCGGCCGCATGCTCGTCTTCCTGCCGCACGACAACCACATCGGCATCAGCCAGAAGATCGGCTCGCATGAACTGCGCGAACAGCTGCGCACGCGCATGCAGGCGCTGGCGACGCCCGATGGCAAGGACAGCAGCAAGGACAGCGGCGGCGGTTTCATCCTGCGCACCAACGCCGAAGAGGCGACGGACCAGGAACTCGGCGAAGACATCGCTTACCTGCGCCGCACCTGGGGGCTGATCCGCGAACGCGCGCAAAGCCGGCCGGCCGGCAGCCTGCTGCACCAGGACCTGAGCCTGGCTGAGCGCGTGCTGCGCGACCTGACCGTGGACGCCACGCAGACCATCCGCATCGACAGCAAGCTGCAGTGCGACGCGCTGAAAAGCTTCGGTGTCACCTTCATGCCCGGCGTGGTGGCCAAGCTGGACCATTACCGCGGCGAGCGGCCCATCTTCGACCTGTTCGGCATCGAAGAGGAACTGAGCCGCGCGCTGGCCCGGCGCGTCGACCTGAAGAGCGGCGGCTACCTGATCATCGACCAGACCGAGGCCCTGACCACGGTGGACGTGAACACTGGCGGCTTCGTCGGTGCGCGCAACTTCGAAGACACCATCTTCAAGACCAACCTGGAAGCCGCCGGCGCGATGGCGCGGCAGCTGCGCTTGCGCAACCTGGGCGGCATCATCGTCGCCGACTTCATCGACATGCTGCGCGAAGACCACCAGCAGGCCGTGCTGGCCGAGTTACGCAAGCAGTTGGCGCGCGACCGCACGCGTACCACCGTCAGCGGCTTCACGCAGCTGGGCCTGGTGGAGATGACGCGCAAGCGCACCCGCGAGAGCCTGGCCCACATGCTGTGCGAGCCTTGCCCGACCTGCCAGGGCCGCGGCCAAGTGAAGACGGCGCGCAGCGTTTGCTACGACATCCTGCGCGAAATCCTGCGCGAAGCGCGCCAGTTCAGCCCCAAGGAATTTCGCGTGGTGGCCAGTGCCACGGTCATCGAAACGCTGCTCGACGAGGAAAGCGTGCACCTGGCCGGCTTGAGCGAATTCATCGGCAAGAAGATATCGCTGAGCACCGAGCCAACGATGAACCCGGAGCAGTACGACATCGTGCTGCTGTAGGCCGTGCTGCCGGCCCGTCTGATTGCCATACGCCCAAAGCAGCGCGCATTTGGAAGCGCAAATCGGCGGTCCCGCAACCCGCGCCCTTGCCCTTGCCCTTGCCCTTGCCCTTGCAGCAGGTCGAACACGCGCCCGACTCCGCGCTGCGTCAGAACCCGTAAGCCACGCCGACCTGGGCGCTGACGCCATTGCTCTTGCGCACCAGCGGGCTGCCTTTCGCGTCGCCCAGCAAGGTGGTGCTGGTCAGCGCGGTGCTGAGCATCACGCGCGGTGCCAGCGCGAAGTTCAGGCCGACGCTGGCGCGCATGTCCTGAAAACCGGCCTTGGGTGCGTAGACGGCGTAGCCGCTGCTGGCCGACTGGCCGGACGTGACGCCGTAGTTCGTCTGCGCGTAATTCTGGTTGGCCAGTGTGGCGCTGGCGCCCAGGCGCAGGCGTACACCGGGCGCGAGTTCGTAGCCGTAGGCAGCGCCCAAGTCCATGCGCACGCCCTTGTGGTCTTCGCCCGAGCCAGCGCGCAGGTTGGCGTTGAGCGACCACGCATCGGCCACTCGGATGTTCACGAAACCGCCGAGTTCGGCCGAGGCCTTGACATCGCTCATGCCGCGCAGCCGGCCGTCGGTGCTTTCCCTGCGACCGAGGTCCACCGTCAGCCGCGGGCCGTATTGCAGGCCGGGTCTGCTGGACATGTTCACGCCCAAACCCTGCAAGGTGCTGGCGAACCAGCCGTTGGCCCACTGGTAGCCCAGCACCGGCAGCACGCGGGTGCGGGTGCCGTCGGCACCGGGGTAGCGCGGGCCGCTGCCCAGGCCCAGGCCGACGATGCCGCCGCTCTGGCCTTCCGCCGCCGGTATCTGGCGTATCGAATCAATGTCCTGCGCCTGCGCGGCGGCAGCCAAGCAGCCAAGCAGCCCAGGATGGCCAGGACGCTGGCGGGCATGGCGCTGCGGGTGGTGCGTGTAAACATGGGAGAGGAGCTTTGTTGAGGAGTGGAAGAACGGCGGCTTAGTCTCGCCGTGGGTGATAACGGCGGTGATAACGGCGGTGATAACGGCGGTGTTACGGCGGTGTTGCGGCCGGGTGAAGCCGACGCGGCCCTGCATCACAAGCGGGCCGCCGCGCGAATGCTGGACCGACTCCGCATTTGCCTCGGTTGTTTCACCCCGCTGCGGCGCCTAGACTGCCCGGCAGGATGCATGCCGCCCAGAACGAACTCATCACCCGCATCGGCCCGGCACGCCCTGCGGCGATCTGCTGCGCCGTTATGGGCAGCCCGCCGCCTTGCTCGACGAGTTCGATCCGCACCTGGACCCGCGCATGGGTGAACGCCCGCTGAAGGCCGTGCGCCTGCTGGGCCAGGACCTGATGCTGTTCCGCGACCAGACCGGCACATTCGGCTGGCTCGACCGCGACGGCCCGCACCGTGGCGCCGAGCTGGCCCCGGGGTCATCTTTGCCGACCTCGGCCCGGAGTGCATCGACCCCGCGCACCCGTCCTTTTTGCACCACTACTTGCAGGACGACGACCTCGACGTCACCGGCCGGAAGGAATTTGGCCGCCAGTTCCGCGCCGCCAGCGCAGGCGACGTGAACGGCGAACGCTGGCCGATGACCCGCGCCGACGGCACCGGCCAACACAAAACGAAACGAAGGAGAACCGCTTGAACCTTTTGCATCGAGGCGCCCAGGTGTGTGCCGTGTTGGCCGGCATGCTGCTGACCGTTATCACGCTGATGACCTGCGTCAGCCTGATCGGGCGCAACACGTCGGGCTGGACCATCGTTGGCGACTTCGAACTCTCGGGCTCGGCAGCGGGTGCAGCGATCGCACTCTTCATGCCCTGGTGCCAGATCCGGCGCGGCAACATCATGGTCGACTTTTTCACCGCCAAGGCCAGCGTCGCCACGCAGGAAAAGCTCGACCGCTTCGGCGCGCTGCTGCTCGCGCTGGCGATGGGCCTGATGACCTGGCGCACCGGCATCGGGGCCTCCAGCGCCTGGCGCAACCAGTCGGGGTCGATGATGCTGGGCTTTCCAGAGTGGGTGGTCTACGTCTTTATGGTGCCCGCGCTGGGGCTGACGGCCTTGATCGCATTGGCGCAGGCACTGCGCGGTTTCGAAAGCTTCAGCGACATTCAGACGGGGTCTGCGGCATGAGCTTCAGCCCCTTGACTCTGACGCTGATCATCTTCGCGGTAATGCTGCTGCTGATGGCGCTGCGCACGCCCATCGCCATCGCGATGTTCGCCGCCGGTGCAGTCGGCTATGTGTTGCAGGCGGGATGGTCGCCGCTGGCCAGCTTCCTCAACACGCAGGCTTTCGCGCGCTTTGCCAGCTACGACCTGAGCGTGATTCCGCTGTTCATCTTGATGGGCAACTTCGCCACGCAAGGCGGCATCTCGCGGGCCTTGTTCGGCTTCGCCGCGGCGGTGATGTCACGCTTCAAGGGTGGCCTGGCGATGGCCGCGGTGGTGGCCTGTGCGGCCTTCGGCGCGATCTGCGGCAGCAGCGTGGCCACGGCGGCCACGATCACCCAGGTGGCGCTGCCCGAGATGCGCCGCGCCGGTTACTCAGGCCGCCTGAGCACCGGCACGCTGGCCGCCGGCGGCACGCTGGGCATTCAGTTGCCCCCCTCTGTGGTGCTGGTGATCTATGCGATCCTGACCGAGCAGAACATCACCAAGATGTTTGCCGCCGCCGTGGTGCCAGGCATCATCGCCATGCTGGGCTACATGGTCGCTGTCGCGATCTACGTTCGGATCGTTCCCGGACAGGCGCCCGAAGTGGACCTCGATCGCGAACCGCTGACGCTGGCCATCGTCATGGGTGTACTGCCCATTCTGGCTATTTTTGCATTGGTGTTTGGCGGCATTTACGGCGGCTTTTTCACCCCCACGGAAGGGGCCGCCGTGGGCGCTGCGGCCACCTTGCTGACCGCCGTCGCCAAAGGGGAAATGACGCTGGGACGGTTTCGCGAAAGCTTTCTGGGCACGGCCGGCAGCGCGGCCATGATTTTCTTCATCTTCGTCAGCGCCGACCTGATGAACGCGGCCCTCGCCATGACGCAAGTGCCCAACCAGCTGGCGGCAGTTGTGGGCAGTTGGGGCCTGCCACCGCTGGCGGTTGTTGGCGCGATTCTCATCTTCTATGTATTGCTGGGTGCGGTCATGGACGAAATGTCCATGCTGCTGCTCACCATTCCCATCTTCTTCCCGATGGTGATGGGGCTTGACTTTGGCATGCCCAAGGACATGACGGCTATCTGGTTTGGCATCATGGTGCTGATGACCGTAGGCTTTGGCCTGATCGCCCCACCCGTGGGGCTCAACGTGTACGTCGTCAACAGCATCGCCAAGACCGTGCCCATGGCGGAAAGCTACCGGGGTGTGATGCCTTTTCTGATCAGTGACGTATTGCGCACGCTGTTATTCCTGTTCTTTCCCATCATTCCCTTGTGGCTGGTTGGATGGATTGG
>JAYSYH010000001.1:0-8145 GCA_043716645.1 Betaproteobacteria bacterium | reverse complement strand
AGCGTTTCGAGTTCGCTCGGGCGGCCTTCGCGCTTGAAGAAGCTTCCGGGGATCTTGCCGGCTGCATACGTCTTCTCGATGTAGTCGACGGTCAGCGGGAAGAAATCCTGCCCGGCCTTGACTTCGTTCTTGGCGACGACGGTGGCCAGCACCACGGTGCCTTCCATGCTGACGACCACGGCGCCGGTGGATTGGCGGGCGATTTCGCCGGTTTCCAGGGTGACCGTGTGCTGACCCCATTGGAAGGTCTTGGTGACTTTATTGAACATGCTCATGCGATGTCTTCCTCTTGGTGAGTGGGCAGCGCGATGCCATTCCACCGAGCGCCCTGCGCGGGAGACCGGTGGAATGACACAGCCCATGCGGCCCGTTGTTGGAACATTCGATGCGAGGGCGCCACCACGCGGCAGCGACCCCGTCGTTCGAACTTACTTGCGCAGGCCGAGTTTGGCGATCAGCGCGGTGTAGCGCTCGGCGTCGCGGTCCTTCAGGTAGGACAGCAGGCGCTTGCGTGCATTGACCATCTTCAGCAGGCCGCGGCGGCCGTGGTGGTCTTTCAGGTGCAGCTTGAAGTGCGGGGTCAGTTCGTTGATGCGCGTGGTGAGCAGCGCGACTTGAACTTCAGGGCTGCCAGTGTCGGCAGGACCGCGGGCGTGGGTCTTGACGACTTCGGCAACGGTGGCAAGGGTAAGGGGCATGCGTTTTCCAGTGGGATCGTGGAGACCGCCATGCGCACGCGCCCGCGATGGGAAAAAAGCGCGCTGCCTGAGGGTTTCCGGGTTACTTGCGGACGCCAGTGAAACCAACCGGCGCCGTGCTTGATTTCCTCGCTGACCAGCACGCTGACTCGCAAGGAACCCATAACTATAGCCGCAAGGCGCCACGCAGCCGGTTCAGCCCGTCCACCAGCCGCGCCGGGTCGCGCGAAGCGAAGCACCAGCGCAGCCAGCCCTCGCCTTCTGTCCCGAAAGCGCTGCCGGGCGCCAGCCCCAGACCATGCTCAGCCACCAGACGCTGGGCGCAGGCCAGGGAATCGTCTTCACCGGCAATGCGGAAGTAGGCGTACAGCCCCGCCACCGGCTTGGCCACCTGCACGCCGGGCAGCACCAGCAGGCCATCCAGCAGCGTGTCGCGGCAGGCTTGCAGCCGCGTCACCAGATCGGGCACGAAGGTGTCGGCCATGGTCAGCGCAGCCAGGCCGCCGCGCTGCACGAATACCGGCGCGCAGGAACTGTTGAATTCCAGCAGCTTGCCGGCCGCGTCCATCTGGCCCTGCGGCAACACCAGCCAGCCCAACCGCCAGCCGGTCATCAGAAAGCACTTGCTGAAGCTGCCGACGACGATGAGTCTGTCGTCGGCGGTGCTGATGTCGAGGAAGCTGGGAGCCGCCGCCGCGGCCGCCGCGCCTTCAAAGTAGATGCGCTCGTAGACCTCGTCAGCCACTATCCAGGTGCCGGTGCGGCGGCAGTGGTCCAGCAGGGTCTGCTGCTCGGTGCGGGTCAGCGTCCAGCCGGTCGGGTTGTTGGGCGAATTGACCAGCAGCAGGCGGGTGGCGGGCGTCACCGCCGCCAGCAGTTCCTGCAGGTCCAGCCGCCAGGCGCCTTCGACCGGGCGCAGCGCCACCCGCGTCACCCGCGCGCCCAGAATGGCCGGCTGCGCGGTCAGGTTGGGCCACACCGGCACCACGGCGACGACTTCATCGCCCGCATCCAGCAGCAGCTGCATCGCCAACATCAAGCCGGTAACGCCCGACGAGGTGACCGCCACGCGTTCGACATCCACCGTGCCGTGCGCCGCGCTGCAGTAGCCGGCGATGGCCGCGCGCAACTCGGGCAGGCCGAGGTTGTGCGAGTAGAAAGTTTCGCCGCGCGCCAGCGACTCGGAAGCGGCCAGGCGGATGGGCTCGGGCGTAACCTCGTCGCTCTCGCCGAACCAGAAAGGCAGCACGTCGCTGCGGCCCAGGCCGGCATTGGCGACCAGGCGAATCTTCGAGCCGGGCAGGTTCTGGATGGTGTCGCGCATGGAGTTCTGTGTCTCAGCTTCGTTCAGGTTCTATTCGGGACGTGCCATGCGGCAGCGGGGTGTCTGAGCCAGCGCCGCCGCGTCATGGCTGCGCACGGTTCTGAATCCGAAGCCCGAACCTTCAACCGCGTGCGGCACACCGGGTGTGCCCGCCCGCTCCATCACGCTGACGACCAGCGGCTGCTGCAACTGGTGGTCGGCCGCACGCATCGTTGCCGGATGCAGCGTCAAGCCAGCCATGCCCGCCATGCGGCCGTCAAAGCGGGCACCTTCCAGCGCCTGTGCGACCGCGCCGGCCTCGGTGCTACCGGCCCGTTCGATGGCCGCAGCCAGCATCTCGACCAACACGGCCATGCGGACGTGGACGTAGTCCTCACGCGGGTCGGGGAAACGACGGGTAAAGGCGCCGTAAAAGGCCTCAGACGCCGGGCCGCCGACATTCGGATGCCACTCGGCCACGGCCAGCAAGCGTCCGACGCCCGCTTCGCCGATGGCCGCCGGCGCGCCCAACGCATTGCCGTAAAAACTGTAGACCTTGACGTCACAGCCCGACTCACGCAGCGCGCGCACCAGCAGCGTCAAGTCGTTGCCCCAGTTGCCTGTCAGCACGGCCTGCGCGCCGCTGGCCTTAATCTTGGCGGCATAAGGCAGGAAATCTTTCACCTTGCCCAAGGCATGCAATTCGTCGCCGACGATCTCGACGTCAGGTCGTTTGGCCGTGATCACGCTGCGTGCGGTCTTGGCGAATTGCTGGCCGAAGCTGTAGTCCTGGCCAATCAGGTAAATGCGCTGCACGCCGCGGTCGTCGCGCAACACATCGGTCAGCGCGGCCAGGCGCATATCGGCATGGGCGTCGAAGCGGAAGTGCCAGTAGCTGCAGCGCTCGTTGGTCAGCGCCGGGTCCACGGCCGAATAGTTCAGCAGCAGTGCCCGGCGCTGCGGCTCGCGGGCGTTGTGCTTGTCCAGCGCGTCAACCAGCACCGCAGCCGTGGCCGAGCTGTTGCCCTGGGCGATGAAGCTGATGCGTTCGTCCAGTGCGCCGCGCAGCATGGCCAGTGCTTCTTCGGCGGTGCCCTTGCTGTCGTGGCGCACCAGTTGCATTTGGCGCAGCACACCGGCCACACGCACGCCCCCACGCTGGTTGATGCGTTCGGTGGCCCACAACAGATTGCGAAAGACAGCCTCGCCGGCATTCGCGAACGCGCCTGACAGGGCCTCGATCAACGCGATGCGGATGGGCTCGGGAGCGACCTGGGCACGTGCCTTGAACAGCGGCAGGGCCAAGGCACACGGAAGCGCCAGCAGGACGCGTCGGTTTGAATTCACGTTGGAGGACGAAAAGCTGCAAGACTTGAAAAAGAAGACGCCGAATCCATCTATTCCGGCATGGGCGCAGCAGGAGTGCAGTGCCTGAGATCTAATTCTAGGAGCCACCATGTTTATCGTTCCCGTCACCCGTGATGCCCGTCAGTTCTCGCGCCTGTTCGACGGCACGCTGGAGCGCCATTTCGCGCCTGCATCCGCTGCGGGGGCCGAAACGCCAGCCGCTCGCAACCCCGCGCTGGACGTCGCCGAAAGCGACTGCGCCTACACCGTCAAGCTGGACATGCCGGGCGTGGCCAAGGAAGACGTGAAGGTCTCCGTCGAAGGCCGCCAGATCAACGTGCAGGCGCGCAGCGAGAAGGCCGACGAGCGCCGCGATGGCGAGCGCGTGGTCTACCGCGAACGCTCAGCCACGGCCTACGCGCGCAGCTTCACGCTGGCCGCTGAAGTGGATCAGGCCGAAGCGCAGGCCAAGCTGGAAAACGGCGTGTTGACTTTGTCGCTGCCCAAGCGCAGCGCAGCACAGGTGACGGTCAACTGAACGCCGACCGAGCGGCGGCAGGCCTTCGGCAAACCGCCGGCAGCGCTGGCGCTCTGCCGGCAGCACTGGCGCTCAGGGGCTGCCTTTGTCCAGTTCGGCCAGCGGCCAGCGCGGGCGCACGTCAAACGCGCCGTCGGTGCTGGCAGCAGCCAGACCGCACTGCCAGCGCAACGCGGCGGCCGAAGCAATCATCGCGCCGTTGTCGGTGCACAGCGCCAGCGGCGGGTAGTGCACCCGCGCGCCGAGCTTGGCGGCGCCCGCGTTCAGTTTTTCGCGCAGGCGCAGGTTGGCGCCCACGCCACCGGCCACCACCAAGCGTTGCGTGCCGCTTTCCTTCAAGGCCCGCAGCGACTTTGCCACCAGCACATCGACGATGGCCGCCTGCGTCGAAGCTGCCAGGTCAGCCCGCTCTTGCCGTGTCATCGCAGGGCCCAGTTTGCGGGCCTGCGTCATCACCGCCGTCTTGAGCCCGGCGAAAGAAAAATCGAGGTTGGCCTTGTGCAGCAACGGGCGCGGCAAGTCAAAGGCGGCCGGGTCGCCCGAAGCCGCCAGCCGCGACAACGCCGGCCCGCCGGGGTAGCTCAAGCCCAGCAGCTTGGCGCTCTTGTCAAAGGCTTCGCCGGCGGCGTCGTCGATGGTTTCGCCCAGCAGGCGGTAGTCGCCCACGCCGTCCACCTGCATCAACTGCGTGTGGCCACCCGAAACCAGCAGTGCGACGAAGGGAAACTGCGGCGCTTGGTCACCCAGAAACGGCGACAGCAGATGGCCTTCCAGGTGGTGGACGCCCAACGCCGGTTTGCCCAGCGCAGCGGCCAAGGCCACCGCCACACCCGCGCCGACCAGCAACGCGCCAGCCAGCCCCGGGCCGCGCGTGTAGGCGACGAGATCGACATCGGCCAGCGCGCAACCGGCCTTCGCCAGCACCTCGCGCGTCAGCGGCAGCACGCGGCGGATGTGGTCGCGTGAGGCCAGTTCGGGAACCACGCCGCCGTAGGCCGCGTGCATGTCGATCTGGCTGTACAGCGCCTCGCCCAGCAAGCGGGGCGGGCCCTCGGCATCGGCCTCGACAAGGGCCACGCCAGTCTCGTCGCAGGACGATTCGAATCCGAGAATTTTCACCGCATCGAGTGTAGGCGTGACGCCGCAGCCGCCGGGCTGGCTGGCTGGCTGGCTGGCTGGCTGGCTGGCTAAGTCAACCGCAGCGGCGCGGAAATTGCAAGCGCCGAACCATGTCGCTCCCCGCTGCCACCCGCATCGTCATCGTGGCGCTCGAACCGCTGAGCAACGAGCCCGACGACGAGGCCAGCACCCTGGAAATGGCCCGTTCGCGCAGCCTGCGCATCGGGCTGCTGCAAGCCGGCTACAACATCGTGGCCGTGCTGCCAGTGGACACCTTCCTGCCCGAACGCCTAGCGCAGATTCAGCCCGACATGATCATCGTCGACGCCGAAAGCCAGGCCCGCGACACGCTCGAACACGTGGTGATGGCCACACGCAACGCGCGCCGGCCCATCGTCATGTTCACCGAGGACAGCGACACGCGCCACGTGCGCGCCGCCATCGCCTCGGGCGTGACGGCCTACGTGGTGGCTGGCCTGGCGCCGGAGCGTGTGAAGCCGGTGCTGGAAGTGGCGCTGGCGCGTTTCGAGCATGAAGAGGCACTGCGCCAGGAACTGGCCGAGATGCGCAGCCAGTTGTCCAACCGCAAAGTAGTCGACCGAGCCAAGGGCCTGCTGATGCAGCGCCACCAGATCACCGAGCCCGAGGCCTACACGCGCATCCGCAAGGCCGCGATGGACAAGGGTTTGAAAATGGCCGACATCGCCCAGCGCATCGTCGACGCGGCCGACTTGCTGATGTAGCCAGCAACGCGGCGGCAGACTGCCGGCACACCACCGGAACAGCAGCGGCGCACCAATGGCGCACCAGCGGCGCGCGCTGCGTGCTACGACTTGGTGCAAGCCCAGGCCTGCGCACGCTCGGTGCTGCTGTCTCGGGGCACTTACGCTGGCACACCGTTTGCGTTGTCTCAACCCCAGAGAGATCAAAGCCGATTTCTCGCCAGCGTCGGGCTTGTGCCGTGTGTGTGCGGGGTCGACGGGACAAAGGCGTCCTCACCGATGCGTGCCGCACAGGGCGCGCTGAGGTGAGGACGCCTTTGCGCTTTACCGGACTTCAACCTGCCAACGACCATGACCACCACACCCACCCCAGGACGCACAGACATGGCCCGTCGCACACTCGTGAAGGCCGCTGCAGCAACGGCAGCCACTGGGCTCGTTCCCGGCCTGCAGGCCGCCGTCTACGCGGCCGGCAGCGACAAGCCCGAGAAGGAAGAAGTGCGCATCGGCTTCATCCCGCTGACCGACTGCGCCAGCGTGGTGATGGCCAGCGTGTTGGGCTTCGACAAGAAATACGGTGTGAAGATCGTCCCGACCAAGGAAGCCAGCTGGGCCGGCGTGCGCGACAAGCTGGTCAATGGCGAACTTGACATGGCCCACGTGCTGTACGGCCTGGTGTACGGCGTGCACCTGGGCGTCGGCGGGCCGAAGAAGGACATGGCCGTGCTGATGACGCTGAACAACAACGGCCAAGCCATCACACTGAGCAAGAAGTTGGCGGACAAGGGTGCCGTGGACGGCGCCGGGCTGGCCAAGGTGATGGCCAGTGACAAGCGCGAAGACGGGCAAGTTCGCACCTTCGCGCAGACCTTCCCCACCGGCACCCACGCGATGTGGCTGTACTACTGGATGGCCTCTTTCGGCATCAACCCGATCAAGGACGCCAAGGTCATCACCGTGCCGCCGCCGCAGATGGTGGCCAACATGCGCGTGGGCAACATGGACGGCTACTGCGTGGGCGAACCGTGGAACCACCGCGCCATCATCGACGGCATCGGCATCACGGCGGTGACCACACAGGACATCTGGAAAGACCACCCCGAGAAGGTGCTGGGCACCACCGGCGACTTTGTCAAGAAGCACCCCAACACGGCGCGCGCCGTGATGATGGCGGTGATCGAAGCCGGCCGCTGGATCGACGCCAACCTATCGAACAAGAACAAGATGGCCGAGACGATTGCCGACAAGAGCTACGTCAACACCAGCGTGGATGCGATCAATGCGCGCATCCTGGGTCGCTACCAAAACGGCGCCTCTGGAAAGGACGCCAAGACCTGGGACGACCCCAACCACATGAAGTTTTTCAACGACGGCGCGGTCAATTTCCCTTACCTGTCTGACGGCATGTGGTTCCTCACCCAGCACAAGCGCTGGGGCCTGATCAAAGAGCACCCGGACTATTTGGCAGTGGCCAAACAGATCAATCAGGTGGAGCTTTACAAACAAGCGGCCAGCGCACTGAAAGTGAGCGTGCCGAAAGACGTCTTGCGCAGCAGCAAGATGATTGACGGCGTGGTGTGGGACGGCAAAGACCCGAAAAAGTACGCCGACGGTTTTGCGGTCAAGGCTTGATTTACCCCTCGTTCGATTTCAAAGGAGACTGTCATGGTCAGTGCCATTTTTCACTCGCCTTCTGAAGCCAGCGCGGAGCTTCGGATGAAGTCCGACAGTTTGGCGGATGGGGTTACAGCCCCGAAGGCCACGCCCACTCCCGTCACCACAGCCGTGAAGGCTCCGCGCGTCCAGTACGACTGGAACGCCTTGGCGCTGAAGGTGTTGCCACCGCTGTTTGGCGTCGCCCTGCTGGTGGGAATATGGGCGCTGCTGACGATGAAAAGCCAGACCTTCCCCACGCCTTGGGCCACGTTCAAAGAAGCCGTGGTTGTGTTCTCGGATCCGTTCTACATCAAGGGCCCGAACGACCAAGGCATCGGCTGGAACATCTTGTTTTCGCTGGAGCGCGTGGCCGTGGGCTTCGGCTTGGCGGCTGCCGTGGGCATACCGGCGGGGTTCCTGATCGGTCGTTTCAAAGTGCTGAACAGCATGATGTCGCCGCTCATCAGTTTGCTGCGGCCGGTGTCACCGTTGGCTTGGTTGCCGATTGGTTTATTGGTGTTCAAAGCGGCCAACCCTGCGGCCATTTGGACCATATTCATTTGCTCGATCTGGCCCATGATCATCAACACGGCCGTGGGTGTGCAGCGCGTTCCGGCTGACTACCTCAACGTGGCGCGGGTGTTGAACCTGAGCGAGTGGAAAGTGATGACGCGCATCCTCTTCCCTGCCGTGCTGCCCTACATGCTGACGGGCGTGCGCCTGAGCGTCGGCACCGCTTGGTTGGTGATCGTGGCGGCTGAA